>NZ_JBHJRX010000062.1:0-54108 GCF_042268605.1 Streptomyces sp. NPDC056296 | reverse complement strand
CAGCTCCACTCCACAACCGGAGGCCTTCGCCGTCCTACAGATTCAGACCGTGTCGTCGCACAAACTCGACCAACCTGGCTGGGCAGTACAACTAGTCCGCAAGGTAGGGGAACTGGCGCTGTCTTCGGAGGGGGTCAAGGCGCTGGTCCAGCGCTCGGCCTTCCGTGCCGTTCAGGGCCGGCCGGCCGGGATCGAGGGAAGTATCGCGAAGCTCGTCGTGGCGGAGCACGCCCACCAGGTCGGCGACTACGCGTTCGAGCTTCTCGCCGAAGAAGCCGCCTTCGCGGACGGAACGGCTGAGGCCGGGGTCAACCTGTTCCTCCAGTGCCGGATGGCCACGATCGCGGGTGGCACCTCCGAGGTGCTGCGCAACCTTCTCGCGGAGCGCGCGCTCGGTCTTCCGCGCGAGCCGTAAGCCGAAGGCCGCGCGACCCTGCGGGGTCTTCGCCGGCTGTCTCCAGTCGTCCTTTCAGCACCAGGGAGTGCGTGTATGCAGTGCCCGAAGTTCGACGGGCTCGTGGTCAGGACCGAGCCCGGATGCGTGTACGTGACGATGAGCCGCCCCGCGTCGGGGAACTCCCTGACGCTGCAGAGCGCCGCGGAACTGCTCGATGCGGTGAGATATGCGGCGGATGCGGGCGCCAAGGTCCTCGTACTCTCGGGTGACGAGCGTTCGTGGTGCGTGGGCGGGGACATACGCGAGTTCGACCGAGTACCGGATCGTCGCACCTACATCGACGACCTGGCCGAAGCCCTGCACCGGGTGGTGAGTGAACTGATCCGCATGGACGCCGTCGTCGTCGCGGCCGTCGACGGCGTCGCCGCAGGTGCCGGCATGCCGTTGGCGGCGGCCGCCGACATCCTGGTGGCGAGCGAGCGCGCCCGCTTCACGCTCGGCTACACGAAGATCGGTCTGACCCCGAACGGGGGAACGACCCTGCTCACCTCGACACTCGGTCTGCACCGAACGCTGTACCAGGCCCTGATGAACCCGATCCTGACGGCCGCCCAAGCACAGGAACTCGGCCTGGTGGCGCGAGTCGCTCCCGCCGAAGACTTCGCCGACGCCGTCAAGGAAGTCGTCACGGTCCTGCGGGCCGGACCGGCCGAAGCCATGGCTGCCACCAAGCACCTCATCAGGAACAGGGCCATCGCCGACGCCGAGGCCGCTCTCAGACAGGAAAGCCTGGCGGTCCGCCACGCGGCCGCGGCCGAAGAGGCCGCCGAAGGAATCGCCGCGTTCCTGAACAAGCGCCGACCGCAATACCTCTGACGCCCTCACCGCGCCTTGCCTACCTTGTTATCGGGTTGGTGGCAAGGTGAGGTCGGCTCCGACAAGCATTCGATGATCTGCTTCGCCGCGACAGCGAGATCAAGGAGGAGAGAGACGTGGTCGCCAGCGTCGTCGAGCCCATCGGTGCCTTCCTTCCTCGGCGTGTCAGCAACGCGGTCCGCACACCACGGGGGTGAGGCACCCGACGGCCTCCGACTGGGTCTCCCGCCCGCACATGCTGCACGCTCGCGCGGGCCGTACTCGTCATGACCGATCTCCTTGCTGTCGGTTGCCGCACCGGTGGCCCGGGCGGGTGAGTGCAACACCCCAGGTGGCAGGCTAGCTGGCAGGCTTTCGCGGTGGCGTGGCAGGGATGTTGCCGGCTGCGGTCACCTGCGTCGAGCGAGCAGATCGGTGACCAGAGCGAGTGGAAGCCAGGTGAGGCGGCCGTGGCGGGCGATGGCGTCGGCCCGCAAGGCCACCTGAAGCCTGTGAGCGGCATCAGGCGGACCTGAGGGAAGGTCGGCGTGCCGACCGGCAGCAGTCCCACGCCGAGCCCTGCGGTGATCACGCCCTGTACCAGGTCGAGGCTGTCGGCCTGGTGGGTGCTGCGGAATGTGAACCCGGCCATCGAGACCAGCGTCCGGACCGTTTCGTCGGCGGTGTTGCGGGAGTTGACGATCCAGTCGTGCGCACGGAAGCGGGCGAAGACTCTCAGCGTGTCCGTCGTCTCGGGCACATCGGCTTGGGCGGGGACGCCCAGGCCCAACGGGGCTGTCCACAGTGCGGTGCTGTGCACCGCGGGATCGGGATCGGCCGGGCCAGGTCGTAGTCGTAGGTCAGGGACAGGTCCGTCTCGTCCGCGGCCAGCAGTTGCAGGGCTTCAGCGGGTTCGTGCTCGCATACCAGGATGTGCAGCGGCGACAAGTTCCCGCCAGCGTCATCGACTGCTTCATCTGCGGCCCCGAGAACGAGCGAGAGGCCCGCGGCAGTCAGTCTTGAGACGCGCCCGCGTCCACGGAACCGGGATGCGGCAGGAGCTGGGGCCTTGCCGTACATACCGCAACTCATGATCACCGAGTAGTCGCCGTCCTCCGCGGGGCGGAGCATGTCGGCGTAGAGGCGCGAGCCGTTGTTCAGCAGACACAGCTACCTCGGTGGCGTACCTCGAAGATGCCAGTGCCGTTCAGGGCGGCGAGCGGCGAGCGGCGATGGGGACCTCGGTGTGCGCCTGGATCTCCTCGTCCTCACGGCCGCTGTCGTATCTCTGCCGACCCCAGCCTGGGCAGATGGGTCTACCCAGGGCGGCCGCGCGAGAGCCGTTCAGCGCGAGGCAGGCATGAATTCGGCTTGTGGTCGGCCGAGGTGCTGGGCGAGCTCGGCGGTGGTGGTTGCGGTATCACGATGGGTGATGCCGGCCATCCCCAGACGCTCTGCCGCGACGATGTTCTGCTTCAGATCGTCGATCATGACGGCCTCAGTCGGGTGGCAGCCCAGCCGGTCGCAGGCTGTTTGGTAGAGGCGGCGCGAGGGTTTGCGGACTCCTTCCCGGCGGGAGATGGTGACGCTGTCGAACAGTGAGTCGAGGTCCCAGCCGGCGTAGGTGTCGGAGCCGAAGGAGTTTGAGATCAGGCCGACGCGGATGCCGTGAGCTCTCACAATGTTGACGAGGGTGACCATCGATTCGTTCCGGCGCAGCCGTTTCTGGATGCGTGCCACCAGATCCCGAGGTTCCACTGTCGCGCCGTGCAGTTCGAGCCGGGCTGCGAAGCCGGTCTCGAACTCCTCGGTGCTGAGGTGGCCTTCTTCGTGGGCGCTCAGCAGTTTGCGTGACCGTTCGTCCTCGGTGAGGAGGCGCAGGGGCAGATCGCGGTCATGGCATTCTTCCTCGCCGAAGGCCCGGAACGCATCGAGCACGCTCGTCGTGAGGACGCCGCCGAAGTCGATCAGCACTGCTTGGCGAAAGGTCCGCAGGGTTGGGGCGGCGTGGTGGCGGGTCATCGCGCGGCCAGCCCGGGGAGTCGGGGCTTGCGGCCCTCGAGGTAGCTCGTCACGCCTTCGACGACGTCCGGGCCCAGGAGGGATTCCTGCATGAGGTCATCGGCGCGGGCCACGGCTGTCGCGAAGTCGGTGTCCAAGGAGCTGTGGACCTGCTGTTTGATGACGCTCATCGCCCAGGGGGAGCTGAGTTCTGCCAGCTCTTGCGCGTAGGCGACAGCAGCGTCCACGAGGTTTTGCGCGGGCACAACGCGGTCGACCAGTCCGATGGCCAGCGCCTCGTCCCCGCGCACCACGCGGGCGGACAGCAGCAGGTCGAGCGCGCGGCTGGGGCCCACGAGGCGAGGCAGGATCCACGCGGCGCCGTACTCGGCGATGAGCCCTCTGCGGGCGAAGGCGGTGGTGAACTTGGCGTCGGATGTGGAGAAGCGGATGTCGCAGAACAGGGCCTCGACGAGTCCGAGTCCGGCGGCGGCCCCGTTGACTGCGGCCACCATGGGCTTGCGGATGGTGAGGGGGAATTCGCGAGGGCGGGGGCGGGCCGGAAGGCCGGAGTCGTCGAGTTCGTCCACGCGCTGGAGGTCGGTCATGTCCGCGCCCGCGCAGAATCCCCGGCCGGCCCCGGTGACGACGATGGCCCGCACGTCCGGGTCCGCCTCGGCTTCGTCGAGCAGGGCGAAGTAGCGGTTCTCAAGGTCGTTGTTCCACGCGTTGAGCTTGTCCGGGCGGTTGAACGTCAGCAGCAGGACGGCCCCGTGCCGCTGCGAGAGAACAAGGTCCTCGTTCGGAAGTGGTGAAGTCTGCGACATGGTGCTCTGCCCTTTCGGATGCGGTTTCGCCCCGGTGGTCACGGGAAGTTCAGAGGGAGGCGTCGTCAGCGATGGCGTGGGCGTAGCTGACGAGCGAGGTGATGACGTCGCGTGTGGGGATGCCGGTGCGCGCGCGGTCGGCGGGGGTGTCGAGGGAGCGGCGTAGTACCCCTTCGGCGATGATCGCGATCTTCCACAGGCCCAGGACGTGCCAGAAGCCCACATCTGAGGTGTCTCGTCCGGTGGTGGTCGCGTACTGGTCGACCAGTGCGGTCCGGCTGGGGAATCCGGGCAGGGTGGAGGCGGAGGTCCTGTCGCTGATCTCCGATTCGCCGTGTGCGGGCCAGTAGGCCAGCAGGGTGCCGACATCGGCCAGCGGGTTTCCCAGTGTGCTGAGTTCCCAGTCGAGGACGCCGACGATCGCGCCGTGGTCGGTGATGACGTTCTTGATGTGGAAATCGCCGTGCACGAGGGTCGTTTCCTCTCGGGCGGGCATGGCCCGTTCCAGTCGCCGGGTGAGGCTGTCGAGCGCTGGAAGTTCGCCGGTTCTGGACGCCTGCCACTGGCGGTTCCAGCGCTTCAGCTGGCGCGGGGCGTAGGGCTCGTGGCTGGCGAGGTCCTGAAGGCGCGCTTCTTCGAGGTCGACGGCGTGGACGCGTCCGAGAGTGGCGGCCATGTCCAGTCCGATCGAGGCGCGTTCGCGATCGGGGTCCGTGCGGCTGTGTCCATGTCGTCGATGACCACGCCGTTGAGGTGTTCCATCAGCACCCATGACACACCGGCGGCGTCGTGCCTGGTCCCGTGGATGCGCGGGACGGGCACGGCGCTGCCCGAGAGTGCGTCGATGATGCGGGCTTCGCGCAGGACGTCGTGGGCCGAGGCCAGGAGCGTTCCCGACGGCGGTCGGCGCAGGACCAGGTGCGGCCGGCGCGGTCCTCGATCCGGTACGTCAGGTTGGAAAGGCCCGCACCGATGCGCCGGGCCGCGAGGGGAGGGGAGACCTGCAGGCCACAGGAGGCGAGCCAGTCGGTGGCCCAGTCGGTATCGACGGGCTGCGGAGACGCTGGGCGGGCGACGGGCATGCTCGGGCCTTCCGAGAGATCAACAGCGGGGGTTGTGGGCGCGATCGTCGAGGCGGTACCTTCCTGCAACATATCAGCGAATGTTGCAACCTTGCTAGGTAACCGAACAGGAAGTTCGACATGGACACCACTGGCTTGTTCTCACTGGAGGGCCGCACCGCCCTGGTCACCGGCGGCTCCCGCGGCATCGGCAGGATGATCGCCGAGGGCTTTCTGGCTCAGGGGGCCCGCGTCTACATCACCGCCCGCAAGGCGGAGGCGTGCGACGCCGCAGCCCGGGAGCTCTCGGAGCTGGGGGAGTGCCATTCACTCCCCGGCGACGTGTCGAGTGTGCGGGGGAACAATGAGCTCGTGGCCAGGTACGCGGAGCGCGAGTCGGCTCTGGACGTGCTGGTGAACAACGCGGGCGCAGCGTGGGCCGCCCCGTTCGACGAGTTCCCCGAGTCCGGCTGGGACAAGGTGATGGACCTCAACGTCAAGGGTCTGTTCTTCCTGACCCAGGCACTGAAGCCGTTCCTGGTGCGGTCGGCCGGCGCGTACCTTGCGAAGGTCATCAACATCGCGTCGGTGGACGGGATCGCGCTCAACCCGGGCGAGACCTACTCGTACCACGCGAGCAAGGCCGGTGTGATCCACCTGACGCGGAGGATGGCGCTCGAACTCGTCAAGAGCGGGATCGTCGTCAGCGCCATCGCGCCGGGCGCTTTCGCCTCCGAGATGAACCGTGCCGCCCGGGACCACGCCGAGGAGGTGATCGGCTACATTCCGTCCCGGCGCATCGGCGAGCCGGAGGACATGGCCGCCGCGGCGATCTACCTGGCCTCCCGCGCGGGCGACTACGTGCTGGGATCCACCGTCATCGTCGACGGCGGAGCCTCCATCGCATAGCGAGGCCCCGCGCGGGCCCGGCGGGTACGAGGAGCTGTGGTGTGGTCTTCGTACCCGTCCTGGTTCTGTGTACGCCCCGGTCGTGGGCGTGGAGTCTTCTACCGGGCCGGGGACGTGGTCAGGAGAGCGGCGATCGCCGCACCGACCTTGGTGGAGTCCGGTTCCTCGCCGGTGATGATGTCGGCGTAGATGAAGGACTCGATGATCCGCACGATGAGGTAGGCCAGGTCGTGCAGGTCCATCGGCGGGAACTCGTGCCCGCCCTCCCGCTCCTGCTGCAGCAGGTTCTGGAAGTTCTCCACGATGTGCTGCTGCAGCGGGCTGGCCTTGGTGGTGGTCAGGCGCAGTGAGCGTTCCGGCTCGCGCTGCATGAACGCCCGGTAGTACGAGGCATCGATGATCTTCTGCGCGTAGATCTCGGCGATCCGCGCGACGCGAGCGCCTCCGCTGCCGTTCGCCGCCTCGGCGGCCTTCTTGATGGTGGGGTCGGCCAGCGTCGTGAGGATGTTGACGACCAGGGTGTCGCGATTGCCCACCCACCGGAAGAGTGTCGTACGGTCCACGCCGAGCTCGGCGGCGAGATCCTGCATGTCCAGGCGGTCACCGTTGACGAACTTCTTCAGGGCGAGGCTGAACGCCTCGCGTGCGCCGGGCCGCGCCACCGGTCTTCCCGCCTCTTGTTTCGCAGTCACAACCGGAGTATAGGGAGGGGCCGGTACGTCATGGCGCCTGCTCCGGCGGGGAAGCCGGCTGCCGGAACCGGTCGGTGTCGATGGTCCGCTTCAGAATCTTCCCGCTGGGCCCTTTGGGCAGGGACTCGACAAACCTGACGAGACGCGGGATCTTGTAGGCTGACATCCTCTCGCGTGCCCACTCGGTGATCTCGGGCCCGGTGACGGACGCCGACTGGTCCAGGACGATCGCGGCGGCGACCTCCTGGCCGTAGTGCTCGTCCGGTACGCCGACGACGGCCGCCTCGACGATGTGCGGGTGCTCGTAGAGGATCTCCTCGACCTCGCCGGGGTAGACGTTGTACCCGCCCCGGATGATCAGGTCCTTAAGGCGGTCGACGATGAAGAGATCACCGTCCTGGTCGACCATGCCGAGGTCGCCTGTCCGCAGCCAGCCATCGCTCAGGGCCTGCGCGGTCGCTTCGGGGCGCCGCCAGTACCCCTTCATGACCGAGGGGCCGCTGATGTGAATCTCGCCGACATCTCCCGGACCGAGAGGCAACCCCTTCTCGCAACGGACCTCCACCGACGTCCGGGGCACCGGCCGACCCGCCGAGCCTGACTTCCTGATTCCTCCCTGGTCGTTGAAGGTTCCCTGGGAGGTCGTCTCGGTCAGCCCGTACCCTTCGAGCAGCTCGCACCCGAAACGGCTCTCGAACGCGTGGGCCACCGGCGTGGGGAGCGGGGCGCCGCCGGAGACAGCGAGACGGATACTGCCGAATCCGCTCCCTTCCTCGCCCCTGGATGAACGCAGCATGGCGTTCCACATGGTCGGTACGCCGGCGACGATGGTGAGCCGGTGCGTGCGGATGGCGTCGATCATGGCCTCGGGGCTGAAGGGCGCCACCAGGCACAGGGAGCTCCCTGCGGTGAGCGAGGCCATCATCACCGAGATCTGGCCGAAGATGTGGAACAGCGGCAGCCCGGTGCCGATCCGGTCGTCCGCTGTTCCATGGCTGCACTCCACCGAGATCTGGGCGGCGGACAAGATGTTCGCGACCGTGAGTTCGGCGCCCTTGGGGCGACCGGTGGTGCCCGACGTGTACAAGATCGCCGCGGTGTCGTCGGGGTCCCGATCGGTGGGGGGCGCGAGCGGCAGATCCTCCCACATGCCATGCACGAGAGTGACGACAGGCAGCCGGTGCGTATCCGCCGCTTTCCGGGCGGATACGGACGCCTCGTGCCAGGCGATGATCAGTGAGGCCTGCGCGTCGCGCACGACGTAACTGACTTCTTCGCTCGTCGACATGGTGTTCATCGGCACGACGACACAGCCCGCTGCCTGGATGCCTAGGTAGGCCACGACGTAGGCCGGCACCGACGGTGCGATGAGAACGACCCGCTCCCCGGCTGCGACGCCCTGGGCGTCGAGGATCGAGGCGAAACGCAGGCTCGATTCGAGGAGCCCTTCGTAGCTGACGTGCTCGCCGGCGTCCCTGACGGCGACGCTCCCGGGGGCTGCATCGGCGCGGAGGCGGACGGGGTCCAGCAGGCTCACCATGGCAGGTTTCTCCTTCGGCGCGGCGAGGGCCGGGCGCTCGCTTGGGAGCGGACGGCGGCGGAGTGTCCGCGCAGTGTTCATGTGATTGTCGCGGGGACGTGTCCAGGCTATTGACGCTTGCAACATTCGACCATACGTTGCATCGTGACCCGCGTCACAGTGCTCTCGCGTGCTGTGAAAGGGCAGGTCAGTGGTCTCTCGCCGTTCACGCCAGGGAGTTCAGCCATGCCAGATGTAGTCGACGGAGAATGCGACGCGCGGCTCGAGGAAGTGAGAGAGCTTCTCAACGAGAACATCGCCTACGGGAAAGAGGTAGGTGTTTCGCTTGCGGTTGACCTTCGGGGAGAGTCGGTCCTGGATCTGTGGGGCGGCCACCGGGATGCGGCGAAGACGATGGAGTGGACGCGGGACACGATTGTCAACGTTTGGTCGTCGACGAAGATGGTCACCAATCTGGCCGCGCTGATGCTCGCGGACCGCGGACTGCTCGACGTCCATGCCCCTGTTGCACGCTACTGGCCGGAGTTCGCCGCCCAGGGCAAGAGCCACATCGAGGTGCGTCATCTGATGTCGCACACCTCCGGTCTCTCGGGCTGGGACGGGCCCGTGGTGACGGAGGATCTGTACGACCTGCCAGGTGCCACGGCCCGGCTGGCACGCCAGGTCCCGTGGTGGCCGCCCGGTACGGCTTCTGGGTACCACTCCAACAGTCAGGGCCATCTCATCGGGGAGCTGGTGCGGCGCGTCTCGGGACTGTCGCTGACCGAGTTCATCCGGACGGAGATCGCTGCCCCGCTGGGCGCTGATTTCCAGATCGGTGTGCGCCCTGATGACGACGCGAGGGTCGCCGAGATCATCCCGCCACCGCCGTACGCCTTCGACTTTGCTGCGGCCGACCCCGACGACATCATGGTCAAGACTTTCGCCCGCCCTCTCATCGACGCGGCGACGGCCAACACGCGCGCATGGCGGCGCGCGGAACTCGGGGCCGTCAACGGGCACGGCAACGCCCGATCTCTCAGCCGGATCCTGTCGGCCGTCTCCGCCGGCGGTTCGGTCGGCGGAGTGCGTCTGCTCCGCCCGTCGACCATCGATCTGATCTTCGAGGAGCAAGCGCACGGCGTCGACCTGGTCCTGGGGCTCCCCATGCGGTGGGGCATCGGCTACGCACGGTCCGAGCCGCAGTCGCTGCCCTACATCGACCAAGGGCGTACGTGTTTCTGGGGCGGTTGGGGTGGATCGCTGACCGTCATGCATCCCGATCGCGGCCTGACGATCTCCTACGTCATGAACCAGATGTCGGCCGGAGTCATCGGGTCGGAGCGCTCGGCCGAGTACGTCACGGCCATCTACCAGGCTCTGGGGTGAGCGGCGGGGCGGCCCGACCAGGTGCGGGCGGACCGCCCCTGGCGTTCAGGCAAGCTCGAAGAGGCCGGCGGCGCCCATGCCGCCGCCAATGCACATCGACACGACGGCGAATTGCTCGCCGCGACGTCGTGCCTCCAACAGGGCGTGCCCCACGGCCCGGGCGCCTGTCATGCCGTAGGGGTGGCCGAGCGCGATCGCGCCGCCGTTGACGTTGCACTTCTCGGGATCGATCTCCAGGGCGTCCCGGCAGTAGACCGCCTGGGACGCGAAAGCCTCATTGAGCTCCCACACGCCGATGTCGCCGACTGTGAGCCCGTGCCGCTCCAGCAGCTTCGGAACGGCGGCAACGGGCCCCACTCCCATCTCCTCGGGATCGCACCCGGTGACGGCCAGCCCGCAGTAGTAGCCCAGCGGCTCCAGGCCCAGGGCGGCTGCGTAGTCGCTGTCCATGAGGATCGAGGCCGAGGCGCCGTCCGACAGCTGGGATGCGTTGCCGGCCGTCACCGACGGAGCGCCGCCCGCCTCGTCAGGCGACAGCACGGTCCGCAGCGCGGCCAGTCCCTCCGGTGTCGTAGCGCGGCGCAGCCCTTCGTCCTGGGTGATCGTGATCTCCACCTCGCGGGACTCGCCCGACTCGCGGTCCCTCTCGATCTTCACCACCGTCATGGGCGCGATCTCCGCGTCCATCAGCCCGGAATCCTGCGCTGCCGCGGCACGGCGATGGGACTCCGCGCCCGTCTCGTCCTGGCGCTCCCGACTGATCCCGTACCGCAAGGCGACGATCTCGGCGGTCCGCACCATCGGGTAGTACAAGCCGGCGACCCGCTCGTCCAGCCACGGATCGACCGCCCGGTAGCGGTTGTTGTGCTCGTTCTGGACCAGGGAGATCGACTCCACGCCTCCCCCGACAGCGACCTTGAGCCCGTCGACAAGGAGGCGCTGGGCGGCGATCGCGATCGCCATGAGTCCCGACGAGCACTGCCGGTCGACCGTCATCCCCGGCACGCTCGTCGGCATACCGGCCCGCAGCGCGGCCTGGCGAGCGACATTGAACCCCGTCGTGCCCTCCGGCACGGCACAACCCAGTACCACATCCTCCACCAGCGCGGCCTCGATTCCGGCCACGTCCAGCGCGTGGGAGATGGCATGCGCCGCCAGCTCCTGACCCTGCGTGTTGTTGAACGCTCCTCGATACGCCTTCCCGATCGGCGTCCGGGCCGTCGCCACGATCGCTGCTCTGCTCATCAGTTGTCCCCTCGTTGGCCCATGGCGTGTCGCCGTCGCCAATGATGCAACATTTCTCATAACGTTGCACGCGCGTGGTGATTGTTCTAGCCTCGGGCGAGTCCGACGGGCGGAAGCAGCGCTCGGTCCGGGCGCTCCTGACCACACAGCGGCGAGACCGAGCCGCGGACATCGCGAGGAACCCCATGGACATTCGCCCCTCCGAACGCGCATCGGACTACCAAAAGCGGCTGCAGATCTTCATGGACGAGTTCGTCTATCCCGCCGAGGCTGTGAGCGAGGAGCAGATGAAGTCATCCGGCGACCTGTTCCACCACCCGGCCGTGGTTGAGGACCTCAAGGCGGAAGCGCACCGGCAAGGGCTGTGGAACCTGTTCCTTCCCGAGTCAGATCTCGGCGCCGGGCTCACCAACGTCGAGTACGCCCCCCTCGCCGAGATCATGGGACGCAGCGCTCACCTGGCCCCGGAGGCGACCAACTGCAACGCGCCGGACACCGGCAACATCGAGGTGCTGGCCCGCTTTGGCACACCCGAGCAGAAGGAGAAGTGGCTGCGGCCGCTGCTCGACGGTGAGATCGCCTCTGCGTTCGCCATGACAGAGCCGGCCGTCGCGAGCTCCGACGCCACGAACATCGAACTGAGCATGATCCGCGACGGCGACGCATACGTTCTCAACGGCCGCAAGTGGTGGGCGTCCAACGCGATGCACCCGATGTGCCAGATCCTCATCGTGATGGGCAAGACCGACCCGACCGGGCCCAAGCACCGCCAGCAGAGCATGATGCTCGTCCCCGTCGACACCCCCGGCGTGACCCTGGTGCGATCCCTGCCCACCTTCGGCTACATGGATCGCGAAGGCCACGCCGAGATCCTCTTCGAGAACGCACGGGTGCCCGCCGACAACATCATCTCGGGCGAAGGCGACGGGTTCCTCATCAGCCAGGCGCGACTGGGCCCCGGCCGCATCCACCACTGCATGCGGTCCATCGGCATGGCCGAACGCGCCCTGGACCTGATGATCGACCGTGCGCAGACCCGCACCACCTTCGGGCAACCGCTGGCACTGCGCAGCAACATCCAGGACTGGATCGCCGAGTCACGCATCGACCTGGAAATGGCCCGCCTGCTGACAATGAAGGCGGCCTGGCTGATGGACACCGTGGGCAACAAGGGAGCACGCGTCGAGATCGCCGCCATCAAGGTCGCCGCCCCCACCATCGCCGCCCGGATCATCGACCGCGCTATCCAGGTCTTCGGAGCGGCCGGCATGTCCAACGACACCCCCCTCGCCGAGATGTACGTCCACCAGCGGCACCTGCGGATCGCCGACGGCCCGGACGAAGTGCACAAGCGCACCATCGCCGCAGCCGAACTCCGCCGCCGCGACCCCGACTTCGCCCTCACCTCACGCTGACACACCCACACCGCAGCACCTCCGGACAAAGCGCCCTTCGACAAGTGGGACCGGCCGTACGGAATCGTCCGGGGCGTCGGTGATCAGCGTTGCCCAGGTCTGCGGTGGTGGCTGAGTTCGGCACCTCCGTCGCACAGCTACGCCGACCCCAGGTCCTACTTGGCCGAGGTCGGCGTAGCTGTTCGCGGGCACCCGGTGGGAGCGTGGAGCGCTGCGAGCCATCGCCAGGGGCTCACCTTGAGACCGCCCGTCGCCGATGATCTCCAGGCGGGCAATCTCTGGCGTCGCGCCCGTGCGTCTCGCACTCGTGCGTCCTTACGATGCGGACGCCAGACTCGCAGCCGCTCAGATGGGATACACGCCGGCCCGGTGGTGAGGCCCTGGCGCGACAGGAAGGACCGTTACAACGCCGGCGGGCGAACCGGCACAGCGGAGAGCACCGTCATGCCTTGACGACACCCGCTGCGATGATGTCTTCGATCACGCGGTCGAGTTTGCTTTTCGCTCGGGACAAGTCCTGGATGCGCTCGGCGATGCGGTCCCGCTCGGTGGTGAGCTGGCCGAGCATGTCGGGAGTCGCGGTGCCGGTGCTCACGCACGGCAGCAACTCGACGACGGTCCGGCTGGAGAGGCCGGCGGCGAAAAGATCCTGAATGAGCTGGACGCGGTCCAGGGCGTCCTCGGAGTAGTCGCGCTGCCCGCCGGGCGTCCGTGTCGACTCCAGAAGTTCCTGCTCCTCGTAGTAGCGCAAGGCGCGCACGCTGACTCCCGAGCGCTTGGCGAGCTGTCCGATACGCATGACCCAGATCACTTCCCTTCCGCTTGCACCTCACGTTGACGTCAGGTTTTAGCCTAGCAATACCGCCGAAGTACACGCGGGATTCACGGGCCGGCCTGACCTGCTTCCGGCCGCATCGAAAGGACACCTGTATGAACGTCTCCGGAGCGACAGCGCTGGTGACCGGCGCGAACCGCGGGATCGGACGTCACTTCGCCGCGCAGCTTGCCGAGCGGGGCGCGAAGGTCTACGCGACTGCCCGGCGCCCCGGCAGTATCGACCTGCCGGGCGTGGAAGTCCTGCAGCTCGACATCACCGACCCGGCCTCGATCGAGGCCGCCGCAGCGGCGGCCACCGACGTCGATCTGCTGGTGAACAACGCCGGGATCTCCACGGGCACCAACCTCCTGGGCAGCGAGCTCGACGACATCCGGCGCGAGATGGACACGCACCTGTGGGGCACCCTCAACATGGTCCGCGCCTTCGCCCCCGTCCTGGCCGCCAACGCCGGAGGCGCGATCGTGAACGTCCTGTCGGCCCTGTCGTGGTTCTCCTACGACGGCAGCAACGCCTATGCGGTGGCCAAGGCGGCGGAGTGGAGCATGACCAACGGCATCCGCCTGGAGCTGGCCGCCCAGAACACGCTCGTCACGGGCGTCGTCCTTGGAGCGGCCGACACCGACATCATGGCCGGCGCCGACTACGACGGCCCCCTCACCGACCCCGCCGCCGTCGCCCGTGCCGCACTCGACGGCGTCGAGAAGAACCTCATCGAGGTCGTCGTCGACCAGTGGAGCGCCCACGTCAAAGCATCCCTGGCCAACGACCCCGCCGACTTCTACCAGCAGCTGCTCGCCACCTGACCTCACCCTGAACGCACGCCACTCCACCTGCGGCCAGCACCATCACACCGAAACCCAAGAGAGAAGAACCATGAACGACACCGTCATGATCATCGCTGAGAGCAACGCCGCCGAAGGCAAGGCCGACCAGGTCCGCTCCCTCATCGAAAGCGTCGTCGAACGCACCCGCGCCGAAGACGGCTGCCTGCGCTACGAACTCCTGCGCGACCTGGACGACGACAGCCACATCATCCTCATCGAGGAATGGCGCGACCAGGCATCACTCGATGCCCACTTGGCCAGCGAACACCTCACCACCATGTTCCAGACGATGATGCCGCTCCTCGCCGGCGAAGGACACGGAACCCGGGTGGCCCGCATCGCGTGATCCAGCCGACGTCGGCGGACGCCCGGCCTCAGCTCAGAGGATGCTGTCTCCGAACCGGCGGCCGGGCTGTAGACCGGGGCTCGGTCCGCTCCGCCTACCTCGACGCCGGGATGCGTACGCAGCCAGGCGGCCCGGAAGTGAGCCAGAACCCAAACTGGTTCTGGATCACTTTCAGTGCTGAAGCCACGGAAAGTCACCACAACCGCGATCATGAACGGCCGTGGCTGATGTACTCCTCCAGGACCTGTGGTTCCACCGGGTTGAAGGTGTTGTGATCGAAGGCGTCGTGTCCGACGACGAGTTGGTGGTCGTGCGGGCCCGCACGGCTGCGGCACGGGCTGCGTGTCCGGCGTGTGGAACGGCGTCGGCCCGGGTGCACAGCCGGTATGTGCGCCGACTTGCCGACAGCGCGGTGGGCGGCCGTCCGGCACTGATCGAGTTACGGGTCCGGCGGTTCCGCTGCTCTCAACAGAGCTGCCTGCAGGCGACGTTCGCCGAGCAGGTCGACGGACTGACATTCCGGCACGGCAGACGCAGCGCCGGGCTGCAGACGGTGCTCGAGCGGGTTGCGGTGATGCTGGCCGGCCGGGCCGGTTCCCGCCTGGCCCACGCGCTGGCGGCCAAGGTAAGCCGCTCGACCCTGGTACGGCTGATCCGCCGCCTGCAGGACCCCGCCACCTCGACACCGCGGGTACTCGGAATCGACGACTTCGCGCTGCGCACGGGGCACAACTACGGCATCATCCTGCTCGACATCGAGACCCGTCAGCCGTCGACCTGCTGCCAGACCGCACCACTGCGACCGTGGCCCGGTGGCTCGCCGGGCATCCCGGCGTCGAGGTGATCTGCAGGGACCGTTCCAGCGCCTACGCCGAGGCCGTCGAGAAGACCGTCGTCCAGCACCGTGCCCTGCTCCGCGAGCCCCAGGACACCACCACTGCCGCGGCGGCCAAAGCCCTGGAAGAGCTGGGCCTCGGCTTGGCTCCCGCAGGGCCGCGGACCACCGGCCGCCTGTCCGACCGGGTTCGCGAACAGCACCAGGCCGTTCACGCTCTGCTCGAACAAGACATTGCGATGCGGGATCCGGCCGCCGCTCGGAAGGCCATCTCATAGGGCGGGCGACGGAGACGGTCGCAACGTCCCACGCTCCGCCTTCCCGGCGCGCGCCGGGTGCCCGTTGTCACTGTGCGCGCTCGATCTTTCCTTGCAACCCGGCGAGGGCGCGCCCGGCCGGCCTTCCAGCCGCAGCCCGGCTCGCTCTGCCGACAGAATCCGTATGGATCAGATACCAATGAACTTTCAGCATTGATTGAATCTTCCCTGTCCGTCATGCTGACGCCACCCATGAGGCGGGTGAACGTTCAGCGGTGCACTCGCCGAGCTGTCGCCGCACGCACGTATCTTCCTTCGCTGCCCTGCTGGCACCTGGCGGGGCGCGTTGACCTGCGTTCCCGCGTGGCGACAGTTCAAGTGAATCGAAGGGGAGGAAGCAGCGTGCTGTTAACTTCGTCGAAGACACGTATCGCCGTCGCTGCGGTGATCGCACTACTGCTCGGGGCAGTCTCGGCGCCTCGGGCCGACGCCGCGGGACAGGGGCAGGAAATCGCCTGGGCGCCGTGCGCGTCGGATGCGGCCTTCGAGTGTGGGACCTTCGAGGTCCCCCTCGACTACCGAGCTCTGGACGGCGGCCGGATCGACGTGGCCCTGATCCGCCGCCCGGCCGCGGACCCAGCGCGCCGCATCGGCTCACTCGTCTTCAATCCCGGTGGTCCGGGAGCGTCGGGTATCGACGCACTGATGTCCGCCTACTCGCTGTTCCCGGCTGAGACGAGAGCGCGGTTCGACATCGTCAGCTTCGACCCCCGAGGCACCGGGCGGAGTACGCCCCTGACATGCTTTGCCGATCCGGCCGAGGAAGCGGCCCTGCTCTCCCGAACGCCCGCGGGCTTCCCCGTGGGACCCGAGGAACGGCAGAAGTGGATCAGTGCCTATGCCCGATACGGCGAAGCGTGCGAGGAGCATGGCGGGCCGGTCATCAGCCACATGTCCACCGCGAACGTGGCCCGCGACATGGACCGCCTCCGCGGTGAGCTGGGGGAAGACCGCATCAGCTACTACGGCACGTCGTACGGCACGTATCTCGGCGCGACCTACGCCAACCTCTTCCCGTCCCGCGTACGGGTCATGGTCCTCGACGCCAACGTCCCTCCCTCGCAGTGGAACGACGAGCGGGCCGGCGCCACGCACGGCACGTTCCTCCGCTTGAACTCACACGCGGGGACGGAGGCGGCCTTGCGGCAGTTCCTCAACCGTTGCGGCCAGGCAGGCACCGGACGGTGCGCCTTCACTGCCGGGCGTCCCTCGGCCACGCTGGTGAAATACCGAACGCTGCTCGATCGGCTGCGTGCCGCCCCGGTCGACATCGGAGGCCAGACGTTCACCTACGCCTCCACCGTGACCACCGTCGGCTTCTCCCTCGCGCAACAGGATCCGGTACCTGGCGTGCCCGGCACCGGATGGAAGGGCCTGGCCGGTCTGCTTCAGACTCTGTGGGTGGCCACAACCTCCGGCGCCACCACGACGCTCGGGACGACGGACGGACCGCCGGCACCTGGGGGGTGGCCGACTCTGCTCGGCGCCGCGACCCCCGGAGCGCCCGCGGGAACCTACGGCGTCCTCTGCTCGGACAGCCCGAACCCCCGCAACCCACTGAGCTACCAGTACCAGGCCAGAGTTGCCGACCGGCTGGCACCCCACGGGTTCGGCTCGCTGTGGGCCTGGACGGCTGAGCCCTGCGCGCACTGGCCGGTGACCGACCGCGACCGCTACACCGGTCCGTTCGACAAGGAGACCGCGCCCCTGCTGCTCATCGGCAACACACTTGACCCGAACACCCCATACGCCAACTCACTGGCGATGTCGCGGGAACTGGCCAACGCCCGGCTGCTGACGGTCGACGGCAGCGGGCACACCGCGTTGCTGAACAAGAGCTCGTGCGCCGACGACTACATCGACGACTACCTCACCGGTAAGGCTCTGCCGCCTCCCGGCACCCGATGCGCACAAGATCAGCAGCCCTTCTGAGCTGAACAGAGAAGAGAGCACCAGCCGTCGGCACCCTTCTCGGTCAGACAGCCCGGAGCCTGGTCTCCCATCCGCTGGGCCGAGGCCGGCACCGGTCGTGTCCGGCCGGGTAGTCCGGACACGACCGATCACCCACGCTATCGACCTCCAGCCGGCGCACGGACCGAAGTGCACCAGAGTTGAGCTGGGCGACCGGTCCAACCGCAGGCAGGCAGGAAGGGCGGTGCCCAGGACGGAGCGCGCGTGCGCTATCGCGGTGTGCCGGGCACACGACGAGGCCGGAGGGGTGGGGCAGTGTCCGGCAGGTTCCGGCGGAAGGCGTCCGCCACGGTCAACACGATGTCGTTGGCCTGGCGTTCACCGATCGTGATGCGTACGCCCTCCTCGCCGTACGGGCGGATCGCCACCCCGGCTTGCTGGCACGCTGTGGTGAACGCGTCGGTGTGCCTGCCCAGGCGCAGCCAGACGAAGTTGGCCTGACTGTCCGGCACCGTCCAGCCCTGTCCCAGCAGATCAGCACGCACGCGCGTGCGTTCGGCGACGAGGTGCTCCACGCGCGCCTTGAGCTCGTCCGTGCGTTGCAGCGAGGCAATCGCGGCGTCGTGGGCGACGGTGGACACACCGAACGGGACGGCCGCTTTCCGCAGTGCGGTGGCGACTGGCTGGTGGGCGACAGCGTATCCGACCCGCAACCCGGCCAGACCGTAGGCTTTGGAGAAGGTCCGCAGCACGACGACGTTCGGCCGGTGCCGGTACAGCTGCACGGCGTCGGCACAGGCCGGATCCCGGACGAACTCCACGTAGGCCTCGTCGACGGCCACCAGCACGTCGGTGGGTACTCGGTCCAGGAATCGTTCGAGTTTGTCGCGGTGCAGTGCACGGCCGGTGGGATTGTTCGGCGTGCATACCAGGACCAGTCGGGTGCGGTGGGTGACGGCCTCGGCCATGGCGTCCAGGTCGTGCGCCTCGTCGGTGGTGAGGGGGACCTGGATCGGCCGTGCACCGGTGAGACGGGTGACGATGGGATAGGACTCGAAGGACCGCCAGGGGAGGACGACCTCGTCGCCTGGCTCGGTGGTGATCTGCAGGAGCTGCTGTAGCAGCCCGCTGGAACCGGTGCCCAGGGCTATGTGGGCGGCTGGGACGTTCAGTCGGGTGGCGAGTTCGTCGGTCAGGGCGCCGCACGCCATGTCCGGGTAGCGTTGCAGCCGTTCGGAAGCGGCTGCCACGGCTTGCAGCACGCCGGGCAGTGGTGGGAAGGGATTCTCGTTCGAGGAAAGCTTCCAGCCGGGCACGGCGCCGGAGGCGGCGGGGCGGCCGGGCGTGTAGGTGGGAACGTCGTCCAGTGCGGTGCGCAGCCTGGGTGACGGCCTTCGGGCCGGTGGGCTCTGTCGTTGGCCTGGCGCGTCAGTGCTCATGCCCAGGATCCGTTCTGTGCGATGGGTTGATGCGCCGTCCAACGTGTCCCCGGATCGCGGTCACAGGTCGGTGAGCAACGTGGCGGGCCGTTCGACGCAGTCGGCGATGTAACGCAGGAAGCCTCCGGCCGCGCCGCCGTCGCAGACGCGGTGGTCGAAGGTCAGCGACAGCTGAGTGACCTTGCGGACAGCCAGGGCTCCGTCCACTGCCCAGGGTTTGTCGATGATGCGGCCGACGCCCAGGAGAGCGGCTTCGGGGTGGTTGATGATGGGGGTGGACCCGTCAACGCCGAAGACGCCGTAGTTGTTGAGGGTGAACGTTCCGCCGGTGAGGGCGTCGGGGGGCAGGGCGCCCGTTCGTGCCAGGCCGGTCAGCCGGGCGAGTTCTGCGGCGATCTGTGCGGTGTTCATACGGTGTGCGTCACGCAGGACGGGGACGACCAGGCCGCGCTCGGTCTGCGCCGCGAAGCCGAGGTTGATGTGCGGGTAGCGGACGATCTCGCCGGCTGTGGTGTCGACACTGGAGTTCAGTTCGGGGAAGCGCTTCAGGCCGGCGACGCATATCCGGGCGAGTACGGCGAGCAGTCCGATTCCGAGGTCGGGGTGGGCTGCCCGCATCGTGTTCTTGGCTTCCAGCAGGCCGGTGGCGTCCACGTCGACCCAGGTGGTGGCGTCGGGGATTTCGGTGCGGCTGCGGGAGAGCTTGTCGGCCACCGCGCGTCGCAGTCCGCGCAGCGGGATCCGCTCGGCGTCGTCCGTGACCGCAGTGGTCGGCATGTCCTGGGAGGCGGGGCGAGCGAAGCGGGCGATGGCCTGCTCCACGTCGTGGCGCCGGGCCACGCCGTGCGGCCCGCTCGTCGGTAGCGTGGTGATGTCCAGTCCGTGGTCACGGGCCAGTTTGCGCACCAGTGGGGATATCGCCCGTGGCGCTTCTCCGGTCGCGGCCGACGCTTGCGGCAGGACGGGAGCTGCCTCCGCCGAGGGGCGAGCGTTGATGCGGCGGCGGCGACGGACCGTGGGACCATGGCCGGTGCCGTATCCGATGAGGACGCTGCCGGAGCCGCCCTGTTCCTCCTCGCGGTAGCGGGTCGCTGCCGGGTCCTCTGCCGCCGGGGCCGTGTCCGAACCGTCGTTCGCGGGCGCTGCGGGTTCGTGCGATTGCGGTGCTGCGACGGAGATGAGCGGAGCGCCCACGGGCAGTGAGGAGCCGGCGTCGGCGTGGAGTGTGAGCACGGTGCCGGCGTACGGAATGGGCACCTCGACGGCGGCCTTCGCCGTTTCGACCTCGACGACGATCTGGTCGACGGCGACGGTGTCGCCGACGGCCACCTTCCAGTCGGTGATCTCGGCGTCGGTCAGACCCTCCCCGAGATCGGGGAGACAGAAGACCTGCTCACGATCGATGCCGGTCACGATGCCTCCCGGGCCAGGTGGACGAGGTCGGGCTCGTCGTCGAACTGCAGGCGGTCCACCGCGTCCAGCACACGGTCCACGCCGGGTAGATGCGCGTGCTCGAGCTTGGGCGGGGGGTAGGGGATGTCGAACCCCGTGACCCGCAGCACGGGGGCGGCCAGCGAGTGGAAGCAGCGCTCCTGTACCCGGGCGGCGATCTCACTGCCGATTCCGGCGAAGCCCTGCGCCTCGTGGACGACGACGCAGCGGCCGGTGCGCCGCACCGACGCGGTGACGGTCTCGTCGTCGAAGGGGACCAGGGTCCGCAGATCGACGACCTCCAGACTGCGTCCCTCGCTCGCGGCGGTCTCGGCCGCCTCCAGGGCGACGGGCACGCTGGGGCCGTAGGCGACCAGCGTCGCGTCGGTTCCCTCTCGGCGCACGACAGCCCGGCCGAACGGCTGTGCCAGGCGGGCGGCGAGGTCGGTCTCCTGCTTGGCCCAGTACAGCCGCTTCGGCTCCATGAAGACCACGGGGTCGGGGTCGGCGATCGCGTCACGCAGCAGCCAGTAGGCGTCCTCCGCGGTGGCGGGTGTGACGACCTTCAGGCCGGGGGTGTGCGCGTAGTACGCCTCACTGGAATCGCAGTGGTGCTCCACACCGCCGATGCCGCCCGCATAGGGAATACGGATCACCATGGGCAGGGCGAGTTGCCCGCGGGTGCGGTTGCGCAACTTGGCCACGTGGGAGGCGATCTGCTCGAACGCGGGGTACGCGAAGGCGTCGAACTGCATTTCCACGACCGGCCTGAAACCGCCCATGGCCATACCGACGGCCAGGCCCACGATGCCGGCCTCGGCCAGCGGGGTGTCGAAACACCGCTCGTCGCCGAACTCCTCGGTCAGTTGGTCGGTGATGCGGAAGACACCGCCGAGGGGGCCGACGTCCTCACCGAAGACCAGCACCCGCTCGTCCTCGCGCAGCGCGTCCCTCAGGGCGGCGTTCAGTGCCTGCGCCATCGTTACCGCGGTCATGGTCAGTTCTCCTGGGCTTCGATCTCGGACACCAGCAGCGCGCGTTGTTCCCGTAGCTGGGAAGTGGGCGAGGCGAAAACGTGCGCGAACAGCTCAAGCGGGTCCGTGCTTACGTCGGCGTTCATCGCTTCGCGCAGGGCCGCGGCCGATGCCTCGGCCTCTTCCCGGACGGCCTCGACGTCCGTCTCGGTGATCACGCCCTGGTCGTGCAGGTAGGTCTCCAGGCGGGTCAGTGGGTCGGCAGCCTCCCACGTCTCGACCTCATCGGCCTGGCGGTAGCGGGTGGCGTCGTCCGCGTTCGTGTGTGCGTCCATCCGGTAGGTGTGCGCCTCCACCAGGAACGGGCCCTGCCCCGAACGGGCGTGTTCGACGGCCGCGCTCAGCACGGACAGCACCGCCAGCAGGTCGTTGCCGTCGACTTGCTCGGAGCGCATCCCGTACCCGATGCCCTTGTAGGCCAGCGCCGGCGCCGCACTCTGCCGGGCCAGCGGCACGGAGATGGCGTACTTGTTGTTCTGCACGAAGAACACCACCGGCGCGCGCAGTACGGCCGCGTAGTTCAGTGCCTCGTGGAAGTCGCCCTCGCTGGTTCCGCCGTCGCCGATGAACGCCATCGCCACGCCGTCCTCGCCCTTGCGGCGCAGGGCCTCGGCCATGCCGACGGCGTGGATGGTCTGAGTGGCCAGCGGAGTGCACTGCGGGGCCACCCGCACCGCGGCCGGGTCGTACCCGCAGTGCCACCCGCCCCGCAGCAGGGTGAGCACCTCCATCGGGTCCAGGCCACGCGCGACCAGGGCGACGGAATCGCGGTACGTGGGAAAGAGCCAGTCCTGCTCCTGGAGCGCGAGGACACCTGCGATCTGGCAGGCTTCCTGGCCGCGACTGGAGGGATAGACCGCGAGTCGGCCTTGCTTGGTCAGTGCGGTGGCCTGCGTGTCGAAGCGCCGCCCGATCACCATTCGGCGCCATGCCTCTCGCAGCAGTTCGTCCGGCGGGCGGGTGTAGCCGGCCGGGGGCTTCACGGCGGTGCCGTCCTCAGCCACGAAACGCACCGGGGAAAGGGACGGCAGCAGGCCGTCGACCACCTTGCGAAGAGCCCTCACGGACATCGTGACGCTCACTTTCTGGGGACATTGAGTACGTGAATACTCGCCCGTGCTACACATGTGTTCAAGCATTCGACCAAACCGGCGACATATTGCCGCCAAGTGCCTTCGAGAGGGGAGAAATGTCAACTGAAGAGGATCCCGGGATCGTCAGTGCCGGACGTTTTGCCGCCCACCTGGACCCGATCGACCGGGCGATCATCGCGGAGTTGCAGCGCGA
This sequence comes from Streptomyces sp. NPDC056296, assembly GCF_042268605.1. Lineage (NCBI taxonomy): Bacteria > Bacillati > Actinomycetota > Actinomycetes > Kitasatosporales > Streptomycetaceae > Streptomyces > Streptomyces sp. NPDC056296. The sequence continues at coordinate 31,536 of NZ_JBHJRX010000062.1, read as the reverse complement.
CGGCCGGATCTCCGTACGGGCCCTGGCCGACCAGGTCCACATCTCGCGCGCCAACGCCTACACGCGGATCTCCCGGATGGCCGACGACGGCCTGATCTCCGGCTTCACCGTGCGACTGGACCCGGCCAAAGCGGGCCTGGGCACCACCGCGTACGTCTCGGTGACCATCGACCAGACGGCCTGGCGCACCGTGTCCGCCAAGCTCAAGGAGATCCCGTTCGTCGAGCACTTCGCCCTGATGGGCGGCGACTACGACGTCCTGGTCCTGGTCCGCGCCCCAGACAACACCGCCCTGCGCCACGTCGTCCTGGAGCGCATCCAGGACATCCCGGGCGTGCGAGGAAGCCGCACCTGGCTGGTGTTCGAGGAAGCCCGGGGACGTGGCGCCCCGTGGGAGAGCGCAGGTGCACGGGACGGCGACGGCGCCTGACGCGGGCGGGCCGCGTGCGCACAGGACTCCGATTCCCGACGCACTCGCCCAGCTGCGAAACCTCACTGCCGCGCGCCTTGCCTCGACTACAGCAACGGCTGTCGCGCCCGGACCGTAACCGCGGCCACTTGCTGTGTGAGAGCCGTCCGGAGCTTGGTCCGCACCTGTGCGCCAGAACGTCGTCGGCACGCCCCGGAGCGATTCGCAGGCGCCGCCGTCATCACTTGTGTCCATCGACCGAACGTTCGGTTACGTGCGCCTGGCCGAGAATCCCGGGCTGCGCCACCGCCGAGCCAGAAGTGGAAGGCATGCCGGCACGCCCTACGGGGGCGGGGCCTCTTATGGGCGAGGGATGCGCTGAGGTCCGCGGAGGGCGCGTCCGGCCGACTGGAACTGCGTGTGCTTTCCCCGCCGCTCATCCATCCCGTGGGTCGGCGCCACCCGGTGCGGACCGGTGCCGGCCGGCCAACACTCTGACGCCCTCCCGTGACCGACCACGACCAAGGAGAACAGCGATGCCCGCCCGACGAGGTCTACCTGATCGAAGGAGCGCGCACCCCGCAGGGCCGCTACGGAGGCGTCCTGGCAACGGTGCGCCCCGACGACCTGGCCGCGCTGGTGGTCGGCGAGGCTGTGCGGCGCGCCGGCGTACCTGCCTAGGCCGTGGACGAAGTGATCCTGGGGGCGGCCAACCAGGCCGGCGAGGACAACCGCGATGTCGCCCGCATGGCGTCCCTGCTCGCAGGACTGCCGCACACCGTACCCGGCTACACCGTCAACCGGTTGTGCGCCTCGGGACTGACGGCCGTCGCCGCAGCGGCGCAGGCGATCCGCTCCGGCGAGGCGGATCTGGTCGTGGCGGGCGGCGTGTAGTCGATGACCCGCGCCCCCTGGGTGATGGCCAAGCCCGGTACCCCCTGGGCCAAGCCGGGCGAAGTGCACGACACCGCGCTGGGATGGCGGTTCACCAACCCGCGCTTCGCCGACCTCGACACTCTCTCCATGGGCGAGACGGCCGAGGAGGTCGCCGCCCTGGACGGCATTACCCGCGCCGACGCGGACGCCTACGCGCTGCGCAGCCACCAACGGGCCGTTACCGCCCAGCAGGCAGGACGCTTCGACCGCGAGATCGTCCAGGTACAGGTCACCGACCGCAAGGGACAGGCCGGCACCGTCGATACCGACGAGGCCCGCGGCCCTCCACCAGCACCGAGCAACTGGCCACGCTGCGCACGATCTTCCGCACCGATGGAATCGTCACGGCCGGCAACTCCTCGCCGCTGTCGGACGGTGCCGCCGCCCTGATGGTCGCCTCCGTCGGCGCTGTCGAGCGCTATGGGCTCACCCCACGGGCAAGGATCATCACCGGCCCCTCGGCCGGCGTCGAGCCGCACCTGATGGGCCTGGGTCCCGTCCCGGCCACCGAGAAGGCGCTGTCCCGGGCCGGCTGGCAGGCAAGCGGCCTGGACGCGGTGGAACTGAACGAAGCCTTCGCCACCCAGGCCCTGGCCGTGATACGACGCCTGGAACTGGACGAGGACATCGTCAACGCCGACGGCGGGGCGAGCGCCCTGGGCCCCCCTGGGCTGCTCCGGCGCGCGCATCCTGCTCACCCTGCTGGGCCGCCTGGAACGCGAAGACGCCCGCCGCGGTCGTGCCACCTTGTGCGTGGGCGTTGGACAGGGCGTGGCGATGCTCGTAGAGCGCGTCTGATCATCCGCACGGGGATGGTTGGATGCCGGCGTCATCGCCTGCGGCCGCAGCGGAGGCGGCGGCACAGCCCCATTCTTGACCCGACCAGCCTGTACCGGATGCATATTCCCTCGGCAGGCGACAGAGGCGGGGCCTCGCCAGGATCACCGAGGCCGGCTCCGCCGCTGGCCTACGGGCGATCACCAGATCGGTGGGGCCCGACACGGCCAGGCCCTCGACAACCGGTACCAGGCTGGTCAGGGAACCGGCCGCCGCTCTCACCCGGCCGTCGATACCGTGCCGCCTCCACGCTGATGGATTACCCGGCGAAGGCTGCGAGAGCCCACGTACGCGGCCATCGTGCGGGCCTCGGGGCGAAGCGAAGGGCGCGAAGGGCCTCCGGCTCGCCCTCCGCCAGCATGAGGGAGAGGCCGAGCGAGACGGACAGCCCCGGCCGCCCGGACAGCGGAGGCACCGGGACCGGGTGTGCCCGGCCCGTCAGCGGCGCCGGACGCGTGAGGGACGGGGAGCGCCGGCCGCGCCGTCACTCGAGTCATCCACCCGCACGACCGCCCAGGCCCGACGGCCAAGTGCGCTCTGGTGGTGACCGGTCGACAGCGCGAGCGCCCTGACGAGCTCAAGGCCGCGGCCGTGCTCATCAGGGGCGGTGTCCGCACGTCCGCCGCTGACCGTCATCGCGCCGGAGTCGACGACCGCGACATGGGCGAGGCCGCGACTAAGGGCGAGAGAGAGCGTCATGTCGCCGCGGCCGTGCAAAACCGCGTTGGTCGCCAGTTCGGCCACGACGAGGACGACGGAATCGCATGCCGAGGCCGCAATGCCCCAGTGGCGCAGCAGGCCGTCGGCCCATCTGCGCACAGAGCGCATCCGCGCGGGTTGTGCCGCCACGGCAAGGAGAGCTCGCTGAGGACTGGCCGGGAACCGTGGAATCGATCGAGAGACAGCCGGGGCTGTGACCAGCATGGCGTCCTCCGCGGGTGATGGTGCAGGTCGGTGGGACCGGGGCGCGGAGAGTACGCAGGCACTCGCCCCGGCACGGTTTACGGACACCTTCAATCTGACGGATCCAATATTTTCAGTCAAGGCTGAAAATTCATTTTTACGTGAGAATCGCTGTTGCGGGCCGGTTCCGCCTGCTTCGCGGATCCGGTCCGGCGACACGGTAGGTGCCGATGCCGGACCGGTGCCCAACCTCGTGGTCGCTGTGGTGGATCAGCTGGCGCGCAGAGGCTTGCCCGCCGTCTCGGCGGTGACCCAGGCTGCCCCGAAGCTGATCAGCGCCGTGGCGATGAAGAACCACGCGGGGGCGAGCTGGTTGCCGGTGGCGCCGAGCAGAGCGGTCAGGGCGAGAGGCGTCATGCCGCCGAAGACGGATGTGGCGACACCGTAGCCCACGGACAGTCCGCTGTAGCGCAGGGCTGTGGGGAACGCCTCGGCTATCGCCGCCGACATCGGTCCTGCGTAGGCGCCTACGACGAAGCCGATCACGAGATGGGCTGCCAGGTAGGCGGCTGAGTCTCCGTGCAGCAACAGGAACGCGGGGTACATCAGCACGGTTGCGATCATCGACATGGCCAGCAGGCAGGGACGGCGGCCGATCCGGTCGGACACGGCGGCGCTGACGGGTACGGAGGCGGTCGCGGCCAGCAGCGCCGCCAGCGCGGCGCCGAAGGATGTGCCGGGTGACACCTCCAGAATGGTCTGGGAGTAGGTCGGGAGGTAGAGCAGCAGGTAGGCGCCGCTGGTTCCGTAGACCACGAGGCCGACCACCTTGAGCAGGTCCCGGCCGTGGCCGCGGAGCAGGGCGGCCAGCGGAGCGGAGTGGACCTCTCCGCTGGTGCTCGCGGCGATGAAGACCGCCGGGTCCTCCAGCTTGCGTCGCATGTAGAGCCCGACGGCGCCCAGGGGCAGAGCGAGGAGGAACGGCAGCCGCCAGCCCCATGAGGCGAGCTGGTCCGCGGTGAGCGACCGGGAGAGCAGCGTCCCGGTCAGCAGGCCGACCGCGACGGCGAACAGCTGCGTCCAGATGGCGATGCTCGCGTAGAGCCCGCGACGTTCCGGTGGTGCCGTCTCCAGCACGTAGGACGCCGCGCCTCCGTATTCACCGCCGGCGGCGAAGCCTTGGAAGACGCGAAGCATCACGAGGCACACCGGCGCGATCGCTCCGGCGGTCGCGTGGGAAGGCAGGAGCCCGATGAGTGCGGTCGATACGGACATCAGCAGGATGACGGTGGACAGCGTCCGGCTGCGTCCCATGCGGTCCCCGAGGTGTCCGAACAGCAGCGCACCCGCGGGACGCGCGACGATCGCGACGCCGAACACGGCGAACGTCGTCAGCAGACTGGTCAGTTCGTTGTCGGAGGGGAAGAAGACCGTGGCGATGATGCTGGCGAAGATGGCGTACAGGGCGAAGTCGAACCATTCGACGAAGTTGCCGATGGCGACCGCGACGATGGTCCGGCGGGGCAACGACGCCTTGCTGACAGGTGACACGGATGACTGCGAATCGGCCATGGGTTGTGGCTTCCTCAGGGGTGAGAGCCGGTCGGGGCGGACCGGCCGTGAATGGGGCGTTCCGGCGGCGAAGGAGCCGGCGTGCGGGGTCGGACGCGTGACGCGTCAGGGTCTCCGGCAGGGCTGTGCGCGGGCGAGCGGGTACGGGGCAGCGCGTGAGTGTCCGGCGATGAGAAGTGCATCGAAGCGGTCGGCTGGAGCCGATTGCAGCATTGCCGCTACATACCGATGTCCGGCGTCGGCCGAGAACGCGGTGTGCCGTGCGACCGTGCCCTTGCCCAAGGCTCGTCCGCCCGGTGCGGATGGTTCGTAGAAGGACGATGAACCATCCGCATTTCTCAGTCAATACTGAAAGTTCATTTTTTGCTGGAATTGCAGCCGGGTTATGGTCCGGGCATCGCCGAGTGGCGTTACTCAGGTAGGGGGTGCCGTCTCCCTGAAGTGGGCGGCCAGTTCGGTACGTGAGCGGACACCGAGCTTCGCGTACAGGCGAGTCAGGTGATATTGAACGGTCTTCACCGAAATGTACAGCTCTGCTGCTGTCTGGCTGTTGGTCGCGCCTGAAGCGACGAGTTGGGCGACTGCCTGTTCCTGCGGGGTCAGTTGGGCGGCGGCGCTGGGTGCGGCGCGTCCGGCCAGGAGGCCGCCTGCCTTGACTTCTCTGTCGCAGCGGTCGACGTAGGTGCGGGCGCCGAGGGCGTGGTAAGCGTCGCGGGCGTTGCGTAGGACCGCATCGGCGTCGCGTCGCTTGCCGGCGCGGCGCAGGGACTGGCCGTAGGCGAAGTTCACCCGCGCGCGGTCGTAGGGAAGTGGCAGTTGGTGCAGGTGGGCAAGGGATATCTCGAAGGACTGACGGGCCGCTTCGATGTCCCCGCGTGCCGCACTGAGGCGTCCGCGGGCCAGGCCGAGACGTGCGCGCGTGGAGCGGTGGTTGCGGCGCAGGGCCAGTTCCTCGTGGGGGGCGAGGAAGGTGTCCGCTTCCTCGAGGTCACCCGTCATGACGAGGGCGTTGGCGTAGACGTCCGCCCAGGGCCAGAATCCCGGCTCGTCGATCGATGCCCGGGTCGGCAGTTCGAGGATGGGGGTCAGTGCTTCGATGACGCCTCTGTAGTCTCCGCGTGCCTCGTTCACCTGCGCGCGGGCCAGGCAGGCCGGTACCAGCATGACCTCGTAGTGGTTGATGGCCGCGGCGGCCTGCCTGCAGTGCTCTTCGGCCGTTTCCCAGTCACCGCGCAGCGCGTGGATCTGCGCGCCGGTCCAGTGGATCAGCGGTCGTACGAGCTCGATGCGCACGTCGTCGAGCCGGGCGGCGGCGTGCTGCACCGTCTCGATGGCCTCGGTCCAGGCGCCCAGCGCGAACTGGGTCCGGGCCAGCCAGCCCTGGGCCCACAGGGAGATCCTCGTCGAGCCCATGCGGTAGCCGGTGGGTACGGCGGTCTCCAGTCGTCGGCGCGCCGCTTCGGGTGCGTCCTGGGCGAGATCCACCCAGCCCCGGCCGAGCTGGAACCGCTGGGGCTGGGCGCCCTGTGGCAGTTCGGACTCGGCTGCCGCGTACGCCTCGACGGCCTCCTGCGGCCGGCCCATGGCGGCCAGTCCCAGGCCCAGGATGGCCTTCGACTCCACGACCGACGGGTCGGAAGGATCGGCGAGCTCCACGGCTCGCCGGGCCCAGGTCACCAACTGCGGGCCGTCCCAGCGGCCGAGGGCGTGCAGGACCCGGCGCTGACAGATCCGTGCCGTCAGGTCCGGTCTGGGCTGCGTCCCGGCTTGTTCCTCGGCTTGGTTCAGGTGGGTTTCGGCTTCTGCGGGCCGACCGCGCATGATGGCCAGGTAGCCGAGTACGACGTCTCGCAGGGTGCCGGGTGGCAGGCTCTCCAGTTCCGCGGCGAAGGCGGCGGCCTGGGGCACGTCGCCGGCGCCGATCATCGCGTCGACGGCGCGCAGGAGACGGTCCTCGCGAGCTGCGCGCTGCGGACTGAGACGGCTGGCCCGCACGAGTACGTCGGCCACAGTGGACCACTCGCCCGCAGCGGCACGGCCGGCTGCGTACTGGTCCAGTTCTTCGGCCAGGTCTGCGTCGACGGTGGCAGCCGCCTCCGACCGGTGGTCCAGGCGGCGACCCGTGTCGCCGCTGAGGGCGGCCGCCCTGCGGTGCAGTGTCGCACGCCGGGCCAGGCTCATGCCCGTGAGGACCGCGGCGCGGACCAGAGGATGTACGAAGCTCAGTCGTAGGTGTCCGGGGTCGACGGTGACGACCAGTAGACCGGATTCCCGGGCGACGTCGAGAGCCGGCATCGGGTCGTCCAGGTCGGCGAGGGCGGCCGCCTGGTCGAGCAGCGCCTGCGCACCGAGCACGGAGCATGCCTCTGCCAGCAAGCGGACGGTCGGCTCGCACTCTTCCAGCCAGTGGCGCACGGCCGCCGTGTAGCGGGCCGGGGCCGGGAGGTCCGGGCACCATTCGTGCCAGGTGCGGTCGGGCAGCTCGTGTAGCAGCGCGAGGATGTGACGGGGATTTCCCCGGGTGTGCCGCGCCAGCCTGCGTGCCGTCGGCAGATCCAGGGTCAGCCCGCACGTCTCGCGGGCGAGCGCCCGGACCTCGTCCGGGCCGAGAGGGCCGGGACGGACGGCGTCGTCGTGGAGGGCGTCCAGGAACTCCAGCGTTCGCAGGACAGGGGCGGGCACCAGTGACGTGCCCGGCACGTCCTCGGGCTGCTTCCGCGCGATCAGGAGCACGAGGATCTTCTCGTCCGTCATCCTGCGCACCGCCGATCTCATCGCGCGCAGGCTGTCGACATCGGCCCAGTGGGCGTCCTCGACCACCACGACGAGCGTGTGCTCCCGTTGCAGCGCGGTCCACTGCTCGTGCAGGCGCCGGCCGGTGTCGAGGACGGCCTGCGCGGGCGCGGGTCCGGACAGCCGGCTCGGGGCGAGGTCGCCGGTGCGCAGGAGCTGCGCGGCGACACCGAAGGGCAGTGCGCTCTCCCAGGCCACTCCGGCGACTCGCCGCACCGACCGGGACACCTGGGCGCACGCGGTGGCCACGACGTGCCCGACCAGGGCGGTCTTGCCGATGCCCGCCTCGCCGACGACGAGGAGCATGGCGGGGTGTCCGGAATCCGCGGCATGGAGGGCCCGGGTCAGTGCGGCGGCCTCGCCGCCCCGCCCGGCCAGGTCACGCCGCGGCGTGGGACTGTCCGTCATGAGGCGGAACGCTAGCAGCGCCGTTCACCGGCTCGCGGGCCGGTGAACGGTGGACACGGCAGGTCCCGCGGTTCGGCCGGTGAGCAGTCGTCATCGCCGGCCCTCACGGTCAGGGGTGGTCAGCGTCGTTCCTCTCACCAGGATGTCGCCGTGCGCTCCGCACGTCTCAGCCCTGGTCGCCGCCGGCCACGGGCAGCACGGTGCCGGTGATGTAGGAGGCTTCGTCGGAGGCCAGGAAGCAGATCGTGGCGGCTTGCTCATCGAGTGTTCCGTAGCGTTTCATCAGGGTGGATGCGAGGGTCTGGTCGATGTGGGCCTGGAACCAGTCGCTTTCCCGTGCGGACCGCGGCGCCGGCGTGCCGCGGGGGATGCGGCGTGGGGGCGCCTCGGTACCGCCGGGGGCGGTGGCAACCACGCGGACGCCGGCGTCGGCGTACTCGAGGGCGAGGGAGGCGGTGAGCGCGTTGATGCCGCCTTTGGCGGCGGAGTAGGGGATGCGGTGGATGCCGCGGGTCGCCGTCGAGGACACGTTGACGATCACGCCGTGCCCCTGCGCGGTCATGGCGGGCAGTACTGCGCGACAGGACCACAGGGTCGTCAGCAAGGAGCGAGTGACCTCCGCCTGGATCTCCTGGGCGGAGAATGCGGTGAACGGCTTGAAGTTGATCGCGCCGCCGACGTTGTTGACCAGGACGTCGATCCGGCCGTGGTGCTCCAGAGCGGCGGAGACCGCCTCCTCCGCTCCCGCCCATGCCTCCAGGTCAACGGTCACGGAGTGCGCGCCGAGCGCGGCGGCGGCCTCGTGCACCAGCTCGGAGCGGTCCACAAGGGTCAGCTGGGCGGCCTCGGCGGCCAGGCGGCGGGCGACAGCCAGGCCGATGCCCTGCGCCGCGCCCGTGACGACGGCCTTCTTCCCGGCGAAACGGTCCATGTGTACACCGACGGCACTCATCGTGCCGCTCCGGCCGTCGCCAGGACCGCTCCGGGCGTGAACTTCTCGAAGTGGAAAGCTGACGGTGTCACCCCGAGCGAGGTGACGTGCCCGCGTACCGCCTCGACCATGGGCGGCGGCCCGCACAGATAGACCTCCACGTCGCCCCCGTGCAGGGTTCCCGCGTCGATCAGACTCGTGACGTAGCCCTTGTGACGCGCGGAGCTGGCCTCATCGGCAACGCAGTGCTCGAAGGAGAACGACGGCAGAACGTCGGCGTAGTCGTCCAGGGTGGCGAGGTGCACGAGATCCTGGTCGCTGCTGACTCCGTACAGCAGGTGGACCGGATGAGCGGCCGGGGACTGCGTCATGGTCTCGAGCATCGACAGCAGCGGTGCCAGTCCCGTACCGCCCGCCAGGAGCAGCGCGGGGCGGGTGACGTCCCGCAGATAGAAGCTGCCCATCGGGCCGGTGAACTCGATACGGTCACCGACTCGCGCGTGCTCCGCGAGGTAGCCGGACATGGCGCCGCCCTCGGTGAGGCGTACGAGAAAGGAGACCTCCTTCTGGCGGGGGCCGGAGCTGAAGGAGTAGGACCGGCTCTGGTCGGTGCCGGGGACGGTGACGTTCACGTATTGGCCGGGCAGGAAGTCCAGCGCCTTGCGGTCGTCGACGTCGAGGGAGAACTCCACGGTGCTGCTGGAGTGACGCCGGATCTCGCAGAGAGTGGCCGTGTGCGTGGCCGGTGCGGTCTTCGCGGCGGCCGAGGTCGAGGGAATGCGCAGCACGAGGTCGCTGTGCGGGGTCATCTGGCAGGGCAGGCAGTGACCGGCCGCGGCCTCGTCCTCGGTCAGCGCCTCGTCGATGTAGTCGCCGCCGTCGAAGCTGCCGGACTCGCACAGCGACTTGCAGGTGCCGCAGGCGCCGTCGCGGCAGTCGAGGGGGATGTTGATGCGGGCCCTGTACGAGGCTTCGGCGACGGTCTCGTGCGGCCCGCACTCGATGAACCGGGTGACGCCGTCCTCGAAGTTCAGGGCGACCTGGAAGGACATGCTGGTGCTCGTTTCGTGACGTGGGCTGCCGGGGTCAGACGTGGTAGACGTCGACCACGTGATGCACGTAGTCGTTCTTCAGGACGACCTTCTTGCGGGTGATCAGCGGCTGCGGCCCGGACGTGTCGAGTGTGTAGTACGACGTGCCGAAGTAGGTGTCGGTGCTCTGATAGCGGTAGTAGAGCGTGAACCAGTTGAAGCGCACGTCCAGCACGTCACCGTCGCGGCCGGTGACCTCGACGTTGCTGATGTTGTGACCGGTGCGGGGCTCCGGCAGGCTCGTGGCGCTGGAGCGGTCGGTGCGAATACGGAAGACCCGGTCCTCCAGACCGGCCCGGCTGGGGTAGTAGACGAGCGAGACCTCCCGCTGGGGGTCACGAGTGAGCCCGTCGTCGTCCGCCCAGGCCGGCATCCAGAACTCCGAGTCCGGGTGGTAGCACTCCAGCCACTGCTCGAACTCGCGGTCGTCGAGGTGGCGGGCCTCGCGGTAGAGGAACTGCCGGATCTCCTCCAGCGTGAACTGCTCGGTCGCGGTCGTCACTTCGCTTCCTCCAGGGCCTTGCGCAAGGTGTCGAGCCAGTAGCCGTGCTGGATGGGGTAGAGACCCTCGTCCTCGGTGCGCACTCCACTGGCGAGCGGTTTGATGCCGATCTTCTCGGCGTCCTCGTCCGGACCGTTGATCTGGTGCACGGCGCCTCGGGAGAGGTCGTTCCAGGGCATCGATCCGGCCAGGTAGGTCTTCTGGCAGGAGCGGAACTCCTCCAGGTCGTCGGGGGTGGCCATGCCGGTGGCGTTGAAGAAGTCCTCGTACTGCCGGATGCGCCGGGCCCGCGCCTCGGCCGGCTCGCCCTTGGGCGCGATGCAGTAGATGGTGACTTCCGTCCGGTCGACGGAGATGGGCCGGAAGTGCCGAATCTGCGAGCTGAACTGGTCCATCAGGTAGACGTTCGGGTACAGGCACAGGTTGCGGGACACGCCGATCATCCAGTCGGCCTTCTCCGCTCCGAACTCGGCCGCCAGTTCGTCGCGCTTGTCGTACAGCGGCCGGTTCGTGGGGTCGAGCCACTTGGTCCACAGCAGCAGATGGCCGTGGTCGAAGGAGTAGAAACCGCCCTGCTGCTTGGACCAGCCGCCGGCGTCCATCGTCTTCGTGTCGTTCTTGGACTCGCCGGAGGAGCGGCGGGCCTGGGTGGCGGCGTAGTTCCAGTGCGTGGCGGAGACGTGGTAGCCGTCGGCGCCGTTCTCGGCCTGGAGCTTCCAGTTCCCGTCGTAGTGGTAGGTCGAGGAGCCGCGCAGCACCTCGAGGCCGTCCGGGGACTGGTCGACGATCATGTCGATGACCACCGACGCGTCGCCCAGGTGTTCCCTGAGCGGCTTGACGTCCGGGCTGAGGCTGCCGAAGAGGAAACCGCGGTAGTTCTCGAATCGCGCTACCTTCGTCAGGTCGTGGGAGCCGTCCTTGTTGAACTGCTCCGGATAACCGGCCTCCCGCGGGTCCTTCACCTTCAGCAGCCGCCCGGAATTGCTGAACGTCCAGCCGTGGAAAGGGCAGGTGAAGGTGGTTCGGTTGTCCGTCTTGCGGCGGCAGAGCATCGCTCCCCGATGGCTGCACGCGTTGACCAGGCAGTGCAGTTCGCCCTGTTTGTCGCGGGAGATGACGACCGGCTGCCGGCCGATGTAGGTGGTGAAGTAGTCCCCGACGTCCGGGATCTGACTCTCGTGTGCGAGATAGACCCAGTTGCCCTCGAAGATGTGCTGCATCTCCAACTCGAAGAGCTCCTCGTCGGTGAAGACGCTGCGCCGCACCCGGTAGATCCCGTTCGCGGGGTCCTCCACCAGGGCGTCCTTGAGAATGTCCCGCGCCCGGCTGAAATCCTCCTCGGCCATGGCCCCTCCTTCGGTATGGGTACCGCCGGCCCGGTGCCCCCGGGCCGGCAACGGCGTGGGACCGCCGCTTTCCAGCACCATGACAGCCCGGTGAAAGGTTGGCCCCAGGCATTCCCCCAGGGTTGACCCAGGGGGGTATTGATATCTCCGGAGTATGAATCACACTCCATGAAGTATTTGTGGTGTATGGGATCCGCTCCCTACGCTGAGCGCATTCGAGGGAGTCTTCGGTGGAACTCAGGCATTTGAGGTATTTCGCGGCCGTTGCCGACACCCGTCATTTCGGAAAGGCCGCGGAACGGCTGCACATGGCCCAGCCTCCGCTTTCCCAGGCGATCCGCCGCCTGGAGAAGGAACTTGGCGTGGAACTGTTCACCCGTACCACCCGACAGGTCGCCCTGACCCGGGCGGGAGGGGTGTTCCGCACTGACGTGCAGCGCATCCTCCTGTCCGTCGACGAGGCCGTCACCCGGGTCGCACGCTTCGCCGAGGGAGCCGAGGGGGTGCTCAGGGTCGGCCTGACAGGGTCCGCCTCCTACCGTCAACTGCCCGCGCTCGCCCGGCTGGTCAAGCGCGAACTACCGCACGTGTTGCTGGAGGTGCACACCGAGATGCTCACCCCTGCCCAGGAGGCCGGGCTGCTGGAGCGGCGCCTCGACATCGGCGTACTGCGTCCGCCGCTACGGCAGGTGGGCCTCACTCACCGTCCCGTCGCCACCGAGCCGCTGGTCGTGGCCGTCCCTGAAGAGCACTGGCTCGCCGAGTCCGATGCGGTGCGTATGGAGCAGCTGCGGCACGAGAACTTCATCATGTACGCGGCCACGCTCGACTCGGTCGTGAACGACACGGTGGTGCGCGGCTGTCTGGCTGCCGGGTTCTACCCGCACTGCGCCCACGAGGTCACCGAAACCTCCGCCGCACTGGCCCTGGTGGCCGCCGGCCTCGGTGTCGCCGTGCTTCCCGACTCCATCCGCTCGGCACCGCGCGAGGGCGTGCGCTGCCGACGGATCGAGGACGCGCCCACCGTCCGCCTGGACCTCGCCTGGCGCGAGGACGACGACGGCCCCCTGCTGCGCAATGTGCTGCACGCCCTCGAACGCAACGACGTGTTCCTCGAAGGAGCGCTGTGAAGATCGTCAACGTGGAGGCCATCCCCTTCGCCATCCCCTACACCAAGCCGCTGCGTTTCGCCAGCGGTGAGGTGCACACCGCAGAGCACGTACTGATCCGGGTCCACACCGACGAGGGCCTCGTCGGTACCGCCGAGGCGCCGCCCCGCCCCTACACCTACGGCGAGACCCAGGAGTCGATCGTCGCGGTCGTCGAGCGGATCTTCGCGCCGCAGCTCAAGGGCCTGACCCCGCTGGACCGCGAGCGGATCCACGAGCGACTGGACCGGACCGTCGGCAACCCCACGGCCAAGGCCGCTCTCGACATGGCACTGTGGGACATCCTCGGCCAGGCCGCTGGCCTGCCGGTCTCCGGACTGCTCGGCGGCTACACAGACCGCATGCGGGTGAGCCACATGGTGGGCTTCGCCCCCGCCGAGCACATGGTCGCCGAGGCGGAACGGATCCGGGACACGTACGGCATCACCACTTTCAAGGTGAAGGTGGGCCGGCTGCCCTACCACCAGGACGTGGCCGCCTGCCGGGCGCTGCGTCGCGCCCTCGGTCCGGACGTGGAGCTCTACGTCGACGGCAACCGCGGCTGGACCGCCGCGGACTCGGCCCGCGCCCTGCGGGAGATGGCCGACCTCGACCTGACGTTCGCCGAGGAACTCTGCCCCGCCGACGACGTGCTGGGCCGACGATGGCTGGTGGCGCAGAGCCCGGTACCGTTCATCGCCGACGAGAGCGCCACCACCACCGGCGAGGTCACCCGCGAGCTGCTCGGCGGCTCCGCCACCGCCATCAGTGTCAAGACCGCCCGCACCGGCTTCACCCGCTCCCAGCGCATCCTCAACGCATGCCAAACGCTGGGCGTGGAGGCGGTGATCGGCAACCAGATCGACGGCCAGATCGGCACCCTGTGCTCGGTCGCCTTCGGCGCCGCCCACCGCTGGTCCGCCCGCCACGCCGGCGAACTGTCCAACTTCCTGGACATGACCGACGACCTCCTCGCCGAGCCGCTGACCATCGAGAACGGCACCCTGCGCGTCCGCGAGGGCGCCGGACTCGGCCTGCGCATCGACCCCGGCAAGCTGGCCCGCTACCGCCAGGACCGCTGACCCGCCACCGCAGCACGCACGACACGCAAAGGACACGACGACCATGACCGACACCAGTACCGCACAGGCCACCGCCGCCGCTTCCGGAGCCGCAGCCACCGAACAGTTCCGCACCCGGCAGCCCACCTCCGCCTCCGGCGCCGACACAGCGCGCGTCGACACCCTCGTCACCGAACTGCTCACCGCCGCCCACGACATCATCCGTCGGCACAAGGTGACGTACGAGGAGTACAACACCCTCAAGACGTGGCTGATCCAGGTCGGCGAGGACGGGGAGTGGCCGCTCTTCCTCGACGTGTGGCTGGAGCACGTCGTGGAGGAGGTCGCGGGCGAGGACCGACAGGGCAGCAAGGGCACCATCGAGGGCCCCTACTACATCCCCGACGCACCCCGCCGCCCCGCCGAGGCGACCCTGCCCATGCGGGAGAACGAAGCTGGCGTCCCGCTGCTCTTCCAGGGGCAGGTCAGGGCAGTGGACGGCACCCCGCTCGCGGGGGCGACCGTCGAGATCTGGCACGCCGACGCCGACGGCTTCTACTCCCAGTTCGCGCCCGGCCTCCCCGAGTGGAACCTGCGCGGCACGGTAGTCGCCGACGACCAGGGCAACTTCAAGATCCACACCGTGGAGCCCGCGCCCTACCAGATCCCCACCGACGGCTCCTGCGGCCGGCTCATCCGCTCGGCCGGCTGGCATGCCTGGCGACCCGCCCACCTGCACCTGAAGGTGTCGGCCGCCGGTCACCAGCTCGTCACCACCCAGCTCTACTTCAAGGGCGGCAGCCACGTCGCCGACGACATCGCCTCCGCCGTCAAGCACGAACTCATCCTCGACCCCACCCCGGGCGCCGACGGCAACAGCCGCGAAGTCACCTACGACTTCGTCCTCGACAAGGCGTGATCGGCAGTGCTGTACGCGGTGAAGATGAACGTGTCCATCCCGGACCACCTCGACCCCGAGGTCCGCGCGGACCTGGTGGAGCGCGAGAAGGCGTACTGCCAGGAGCTGCAGACGTCGGGGAAGTGGCTGCACATCTGGAGGTGCGTCGGACAGTACGCCAACATCAGCGTCTTCGACGTGGCCGACCACGAGGAACTGCACCGCATCCTGTGGGGGCTTCCGCTGTTCGCCTACATGAGCTGCGAGGTCACGCCCCTGGCACAGCATCCGTCCGACCTGGCGGCCGGCGAGGTCGCGGCGTGATGGACAAGGTGGTGGGCACGGCTGCGGAGGCGGTCGGCGACGTGCCGGACGGTGCGTGCCTGGCGGTAGGCGGCTTCGGGCTGTGCGGTGTGCCGAACGTACTGATCCAGGCACTGCACGAACGCGGCGTCGGCAATCTGTCGGTGGTCTCCAACAACTGCGGCGCGATGGAATCGGGGCTTGCGGTGCTGCTGGCCGCCAGCCGGATCACGCGGGTGACCGGTTCCTACATCGGAGCGAACAAGGAGTTCGCCCGCCAGTACCTGGCGGGCGAACTGGAGGTGGAGATGATCCCGCAGGGCACGCTGGCCGAACGGCTGCGGGCCGGCGGGGCCGGCATCCCGGCCTTCTACACGCCGGCCGGAGTGGGCACGCTGGTCGCCGAGGGTGGGCTGCCCTGGCGCTATGACCGGTCCGGCGAGGTCGTGCTGGCCTCCCCCGCGAAGGAGGTAAGGACCTTCGACGGCGGGCAGTACGTCCTCGAGCACGCGATCCGCACCGACTTTTCCCTGGTCAGAGCCGCCAAGGGGGACCGGCACGGGAACCTGGTGTTCAGCAAGTCCGCCCGCAACTTCAATCCGCTCGCGGCGATGGCCGGCCGGGTCACCGTCGCCGAGGTCGAGGAACTCGTCGAGCCCGGTGAGATCGGTCCGGACGCGGTGCACCTGCCGGGAATCTTCGTTCAGCGTGTCGTGGCGCTCACGGCGGAGCAGGCGCGGACCAAGCAGATCGAGCGGCGGACGGTGAGCGGCTGATGGCCTGGACACGTGAGCAGATGGCCGCCCGCGCCGCACGCGAACTGAAGGACGGCCAGTACGTCAACCTCGGCATCGGCCTGCCGACCCTCATCCCCAACTACCTGCCGCAGGGAGTCGAGGTCGTCCTGGAATCCGAGAACGGCATCCTCGGCACAGGTCCGTACCCCGCCGACGACCAGGTCGACCCCGATCTGATCAACGCGGGCAAGGAGACCGTCACGGTCCTGCCGGGAGCCGCCTTCTTCGACTCGGCGACGTCCTTCTCCATGATCCGCGGCGGGCACATCGACGTTGCCGTGCTCGGGGCGATGCAGGTGTCGCAGCGGGGCGACCTGGCGAACTGGGCCGTCCCGGGCAAAATGATCACCGGGATCGGCGGCGCCATGGACCTGGTGCACGGCGCCCGCACCGTGATCGTGGTCATGACGCACACCGCCAAGGACGGTTCACCGAAGATCGTGCAGGAGTGCGCCCTTCCGCTGACGGGCAGGGCGTGCGTCAACCGCGTCATCACCGACCTCGGGGTTCTCGACGTGACGGACCAGGGTCTGCTGCTCACCGAGACAGCGCCGGGGGTCATCGTCGCAGAAGTGGCCGAGAAGACGGCCGCCGCCCTTCTCGTCTCCGCGCGACCCGCCGACGGGATCACCCCATGAGCGCCCGGGGCGTCCATGCCATCGGCGTGCCTCGCGCACGTTCCGGCAGGGAGTACGACGGAGCCCGCCGCCTTGGGGGCGGGTGTGGCGAGCCTGTCCTCGCGTGTGGGGCAGGGTCTGGCCCTCGTGCCGGAACGATGACCGCGACGGAGATGCCACGGTGAACGACACCCCTGTGCTGTACCACGATCTCACGGGCCCCGCACGGGCCCCGCTGCTGGTCCTGGGACCTTCCCTCGGCACCTCAAGCGTCCTGTGGGAGCGGGCTCTCCCCGGCCTGAACAGGCACTGGCGCGTGCTGCGCTTCGACCTGCCCGGCCACGGTGGGTCACCAGCGGGCCTGCTGCCCGACCTCAGTCCGGGAAGCACCACGGTCGCCGACCTCGCACAACTGGTGCTGGACCTGGTCGACCATCACGACGACGGCACCTTCCACTACGCGGGTATCTCACTCGGCGGCGCCATCGGCGCGCACCTGGCGCTGAACCATCCCGAACGTGTCGCGTCCCTCGGACTCCTCTGCACGTCCGCCCGCTTCGGGCCACCGGCACAGTGGCGGGACCGCGCCGCGCTCGTTCGCAGGGAGGGCACGAAGCCCCTGCTGTCGACGGCTCCGGCGCGCTGGTTCGCCGAGCCGCGGACGGCGGAGACGTTCCTCGGACGTGCCCTGCTCCAATCCCTGGCCCAAACGGACCCGGCGGGCTATGCGGCGTGCTGCGACGCCCTCGCTGCCTACGACCTGCGCCGGGACCTGCACCGGATCACCGCGCCAACCCTGGTCGTCGGAGGAACGCACGACATCGCGACCCCGCTGGAGCACGCCCAGCAGCTGGTCGACGGTATCGCCGGCGCCACAATGCTGGCGGTGGACTCAGGTCATCTCGCCGTCGAACGCGCCACTGCGGTCACGGCAGCGCTGAGCACGCACCTCCAGCGCTGCGGGCCGGACCGACCGCATGGCTACTTTGCGCCCGCTCCATGTTGCCGTGTGTAGTCCTCGAGCAGTCGCTGCATCTGCTCCACCATGAACTCGTAGTAACTGCGCATGTCGAGCAGCCTCGCCTTCTGCACGGCCGGGAGATGACTGCCGCGGTCCTGCGCGGTCTCCGCGAGCTCCAGGAGCTGCTTCGTCTGGTCGAGTTGATGCTGAAGGCAGCCGGCCCAGGCGTCACCGCGCCATTCGTACACGGCCTGACGCACACCGGGCACCTTGACCCGGTCGACCGTGCCGTACGTCACGAGCAGGCGGGTCATCTCCGACGCGGACCCTTTGCTGGCGCCCAGCGCCCGCTGCACTTCCGAGAGGGTCATGGGAGCCTGGCTGAGCATCAGTATGCCCGCCAGGCGGCCGGCCATGGGGGGCCATCCCATCGCCCTGCCGATCCGTAGACCGAAGTCCTCGATCAGCTGGCTGCTGTCGTCCGCGGCCTGGCTGTCGTGGGGGGCGTGTGACATCGACCTTCTCCCGTACGGAAAGAACTGAACGTTCACTCTTGACTGAACGTGCTTGGTCCGCCAGATTAACAAGCATCCGCGACGGAGTCGCCGTCGCGTGACGCTCCCGCATCCAGGGGTGAAGATATGGCAAAGCGCAGCTGGGATCTTATCGTGGTAGGCGCCGGGTCGGCAGGTGCGGTGCTCGCCGCCCGCGCCGCCGCTCGAGGCAGGCGGGTACTGCTGCTTGAGGCAGGCCCCGACTACCGGTCGGCCGAGATGCCGGAGGTATGGCGCTCGCCGAATCCGGTGGTGGCCCTGATGGACCCCGCGGCCTCGGAGCATCTGGTGTGGACCGGCCTGGACTCCTCGCGCACCGAGAAGCAGCCGCAGGCACCGTACTGGCGTGGCCGGGGCGTGGGCGGCAGCTCCTCCATCAACGGCCAGATCGCGATCCGGCCGCCCATGGAGGACTTCGAGGAATGGGCCGGGCTCGGCTGCGAGGGATGGGCGCCGGACGACGTCCTGCCGTACTTCGCCAAGCTGGAGGACGACGAGGACTTCGGCGACCAGCCCTACCACGGCCGCGGCGGTCCCACCCCGGTCTACCGGACCCCGAAGGACGCCTGGGGGGCCGTCGACCGTGCTCTGGCCGAAGCGGCCCTCGCCGCCGGCTTCGCATGGGCGGCCGACGTCAACGCCCCCGGCGCCACCGGGGTCTCGCCGTACCCGATCAACTCCCGTGACGCGCGCCGTGTCAGCGTCAACGACGGCTACCTCGAACCCGCCCGTGACCTTGCGAACCTCACCATCCGCGGCAACGCCCTCGTGGACACCGTCGTCTTCGAAGGAGACCGCGCGGTCGGCGTCCGCGTCGTCCTCGACGGAACCGCCGTCACCGAGTACGCAGACGAAGTGATCCTCAGCGCGGGCGTCATCCACTCGCCGGCGATCCTGCAGCGCTCGGGCATCGGCCCCGCCGCCCGGCTGCGGGACCTCGGCATCCGCGTCCGGCAGGATCTCCCGGTCGGACTCGGCATGCAGGACCACGCCATGGCGCTGCTCTCGATGCCGCTCCGGCCGGAAGCCGCGATCACATCCCCCCACGACCGGCACACCAACGTCTGCGTCCGCTGGTCCAGCGAGTCCGGCACGCACACCAACGACCTGCTGTTCACCTCGCTGAACCAGAACGTGCTGGCGATGGCAGCCGCCGACACCCAGACACACGCCGGTGCCTTCGGTGTCTGGCTCAACCAGACGCACTCGCGCGGTGAACTCACCCTGGTCTCGACCGACCCCTCGGTCCACCCGTACGTCGTGCAGAGAATGCTGTCCGACGCACGCGATCTCGCCCCCTTGCGGGAAGGCGTGCGCGCTCTCGTCGAGCTGGGCCGTAGTGGTGAAGCCCTCCCCATCCTGGCCGGACCGCTCCCGGAGGCGAACCGGCCGCTGTTCGACGCCCTCGCGAACGACAGCGACCTCGACGACTACCTCCTGGCCACGGTCATCGACGCCCAGCACGGCACGAGCACCTGCCGGATGGGTGCCCCCGACGCCGCGGAGACGGTCGTCGACCCGGCATGCCGGGTGCTCGGCGTTCAGGGACTGCGGGTCGTGGACGCCTCGGTCTTCCCCTCGGTCCCCCGGGCCAACACCAACCTTGCCGTCATCATGGCCGGCGAACTCATGGCCGACCGGCTCGACGGCTGAACTCGCCCCCAAACGGAACAGGAACGGCAGCGAACATGAAAAGCCTGCAGCACTTCATCGGCGGCCGATGGGTGGAGACCGCAGACGGGAACACCCTCACCGTGGTCAATCCGGCCACCGAAGAGGAGTTCGCGCGCTACGGTGCGGCATCCGCACCCGATGTCGACCGGGCCGTCACCGCGGCGGTCGAGGCGCAGCCCGAGTGGGCCGCCCTCTCCGTGGCCCAGCGTGTGGACCGCATCAACACCTGGGCCGACACGGTCGCCGAGCACGCGGTCGAACTGGCTGAACTGGAATGCCGTGAGATGGGCAAGCCGGTCGCACTCGGCCGGTCCTTCATCGACGGCGCCGTGGCCGGGCTGAAGGCCGCCGCGGCGCAGGCTGTCACCTATCCCTTCACCGAGACGGTGACCGCCCCGGACGGTGCGCGGACCGACATCGTCCGGCACCCGCTGGGCGCCACCGCGGTGATCACGCCGTGGAACTTCCCCGTCACCATGGTCCTGGGTGCCCTCGGTCCACTGCTCGCCGCCGGCAATACGGTCGTGGTCAAACCCTCCGAGCGGTCACCCGTCTCGACCGTGCGCCTCTTCGAGCTGGCCGACGCCGCGGGTATGCCGCCGGGCGTGCTGAACCTCGTCCTGGGTGACGGACGCGCCGGAGCGGCGCTCGCGGAACACGAGGACGTCCAGCTCGTGCACTTCACCGGCTCGGTGGGCAGCGGCCGGCGCGTGGGGGCTGCGACCGGTGGCCGGCTGCACCGCTCCGTGCTCGAACTGGGCGGCAAAGACCCCGTGGTGATCGACGCCGCAGTCGATCCCGTGGCGACCGCGCAGGCCGTGGCGTTCGGCGCCTTCGTCAACACCGGCCAGATCTGCACCTCCATGGAACGGATCTACGTCCACGAGCAGATCGCGGACGCGTTCGTCGAGGCACTGGTCGCCGCGGCGCAGACCTTCACCCTCGGCGACGGCCTTGAACCCGCCACGGTGCTCGGCCCGCTCGTCGACGAGCAGCAGCGCGACGTCGTACGTCGGCACGTCGACGACGCGGTACAGAAGGGCGCCACCCTCCGAACCGGGGGAGTGGTACCGGAGCGGCCCGGATACTTCTATCCGGCGACCGTGCTCACCGACGTCGACGACACCATGCTCGTCATGACCGAGGAGACGTTCGGGCCCGTCGCACCCGTCGTCGTCGTGCGCACCTTCGAAGAGGGGCTGGCGCGGGCAGCCGAGTCCCGCTACGGCCTCGCCGCCACCGTCTACACCGGCGACCCGGACCACATCGCGGCAGCCACGCGGCTGCCCGCAGGTGTCGTCTGGGTCAACCAGTGGCAGGGCGGCGGCCCGGAACGGCTGTACGAGCCCGCCCGCGACAGCGGCATGGGAGCCACCGGAGCACGCGCCGCCTACGACGCCGCCACCCGCCCCGCCTCCGTACACATTGCCCCCACCCTGCCGGCGGCGGGACGATGACCACCGCGAAGGAGGCCGCGCAGCGGCGCGTCCGCGCGGTCGGCGACCAGCTGACCGGCCTCTCACACCGCATCCACGCCCACCCCGAACTCGCCTTCGAGGAGCACCGGGCCAGCCGATGGGTCGCAGAAGCCCTGAACGACGCCGGGTTCGACGTCCGGCACGGCTGCTACGGCCTGCCCACGGCAGTCGAGGCGACCATCGGCAGCGGGCCGACGCACATCGCGGTCTGCGCGGAGTACGACGCCCTGCCGGACGTCGGACACGCCTGCGGCCACAACGTGATCGCCGCCGCGGCCGTCGGCGCCGGCATCGCACTCGCCCCGCTGGCCGACGAACTCGGCCTGACCGTGCGCGTCCTCGGCACTCCGGCCGAGGAAGGCGGCGGCGGCAAGATCCTCATGCTCGAACAGGGCGCCTTTGACGGGCTGCGCGCCGCCATGATGGTCCACCCCGCCGCCGTGGAGATGGCGGCGATGCCCGGCCTGGCCGTCACCCAGTTCGACGTGACCTACCGCGGCAAGCCGGCGCACGCGGGCGCCTACCCCGAGCTCGGCGTCAACGCCGCCGACGCCATGACCCTCGCCCAGGTCGGCATCGGACTGCTGCGCCAGCAGACCACCGCCTCCGACCGTATCCACGGCATCAGCACCGAAGCCGGCGTCGCCCCCAACATCATCCCCGATGTCAGCCGAGGCCACTGGATGGTTCGCACCGACAGCATGGACACCCTGAAACCGCTGGCCGACCGCGTGCACCGCTGCTTCGAAGCCGGAGCCCTGGCCACCGGCTGCGAACTGACCACCACACCGGTGGGCCCCGACTACGCCGATCTGCGTCCGGACAAGGACCTGCTGGCACTGTGGGTGGCCAACGCCAAGGCGCTCGGCCGGTCCTTCCCCGACCTCCCGAGCAGCGTCGTGGGCGCGGCCACGGACATGGGGAACGTGTCGCACGTCGTCCCCACCATCCATCCCATGCTCGGCCTGGACTGCGGCCCGGCCGTCAACCACCAGCCTGAATTCGCCGCCGCCTGCGTCACAGCGACAGCCGACCGGGCGGTCCTCGACGGAGCGACCGGGATGGCCTGGACCGCCATCGACATCCCCCACACCGCGCGCGACAAACCCTGAGACGGACAAATGACCGACACGCAGTCACGCAACGAAGGCTGGGCCACACGCGAAGGACGCCGACTGCACTGGACGGTCACCGGCAGCGGCGAGCACACCGTCCTGCTGGAGGCCGGAATCGGGGCCTCCAGCAGCGCCTGGAGGCTCGTCGAAGAGCCCCTGACCGCCTTCGCCCGAGTCCTCACCTACGACCGCGCCGGGTACGGCACCGCCACGGTCAAGAGCACGTCCGTCGAGGACGCCCTGCTCGACCTGGAGACCGTGCTGGAACAGTCCGCCACCACCGGTCCGCTCGTCCTGGTCGGTCACAGCTGGGGCGGCGTGCTCATGCGCCTGTTCTGCGCACGCCACCCCGAACGTGCCGCCGCTCTGCTCCTGGTCGACGCGACCCACGAGGGCATGAGCATCATGCGCAGTCCCGCCTTCAACCTCGCCCTCAAAATCGCCGCCAGAGTACAGGCGCTCAAGGCACGCTCCGGCGCACTGCGCAGATCACTCGAAGCGGGACGCGGCGAACTCGGCCG
This sequence comes from Streptomyces sp. NPDC056296, assembly GCF_042268605.1. Taxonomy (NCBI): domain Bacteria; kingdom Bacillati; phylum Actinomycetota; class Actinomycetes; order Kitasatosporales; family Streptomycetaceae; genus Streptomyces; species Streptomyces sp. NPDC056296. Next base: position 8,681 of record NZ_JBHJRX010000062.1, on the reverse strand, counting down.
CACGCTCACCACACTGCCGCCCGCCCTGCGAGAGGAACTCCTGGACGAGCTCAGCACACCAGCGACATGGCACCAGTCCGCCCACGAGCTGCGCTGCGTACCCCTCTCGCTGCGCTCCCTGCCGACCGAGACCCCTCACGACATCCCGGTCATCGCGGTGATCGGAACACAGGCGGTCGGCGGTGCCGAAAGAAGGGCCCGTGCCGCGATCCGCACAGCGTACGAGACCTGGCTGCCAACCGTGCCCCATGGTCGCCTGCTGCAGGCACCGCACAGCGGCCACGTCGTGCCGCTGCAGGAGCCCGAACTACTCGTCCGCACCCTGCGGGACCTGCTCGCAACGCCACCGGGCGACGCAGGCTCTTGACGCCCCTAGAGGGCGCGCACGACGCCTGATCCAATGAGGCTCCGCCATCCTGAAGCGGCTGCCCAGCGTGGTGCCGCGACCGCGCTTCGGGCATCGTGACTGCCGACCTGCCCGTCGGCAGCGCCGGCCGGCTCGGTCCGCGGCGGCCCCAACTACATGCCGTGGGTACAGTCCGCCGCCGACATCCAGAACCCCGACGGCAACCCGGTACCCGGCGAACTTGTTCACCACTTGGATGCGGGGTCAATAAACGTCGTTCCTCCTGACCCTCGATGCGGCCCGGATCGCAGCCTCGATCGGCTCGGTCGGCGACGCGTACGACAACGCGCTGATGGAGTCGACGAACCGGCCGACCTGATCACCTTCCCGTTCAACATCGCGGCCATCGCCCTCGCAGGGCGCGAGACCGTTTCCCACCGCGCACGCACTGCCGCGACAGGCTGAGAGCTGCCAGCAGGGACGCCCGCACCCCTGAGATCAGCTGCATGACCCGTATGGGGCGGTCCCCTTTCGGGCGTGAGGAAGGGCACGGATACTGGACTGGGAGGCCAGCGCCTTCCGCAGTCGCTCGTTCTCCAGATGCTGCGCGCCGATCTGGGAGAGGGCTCGCTGCTTGAACTCGCTGAGCTCGGCGAGTTGCTCCTGCTGCTCGGCGAGCCGGTCCTTCAATCCGACCACCTGATCTTTCAGGCGTTCGACCTGGGCGGCTCGTGGGTCGGGCGTGGCGCCGGCTTCGCGCAGTGCGGCCAGGCGGCGCTCGAACTCCTCGGCCAAGTGCTGGTACGGGCCCGGACGAGGTGAACCGTCCAGGTTCTTCTTCGGGTAGAAACCGGTCCGGGTGACGCACGACTCGAGCGCCAGGGTCTTCAGGTCGGATGGTGTCCCGCTGTGTGGTGTAGGGGATCTCCGCGGTTGAGTGCGCGGGTTCTGCTCCCTGTGGTGCACCGTCTGCCGGTGACTGCTCCCGGCTCAACTGGCAGGCCACCGTGCAACTGTCCGGAGTGAAAGGGCAGTTCGACCCCTGGGGGTGCACGGTGGCCTTGTTGTCCCAGCATGACCTACTTCACCTGTTTGAGTCACTACGTTCGGCCGATGGTCTTGAACTCGTCCGTGAGGTCGCCGAAAGGCTGCTGCAGGAACTGATCGAGGCCGAGGCCATCACAGAGATCGGCGCCGAGTGGGGCGAACACAGCGACACCCGCACCACCTGGCGCAACGGACACCGGGAAAAGACGGCGACCACGCAGGCCGGCGACCTCGATCTCGCGATTCCGAAACTACGGGCCAGGAGCTTCTTCCCCAGCCTCCTCGAGCGCCAGCGGCGCATCGACCAGGCCCTCTACGCGGTCATCATGGAGGCGTACGTCCACGGCGTGTCCACCCGCTCCGTCGACGACCTGGTCAAAGCCCGCGTCGACCACCGCATCGTCTCCCAGGCCATCGTCATCGCCACCGGCGTCACCCAGGACGGCGGCCGGGAAGTCGTCGGGGTCATGGTCGGCGACAGCGAGACCGAAGTCTTCTGGGCCCAGTTCCTGCGTCACCTGCGAGAACGCGGACTCAGTGGCGTCCGCCTGGTCATCTCCGACAGCCACAGCGGCCTGGGCAAAGCGATCCGCAAGGTCATGCTCGGCGCCGCCTGGCAGCGCTGCAGGGTCCACTGAAGCCGTAAAGAATCAAGGTGCTGCTTTACAAGTGCGGACTCGTTTTCAGGGTATGGCGGTTCATGAGGAGATTCATTCTCAACTCCATTGCTGATTCTGGGTGTTGCTGCCGCATTTGCACGAGCGGCAGCGGCGACTGGCCTTGGCGGCCGAGGCCCGGCTGATCGGGCACGGCGGCGTGCGCGCGGTTGCACGGATCGCGCAGGTCGGCGAGACCACCGTGCGTCGTGGAGTGGCGGAGTTGGAGGCTGGGGCCGGACCGCTGCCAGGCGGCCGGGTACGTGCATCGGGCGGCGGCCGCAAGCGGGCCGAGGACAACGACCCGGCTCTGCTCAAGGTGTTGTTGGCTCTGGTCGAGCCGGACGAGCGTGGTGATCCCCAGTCACCGCTGCGCTGGACGACGAAGTCGTTACGCGCCTTGGCCGAGGAGCTGAACCGGCAGGGGCATCCGGTGTCCGCGCCGACGATGGGCCGGCTGCTCAAGCAGGAGGGCTTCAGTCTGCAGGGATGCGCCAAGACCCTGGAGGATGCCCAGTTCCGCTATATCAACGAGCAGGTCAAACAGCACCAGGCCGACGATGAGCCGGTGATCAGCGTGGACACCAAGAAGCGGGAACAGATCGGCCGGCTGCCGATGGCCGGGCAGCAGTGGCGCCCGAAGGGCGAGCCCGTTGAGGTGGAGGACCACCACTTCTTCTTCAGCGGCCCGGATGTGCAGCAGGCGATCCCGTACGGGATCTACGACATCACCCGCAACACCGGCTGGGTCAACGTCGGTGTCGACCACGACACCTCGGTCTTCGCAGTCGAGTCCATCCGCCGCTGGTGGACCTCGCGCGGCAGCCTGGACTATCCGAAGGCGTCACGGCTGCTGATCACCTCGGACGCGGGCGGCTCCAACGGCTACCGCTACCGGGTCTGGAAGAGCGAACTGGCCGCCCTGGCCGCCGAAACCGGACTGGCGATTGCGGAGTGTTACTTTCCTCCGGGCATAACTGGCTCTAACAAAAGCTGCTGATCATGAGTCTGTCGGCCGCTCTGCCCGTATGTCTGGGCATGGGAAACCGTCAGTCGCGGCCGTGGATCGTGTCGGATGAACTGTGGTCGCTGGTCGAGCCGTTGCTGCCGAAGCCGGGTCCGAAGAAGGCCGAGGGCAGACCGCAGGTGCCGGACCGGCAGGCCCTGTGCGGCATCCTCTTCGTCCTGCACACCGGCATTCAGTGGGAGTACCTGCCCCAGGAGCTCGGCTTCGGCTCGGGCATGACCTGCTGGCGGCGCCTTGCGGCCTGGAACGAGGCCGGCGTCTGGGACCGGCTCCACCAGCTGCTGCTGAACGAGTTGCGGTCGAACAACCAGCTGGACTGGGAGCGGGCGGTGATCGACTCCTCGCACGTGCGGGCCGCCCGGCGGGGCCCAAAAGCGGGCCGAGCCCGGTCGACCGCGCACGGCCGGGCAGCAAGCACCACCTCATCGTCGACGGCCGGGGCATCCCGCTCGCGGTGTCGCTGACCGGCGGAAACCGCAACGACGTCACCCAGCTCGAGCCGCTGCTCGACAAGATCCCCGCCGTCGCCGGCCAGGTCGGCAGGCCTCGCCGGCGCCCCGACGCGCTGCTGGCCGACCGCGGTTACGACCACGACAAGTACCGCCGCCTGCTCTGGCAGCGCGGGATCCGTCCCGTGATCGCGAGGCGGGGCGAGCCGCACGGCACCGGCCTGGGCATCTTCCGCTACGTCGTCGAGCGCACGATGTGCGCCACGAGGCGCTCTGTTTGTATCCCCGGCTCAGCCGGGAGGAACTCGGAAGGAGGTTCCTGGGCCGGATGACTTACCTGGATCCGAAAGGTGAAGGGGACAACAGCATGTCAGAAAACCAGTGACCGGGCTCAGTTGTCAGAGACGGTGTGCTGGGCGGCCCGCGCGATATGGCGAAGACTGGATTGTTTGAAGCCCAATCTCCAGAAGATGCAAGTTCCCATCCGTCGGAAACGACAGCTGAAACCGGCGCCGCACTCTGCACGAGGTTCGATTGTTGCCTGGTGCACCTTCGGGGTGCGGAGCGATGTCCAGCGAGGGCATTCAAGGAGATGAGTGGGACGCCTAAGTCGCGCTAGAACGTACAGACAGAGACGAACGTGGGATCGCCTACGGGATGAGAGTCCTATGTCGACGGAGGCCCCGTAGTAGTCGCCGGAGTAACGACCGGCCAGGGAGGACGGGAAAGCCGTTCACATCGGGCGAAGGGGCCAGGTGATTCGGACACCGAGACTCGGGAGGTATGCGCAATGGTGCGCCAGGAACGCAGAAAGTGAGGCCGTTCAGGTAGGAAGCTCACCGAATGCGGTGCTGTGCAGGAGATGAAGGCTGTGGCCCTTCGGAGCCGCCCTGCGGGGGAGGCTTCAAACCACCGTGAGCTGCGGCGGTTAAATGCCGTACGTGGTGAGCGTCACGGAAAAGGCGCACTCGATGCGTCAGGTGGGGATCAGGAAGGCGAGCGGAAGCAAACCGCTGACGATATGTCGAAACATACTGAGACGACATCAAAACCGGGGTGTCATTTCGGCTCCGGGATGAGCCTGGCGGGTGCCCGCTTATTGGCCAGGCGGTGTCCGGCATGGAGGCGGCGCGATCCTGATCTGCGGCTTCTGCATGGAACCTGGGAAGGTGTCGCCCCGACACCGCGTCGCCGTACTCGGTGCGGCAACGCAAGAGGGAGCGCGCCAAGCGGCCGAAACCGCAAGGCGCTGAGTACCGATGCGGGGCACGCTGGCGGACCGGTCCGTAGTAGCGAAGAAGTCTCTGTAATGGAGGCGGAGTGAAGGGGCCGGGTCATCCGTGGCTGTGTTCGTTCGATCAACCGGACGTTCTCCGGGAGGAGTCGCGTGGACGAGCTGAAGTCATCAAGCAAGCCGTTTGAGATTTCGAAGTGGAAGGTGTGGGAGGCATGGGAGAAGGTCAGGGCCAATAAGGGTGCACCGGGGGTGGATTCCTGCTCCATCGAGGACTTCGAGAAGGATCTTCAGAACAATCTGTTCAAGGTCTGGAACAGGATGTCCTCGGGGAGCTATTTTCCGCCTCCGGTGAAAGCGGTGGAAATCCCGAAGTCGCATGGCGATGGGGTCAGGATTCTCGGCGTGCCTACCGTGGCCGATCGTGTCGCCCAGACGCTGGTGGCCATACACCTGGAGCCCACAGTGGAGCCTGTATTCCACGAGGACTCCTACGGCTACCGGCCGCAAAGGTCGGCGCTGGACGCGGTGGCAAGATGCCGGGAACGCTGCTGGAAAACGGACTGGGTCCTCGACTTGGACATCGAGAAGTTCTTCGACAGCGTGCCGCACGACCTCATTGTCAAGGCGGTGGAGGCGCACACCGACGCCGTTTGGGTGATTCTGTATGTCAAGCGGTGGCTTCGTGCCCCGCTGCAACTGCCCAACGGCACTCTGCGGGATCGGGGCTGCGGCACCCCTCAGGGGTCAGCGGTCTCGCCCGTACTGGCGAACCTGTTCCTCCACTACGCGTTCGACGCCTGGATGGCCCGGGAGTTCCCGACTATCCGGTTCGAACGGTATGTGGACGACGCGGTCGTGCACTGCGCCAGCGAGCGGCAGGCCCGCATGCTGGCCAGAGCGATCGGCGACAGGTTGGACGAGGTCGGGCTGAAACTGCACCCGGCCAAGACCCGGATCGTCTACTGCCGGGACGGAAGACGCCGAGGCTCTTACGAGCACACGTCGTTCACCTTCCTGGGATTCACGTTCCGCGCCCGCAAGGCGCGCGACAGGCACGGGGTGAACTTCACTTCGTTCCTGCCGGCGATCAGCCAGGAAGCCCTGAAAAGGATCAGCGGGGAGGTCCGCCGCTGGCGGCTTCACCAGCGAACCGGTCACACCTTCGCCGAGCTCGCACGAAAGATCAACCCGATCGTGCGTGGCTGGATGCAGTACTACGGGGCGTTCTATCGCTCCGCGCTGGATTCCCTCCTCAAGCGCATCAATGCCTACCTGGTGCGCTGGATCCGCAAGAAATACAAACGGTTGCACGGGTTCAAAAAGGCCAAGGCGGCCTGGGAGCGTGCCACTCGGCGCTATCCCCGCATGTTCGCCCACTGGCCATGGATGCGTGCGGCGTGGTGAACAGGACGACAAGAGCCCGGTGAGTCGAGAGGCTCACGCCGGGATCTGTGGGAGCCGGGGGGGTGAGATTCCCCCCGGCCACCCGACCAGAGCGCCAAAACGGTGCTGGGTGTCCTGCGTGATCGCGGCAGGCGTGGCCTGCCGTGCGAGGAACTGTATCGGCAACTGTTCAATCCGCAGCTGTATCTGCTGGCCTACGGGCGGATCTACGCCAATCACGGCGCGATGACGCCCGGGGGCACGCCGGAAACCGTGGACGGCATGTCACAGCGGAAGATCGGACGGGTCATCGAGGCGATGCGCCACGAGCGCTACCGCTTCCGTCCGGTCCGACGTATTCATATCCCGAAGAAGAACGGGACGACGCGTCCGCTGGGGCTGCCGACCTGGTCGGACAAGCTCGTCGGTGAAGTGATTCGCCTGCTGTTGGAGGCGTATTACGAGCCGACGTTCTCCGACCGCTCCCATGGGTTTCGTCCCCGCCGTGGCTGCCATACCGCTTTGCGGGAGGTGGACCACACCTGGACCGGGACGTCCTGGTTCATCGAAGGGGACATCGCCGACTGTTTCGGCAGTCTGGACCATCAGGTCCTGCTGTCGATCCTCGGCGAGAAGATCCATGACCAGCGGTTTCTGCGGCTGGTGCGCAACATGCTCAAGGCTGGATACCTGGAGGACTGGAAGTGGGGGGCCACGCTCTCAGGAGCACCGCAAGGCGGAGTGGCCTCCCCGGTTCTGTCCAACATCTACCTGCACAAGCTGGACGAGTTCGTCGATAAAGTCCTCGTTCCGGAGTACACCCGAGGAAAGCGCCGGGCCAGGAACCCGGCGTATCTGGAGTTGCAGAATCTGCTGGCGAAGGCCCGCCGGCGCGGCGACCGGGTCCAAGCCCGTGCACTGCGTCAGCGGATGGTCAGTCTGCCGAGTGCGGATCTGAACGACCCGGCATATCGCAGGCTGCGCTACATACGCTACGCGGACGATCATCTCCTCGGTTTCACCGGACCGAAAGCCGAGGCCGAACAGATCAAGCAACGCCTGGCCCAGTTCCTGCGTGACGAACTCAGGCTGGAACTGTCCCAGGAAAAGACGCTGATCACTCACGCCCGCACCGGGGCAGCGAGGTTTCTCGGCCACGAGATCACGACCCAGCACAACGACACGAAGAAGACCGGCCGTTACCGTCGGGTCAACGGCCAGATCGCCCTCCGTGTCCCACGGGACGTGATCAAAGCCAAATGCGCCCCTTACCTTGACCGCGGAGAACCCGCGAAGAAGACGGCCCTGATCAACAGCACCGATCACGCGATCGTGGCGACCTTCGGGACCGTCTACCGGGGCATTGTCCAGTACTACCTGCTCGCCGGAGATGTCTTCCGGCTGCACCGGCTGCAATGGGTCATGGAAACATCCATGCTCAAGACCCTCGCGGCCAAGCACCGCTCGTCGGTGTCGAAGATGGCTGCCAAGCACAAGGCCAGAATCGACACGCCCAACGGGCCCCGAGTCTGCTTCGAGGCCCGTATCGAGCGAAAGAACAGGAAACCACTGGTGGCACGGTTCGGTGGAATTCCCCTCCAACGGCAGCGAGCGGCTCAACTCGCCGACCGCGAGCCGGTCCGGGTGGACTATCCGCAGAAGGAACTCATCGCGAGACTTCTGGCGGACACCTGCGAAATCTGTGGAAGCAAGGGCAACGTGCAAGTGCACCACGTCCGCGCTCTCGCCGACCTCGCACATGCCGGATGGCAGCCTTCCGACTGGGCGCGCGTCATGCTTCAACGACGCCGCAAAACGGTCGTGGCCTGCGATGTTTGCCACGACCGCATCCACTCGGAACAGCCAGCCAGAACATTCACGCCGTAGTCACTGGAGAGCCGGATGACAGGGAAACCGTCATGTCCGGTTCGGCGGGAGGCCGCGCGGAACAGGACTCGCCTCACGGCGGGCACCTCACCGCGCGGCCGACCCAACCGCCTGGCTCCACGGCTTTCGCCGCCTGCGCATCCGCTGGGAGAGACGTCGACGACATCCACGAAGCATTCCTCGGCCTCGCCGTCTGCCTGATCACCCACCGCCACGTCCGACGCCTTTGTAAGGACCTCTAAGTAAGTGGAACAGGATCGAACACCGGCTGTTCTCCCACATCACCCGTAACTGGCGCGGCAGGCCGCTGACCAGCCACGAAGTCGTCATCGAGACGATCGCCGCCACCCGCACCCGGGCCGGACTGCGCGTCGAGGCCCGGCTGGATCCCGGTGACTACCCCACCGGCATCGCGATCAGCAAGGACCGCTTCGCCGCGCTGCCGCTGTCCGGCATGAGGTCCACGGCCAGTGGAACTACATGACAGGTACCGCCTTCCACGAGGACACGGAGTGCCGCCATCGGTTGCGGCACTCCGTGGACGGTTTCAGAGGAGTTCGAGGATGGTGGCGTTGGCCTGGCCGCCGAGTTCGCACATGGTCTGGAGGCCGTAGCGGATTCCGTTGCGCCGCATGTGGTGGATCATCGT
>NZ_JBHJRX010000061.1:17673-54913 GCF_042268605.1 Streptomyces sp. NPDC056296 | reverse complement strand
TCCATCACTACAATCACCACCGCCCCCACACCGCAACCGGCGGCAAACCACCCGTCACCAGGTTGACCAACGTCCCTGGGCAGTACACCTAGGACACGATGTCCTTGCGGGCGAACCCCCGGAAGGCCAGGGCGAACAGCACGAGCGCGTACGTCACCGACAGCGACGTGCCCTGGATGAGGCGGGTCCAGTCCAGTTCGGGCCGGACCGTGTCGAGCCAGGCGTACTGCCAGTGCGCGGGCAGGAAGTCGCGCCAGTCGCCGAGGGCGGTCACCTCGTCCAGGACGTTGCCGATGATGGTCAGGCCGACCGCGCCGCCGACCGCGCCGAGCGGCGCGTCCGTCTTGGTGGAGAGCCAGAACGCCAGGGCGGCGGTGACCAGTTGCGAGACGAAGACGTACGCCACCGTGATGGCCAGGCGCTCGGCCGCGGTGCCGGTGGGCAGGCTGCCGCCGGTGGGCAGCTCCAGCGGCCCCCAGCCGTAGGCGACCGAGCCGACGGCGAGCGCGACCAGCGGCAGCAGGACGATCGCGGCGAGGCTGAGGGTGAGGGCGACGACCAGCTTGGACCAGAGCAGGCGGGCACGGGGCACCGGTGCCGCGAGCAGATAGCGCAGGGACGACCAGCCGGCCTCCGAGGCGACCGTGTCCCCGAAGAACAGGGCGACGGGCACGACGAGGAGGAAGCCCGCGGAGGCGAAGAGGTTCACCGCGGCGAAGTTGGCTCCGGACGCGGTGGCCGAGTCCATCAGGCTGATCTGGTTGTTCGCGCCGCCCGGCTCGCCGCCGATCCGGAAGGCGACGAGCAGGACGAACGGCAGGGCGAACAGGATGCCGCCCATGACGAGCGTGCGGCGCCGCTTCAGCTGGCGGACCAGCTCGACCCGCACCGGCAGAGTGCGGCCCGCGCGGTAGCCCTCGGCGACCTCCTGGGGGCCGGCGGGCGCGGCGCCTTCGGCCAGCGTGCTCATGCCGGGTCTCCGATCAGGGTGAGGAAGGCGTCCTCGAGGCGCCGGTGGGGGCCCACCGACTCCACGGGCACGTCCAGGCGGACGAGTTCGGCGATCAGGTCCCTGGCCGTGCCCCCGCTGTCGAGCCGGACCAGCAGGCCGCCGTCGGTGGCGGCCGCCGAGGCCACGCCCGGCAGGGCGGCGACCTTCTCGACGAGCGGCGCGTCCACGCGCGCGGAGGTGCCCACGAGCAGTGTGTCGCCGGAGCCGACGATCTCGCCGACCGGTCCGGCCTGGACGAGCCTGCCGTGGTCCATGACCACCAGGTGGGTGCAGGTCTGCTCGACCTCGGCCAGCAGGTGGCTGGAGACGATCACCGTGCGGCCGGCCGCCGCGTAGCGGATCATCACCTCGCGCATCTCGCGGATCTGCGGCGGGTCGAGGCCGTTGGTCGGCTCGTCCAGGATCAGCAGGTCGGGCAGGCCCAGCATGGCCTGGGCGATGGCGAGGCGCTGGCGCATCCCCTGGGAGTAGGTGCGCACCGCGCGGGCGAGCGCGTCGCCGAGGCCGGCGATCTCCAGGGCCTCGTCCAGGTGGGCGTCCTCGGGCGGGCGGCCGGTGGCCCGCCAGTACAGCTCCAGGTTCTCGCGGCCGGACAGGTGCGGCAGGAAGCCCGCGCCCTCGACGAAGGCGCCGACGCGGGAGAGGACGGGGGCGCCGGGTGCGATGGCGTGGCCGAAGACGCGGATGTCGCCGCCGTCGGGCGCGATCAGGCCCATCAGCATGCGCAGGGTCGTCGTCTTGCCGGCGCCGTTCGGCCCGAGCAGGCCCAGCACCTGGCCCTTCTCCACCCGGAACGACAGGTCCCGGACGGCGTACCGGTCGGTGGACTTGGCGTACCGCTTGCTGAGGTCCGTGATCTGGAGCGGTACGTCGGCCAGCGCGGGGTCGGGCGGCGGGGCCGTGGTGCGGCGGCGGGCGGTCAGCAGCAGGGCCGCGGCGACGGCGGCTCCCGCGAGGGGCGCCCACCAGACCCAGGCGGGCAGCCCGGCCACCTGTCCGGTCCCGCCGAGTGCCGTCGGCACCTTCAGGTCGCCCTTCAGGGAGACGGTGTACGTGGCGGGGGCGGCCGGGGAGGCGTAGCCGAGGTCGGTGGAGGAGAGGACCAGGCGCAGCCGGTGACCGCTCTCGATCTCGTGGTCGACGGCCGGCAGGGTGATCTTCACGTCCCGGCCCGCCTTGGCGTCCGCCACCCTGACGGGCGTGACCAGTTGGGAGGGGAGCACCTGCTGGGCGCCGCCGGGGGCGACGTCGTACACCTTGGCGAAGAGCACGGCCTCGTCGCGGGTGGACTTCACATGGACGGTCGCGGTCGGGGAGCCGGTGATCTGGAGGTCCTCCCGGACGGGCGCCGACTCGAAGGCGGCGAACTGGCCGGGGAAGTCCAGGGAGACGCCGAGTCCGAGCGAGGAGAGCTGGGACAGTCCGCCGGAGCCGCCGATTCCGGGCAGCGCGGAGACCGCGGGCGGGCTGGCGCCTGCCGGGTTGTCGAAGCTCTGCTTGCGTCCGCGCAGTTCGATCGCGCGGGGCTCGCCGCCCAGGCCGGGGTAGGAGTCGGCGCTCACGCCCTCCAGGCGGGGTTCGCCGTCGCCGCTGCCGGAGCCGAGGGTGCGGCTGACGCGGAAGCCGGGGCCGGTACCGGCCGACTCGTCGTCCTTCAGATAGCGGTCGAACCATTCGCCGACGCGGGCCTGGACCCGGTCCGTCTCCAGGTCGCCGCCGTCGTGGCCGCCCGAGATCCAGTCGACGGCCACCGGGGCGCCGTTGGCGCGGATCGCCTGCGCGGCCCGGTCGGCCTGGCCGAGCGGGAAGAGGGAGTCGGTCTGGCCCTGCATCAGCAGCGTGGGCACGTCGATGCGCTCGCCGACGGCCTGCGGGCTGCGTTCGTCGAGGAGTTCCACGGCCTTCGGGTCCGGCTGTCCGGACTCGGCGACTCGCTGGTACATGCGGCAGAGCTGGTCCTCGAACCGGTCGCAGCCGCCGCCGAGGTTGACGAAGATGCCGGCCCACAGCTTCTTGAAGACGCCGTTCGGGAAGAGGGCGTCCGAGAGGTTCCAGTACGTTATGGCGGGGGCGATCGCGTCCACCCGTCGGTCGTGCCCGGCGGCCAGCAGCGCGACCGCGCCGCCGTAGGAGCCGCCGGCGACGCCCACGCGCGGGTCGCCCTTCTCGTCCAGCCGGATCTGCGGCTGCTTCGCCAGCCAGTCGATCAGCCGGGACACGTCGGCGACCTCGCCGTCCGGGGCGTTCAGCCCGATCTTCCCCGTGGACTTGCCGAAGCCGCGCGCCGACCAGGTCAGGACCGCGTACCCGTCCCGCGCGAGGCTCTCGGCCTGCTCCCGTACGTCGGCCTTGCTGCCGCCGAAGCCGTGCGCGAGCAGGACGGCCGGGCGGGGGCCGCCGGAGCCCGCCGTGAAGTAGGAGGTGTCCAGGCGCACCCCGTCGCCCACGGCCATGACCCGGTCGGCGCGGTGCACCGGGGGCGGGTCGTCGCCGGCGACGGCCGTCCATGTCCCGGCGCCGGCGAGTACGACGACGGCGGCCGCGGCACAGAGCGTCCGCCGCGGCCCCCGTAGCAGCCCTCGCACGCGGGGCAGTCGAAGATCCATGCGTCAACGGTACGGGCCGCCGCCGACAACGGGGGCAGCCCGGGGGCTGAACCGCCGCCCCTCCCACGGAAGTACGGCGACGGTGCCGCGTACCACGAACGCGGTAGGGCGGGCCGCACGCCGAACGGGCTCCTGGACCGCCGGGTTCGGCCGCAGGGCTCCCGGTCCGCGGGTTACGACCGGGCGGATTCCCGGACCGCCGGTCACGGCCGGGCAGGCCCCCGGACCCCCGGTCACGGCCGGGCGGACTCCCGGACCGCCGGTCACGGCCGGGCAGGCCCCCGGACCGCCGGTTACGACCGGGCGGACTCCCGGACCGCCGGTCACGGCCGGGCAGGCCCCCGGACCCCCGGTCACGGCCGGGCAAGGAACGGGGCAAAAAAACGTTCCGTCGTCCGGGGCCCGGATGCTGTCGGTGGGGGCCGGTAGAGTCCTGTACACAGGTGAATCACAGGAACACAGCAACGGGTGGGGACTCATGAAGCTGACATACACCGCTGCCTGGGTGGGGCTGACGGCGGCGGCGATGGTCGCGGCGACCGCGTGCGGCTCGGAGGGCGCCAAGACGGCCGCCGAGAGCGCCGACAAGGCGGCCGACAAGGCCGTGAGCAAGGCCGACACGATCATGGCCGCGCTCTCGCGGGCCACCGACCGGACCGAGGAGCTGGGCTCCGCCGAGGTCAGGACGACGACCGACCTGGGCACCGGAGAGCCGATCTCCATGGACGGCACGTACTCCTGGGGCGACGGCTACGCGCTCGACGTCGAGATGGACGCCGAGGCCGCGCAGATGCAGGAGCTCACGGACTCCCCGACCGTGCGCACCCTGTTCGTGGACGGCGCCTACTACTACGACATCGACCCCCAGCCCGCCGGCCCGCTCGCGGGCAAGGAGTGGATGAAGATCGACGGGTCGGCCGTGTTCGGCGAGTCGGGTGCCGCCGCGATGAGCGGGGGCGGCGGCGGTGCCAGCCCGGCGGACTCCATGAAGGGCCTCAAGTACGCGAGCGACGTCGAGGACCTCGGCAAGGAGACCGTCAACGGCAAGTCCACGACCCACTACCGGGCCGTGCTCGACCAGGAGGACATGGGCAAGTTCAAGGAGGCCTTCAGCGGCGCCGACAGCATGCTCGACTCCGCCACCGGCGGCAGCTCGATCACCATGGACATCTGGGTGGGCGACAAGGACCTGCCGGTGCGCCTGAAGCAGGAGTTCGGCGCCATGGAGGTCACCATGGACTTCGACAAGTTCGGCGCCACCAAGGAGATCGTGGCCCCGCCCGCCGGGCAGACCGGCGACCTCACGGAGGAAGTGAAGAACTCCGGAGTGCAGCAGGGCTGACACGCGTGCCGGTGCCTCCGTCCCACCGGGTGGGACGGAGGCACCGGGTGTCTCGGGCGGCCGCGTCTCAGTGGTTGCGGGGGAAACCCAGGTCCACGCCCGCCGGGCCGTCGGCCGGGTCCGGCCAGCGGGTGGTGACGACCTTGCCGCGGGTGTAGAAGTGCGTGCCGTCGTTGCCGTAGATGTGGTGGTCGCCGAAGAGGCTGTCCTTCCAGCCGCCGAAGGAGTGGTAGCCCACGGGGACCGGGATCGGGACGTTCACGCCGACCATGCCGGCCTCGACCTCCAGCTGGAAGCGGCGGGCCGCGCCGCCGTCCCGGGTGAAGATCGCGGTGCCGTTGCCGAAGGGTGAGGCGTTGATGAGCGCGATGCCCTCCTCGTAGGTCTCGGCGCGCAGCACGCACAGGACCGGGCCGAAGATCTCGTCCTGGTAGGCCTTCGCCGTGGTCGGCACCCGGTCCAGCAGGGAGATGCCGATCCAGTGGCCGTCCTCGTGACCGTCGACCGTGTGTCCGGTGCCGTCCAGGACGACCTCGCAGCCCTCGGCCGCCGCGCCCTCTACGTAGGACGCCACCTTGTCGCGGTGCGCCTTGGTGATGAGGGGGCCCATCTCCGACGCCGGGTCGTCGCCGGGGCCGATCTTGATCTTCTCGGCGCGCTCGCGGATCTTCTCGACCAGTTCGTCGCCGACGGCGCCGACCGCGACGACCGCGGAGATCGCCATGCAGCGCTCGCCGGCCGAGCCGTAGGCCGCGCTCACCGCCGCGTCGGCCGCCGCGTCGAGGTCGGCGTCCGGCAGCACCAGCATGTGGTTCTTGGCGCCGCCGAGCGCCTGCACGCGCTTGCCGTTGGCGGAGGCGGTGGTGTGGATGTAGCGGGCGATCGGGGTCGAGCCGACGAACGAGACCGCCTTGACGTCCGGGTGTTCTAGGAGGCGGTCCACGGCCACCTTGTCACCGTGCACGACGTTGAAGACGCCGTCCGGCAGACCGGCCTCGGAGAACAGCTCGGCGATCTTCATCGCGGCCGACGGGTCCTTCTCGCTCGGCTTGAGCACGAAGGTGTTGCCGCAGGCGATGGCGATGGGGAACATCCACATCGGCACCATCGCCGGGAAGTTGAACGGCGTGATACCGGCGACCACGCCGAGCGGCTGCCGGATCGAGGACACGTCGACGCGGGTGGCGACCTGCGTCGACAGCTCGCCCTTGAGCTGCACGGTGATGCCGCAGGCCAGGTCGACGATCTCCAGGCCGCGCGCGACCTCGCCGAGCGCGTCGGAGTGCACCTTGCCGTGCTCGGCGGTGATCAGCGCGGCGATCTCGTCGCGGTGCGCGTCCAGCAGCGCCCGGAACTTGAAGAGGATCGAGGTGCGCTGCGCCAGCGAGGACTGACCCCAGGTCAGGTAAGCGTCCTTGGCGGCGGCGACCGCGGCGTCCACCTCGTCGACGGAGGCGAAGGCGACCTTCGTGGTGACCGCGCCGGTCGCCGGGTCGGTCACCGGCCCGTACGTACCCGAGGCGCCTTCGGCGGTCTTGCCGCCGATCCAGTGGTTGACGATGTTCGTCATGACCGAGAACTCCTTCACAGATGGCGGCGACGGGTCGAGACGTGCCGTTGGTCCAGCTCACGGGCCGTGACCGGCGACGATCGGGTCGTGGTCACTGCCATGGGTCCATCCCAGCAGCCGGGCGCTGCGGGCGCGCCCGACACTGTGTATGCGGTTTGGGTGTCCGCGTAGACACGTGGGGCAGTGTCGGCGGCCCGTACGGCGACGGGACGCGGAAACCTCCGGCGCGGGGCCGGTACGAGCGGGGAGTCGGCGCTCGGACTTCGCTCCTGCCAGGGCGAAGCGGCCTTCCCGCGCCGGAGGCGTTTGGTGGGGGAACCGGCGACGACGTAAGGGGACTTGCGCCCCCGGCCATCGGGTCGTGCGCCATCACGTTCCCCTTCGTGCCCGTCGTTGCCTGCCCGCCGTTGCGTCTCCCCCGGTTTCTAGCCCCACGCGTGCGGCCTGTCAATGTTTTGTCCGGACATTCGGACGAAATAGCTGACGACATGGCCGACGACATGGTCCGGACGGCGGCCCGCCCACGCGCACCGCACCCCCAGGCCCCCGCAGTCAACGCGCCACGCCCGGACTCCGGTGTATCCCTTTGCGGCACTCCTGTCACAAAGACGACCCTCGTGTCACACATGTCACGCGCACGCAGGCCTTCCGTCACACCCGGGAACGGCCCCTGACCGTCCCCCGCTCCACGTCGTTCACCCCCCACAGGCTTGGTGATCGCCAGCGCAGCGCCCGGCTCCCCCCGGCGTCCGTCCCCGGTCGCCGCCGCGGTGCGCGCAGGGAGGTGCGACTAGTGACCGACCGAAGGCTCTGGTCCTACAAGGACATCGCGGCCCACATCCGGGTACAGCCGGACACCGTGCGGTCGTACCGCAAGCACGGGCTGCTGCCCCCGCCCGACCACGTGGAGGGCGGGAAACCGTACTGGTACGCGGACACGGTCCGGGCCTGGGTGGCGTCCCGGCCACGCAACCGGAAGCGATAGGTCGGAAAATCGTTCTGTGCCTCACTGGCGGGTGGGGCACAGTGCAGCCCATGGACTTCTCCGTCAAACCCGTCCTGACCGGCGACAGGACCGTACTGCGACCGTTCACCGAGGCCGACGCCGAGCAGATGTGGGCGATCATCAACGACCCCGAGGTGGAGCGCTTCACCGGCTCGCCGGGACACGAGCTCACCCCGGAGCTGCTGCGCACCTGGTACGGCTCCCGCGGCGCGCAGCCCGACCGGCTCGACCTGGCGGTCACCGATCCCGCCGACGGCGGACTCCTCGGCGAGGTCGTACTCAACGAATGGGAGCCCGAGAGCCGTACCTGCACCTTCCGCACCCTGATCGGCGCGCGGGGCCGCGGCCGGGGCGTCGGCACCGAGGCGACCCGGCTGATCGTCGGATACGGCTTCGAGGAACTGGGCCTGCACCGGATCCAGTTGGACGCCTACGCCGACAACCACCGGGCCGTGCGGGTCTACGAGAAGGTCGGGTTCGTGCTGGAGGGGATCCGGCGCGAGGCGGAGTGGCGCGACGGCGCGTGGGCGGACGAGGTGCTGATGGCCGTCCTCGACCACCAGTGGGCCGCCCACCGCGGGCACCCCCGGACCGACGGCACCCGCCCCGAGGCCGGCGTCACGGCTCGATGACCGTCACCCCCGCGCCGGATGCCGTCCCCATCGCGGCCAGTGCGGCCGGGACCTCGTCCAGCCCGATGGTGGACGTCACCAGCAGGTCGGGCCGGAGCGCTCCCGTGCGGACCAGCTCCAGCATCGGCGGGTAGGTGTGCGCGGCCATCCCGTGGCTGCCGACGAGTTCCAGCTCCAGGGCGACGGCCCGGGCCATCGGCACCGGTGTGGTGCCGTCCGGCGAGGGCAGCAGCCCGACCTGGACATGCCGGCCGCGGCGGCGCAGGCCGTTCACGGACGCGGCGCAGGTGACGGGCGAGCCGAGGGCGTCGAGGGAGAGGTGGGCGCCGCCGCCGGTGAGGTCGCGGACCGCCGCCGCCGTGTCCGGCGTCCGGGCCGCGTCCACACACTCCGCCGCGCCGAACGCACGCGCCAGCTCCAGCGCCCGGGGCGACACGTCCACGGCGACGACCCGCGCGCCCGCGGCCGCCGCGATCATCACGGCCGACAGACCGACGCCGCCGCAGCCGTGCACCGCGACCCACTCCCCCGCCGCGAGGCGCCCCTGCCGCACCACGGCCCGGAACGCCGTGGCGAACCGGCAGCCGAGGGAGGCGGCCGTCGCGTACGACATGCCCTCGGGTACGGCGACGAGGTTGACGTCGGCGTGGTCGAGGGCCACGTACTCGGCGAAGGAGCCCCAGTGGGTGAAGCCGGGCTGGGTCTGCCGTTCGCACACCTGCTGATCGCCCGCCGCACACGCCCCGCAGCTCCCGCAGGCGCAGACGAAGGGCACGGTCACCCGGTCGCCGGGCCGCCACCCGGCCACCCGGTCGCCGACCGCCGCCACGACACCGGCGAGTTCGTGACCGGGCACGTGCGGCAGCTCGATGTCCGCGTCGTGGCCCTGCCAGCCGTGCCAGTCGCTGCGGCACAGCCCGGTCGCCTCGACGCGGACCACGACGCCGTGCGGCGCGGGCTCCGGGTCGGGCACCTCCCGTACCTCGGCGGGCTCCCCGAACCGCTCGAACACGACCGCGCGCATCCGTCACCCTCACTTCCGTACCGGCATTCCCGCTTCCGGTCCCCCATCTCACGGCAGACTGTGCGGGACTGATACCCCCTAGGGGTACAGTGGGAGGTGAGTGGTCCACGCTGGATCACGGGTACCCGCCATGAACGCCCCGACGAGGAGTAACGACATGACCGCCCAGACCGACACCCAGGGCTCCGTCACCACCGTCTACAAGGTGAGCGGAATGAGCTGCGGACACTGCGAGGGCGCCGTCTCCGGCGAGATCTCCGAGATCGCCGGCGTCGGCTCGGCGCGGGCCGTCGCCTCGACCGGCGAGGTCACCGTCGTCTCCGAGACGCCCCTGGACGACGAGGCCGTACGCGCCGCCGTGGACGAGGCGGGCTTCGAGCTCGTCGGCAGGGCCTGAGCCACGGCGCACGCACCGTTCCGTTCTGGAGGCCGGACCATGACCAGCACCACCGCGGAGGCACGCACCGCCGCGACGGCCGCCGACCCGCACCTCGCCGAGGTCGAGCTGCTCATCGGCGGGATGACCTGTGCCTCCTGCGCGGCTCGCGTCGAGAAGAAGCTCAACCGCATGGACGGTGTCACCGCCACGGTGAACTACGCGACGGAGAAGGCCCGGATCACCCACCCGGCGGCCACCCCGGTCGCCGACCTGATCGCCACCGTCGTGAAGACCGGGTACTCCGCCGAGGAACCGGCGCCGCCGCCGGAGCCCGCCGACGAGGCCGAGCCCGAGCACAGCGGCGAGGACCCCGAGCCGGCGGCCCTGCGTCAGCGCCTGGTCGTCTCGGTCCTCCTCGCCGCTCCGGTGGTCCTGCTCGCGATGGTCCCGGCGCTCCAGTTCGACAACTGGCAGTGGCTCTCGCTCACCCTGGCCGCGCCCGTCGTCGTCTGGGGCGGCCTCCCCTTCCACCGCGCCGCCTGGACGAACGTCCGGCACGGCGCGGCCACCATGGACACGCTGGTCTCGCTCGGCACTCTCGCGGCGTTCGGCTGGTCGCTGTGGGCGCTGTTCTTCGGGGACGCGGGCATGCCGGGCATGCGGCACGGCTTCGACCTCACCGTCTCCCGCACCGACGGCGCCTCCACGATCTACCTGGAGGCCGCCGCCGGGGTCACCGCCTTCCTCCTCCTCGGCCGCTGGCTGGAGGCCCGTTCCAAGCGCCGCGCCGGCGCCGCGCTGCGGGCACTGATGGAGCTGGGCGCCAGGGACGTCGCCGTACTGCGGGACGGGCGCGAGGTGCGGATCCCGGTGGCCCGGCTGGCGGTCGGCGACCGGTTCGTCGTACGGCCCGGCGAGAAGATCGCCACCGACGGGACGGTGACCGAGGGCGCCTCCGCCGTGGACGCCTCGATGCTGACCGGCGAGTCGGTGCCGGTGGACGTGACGGCCGGTGACGCCGTCACCGGCGCCACGGTCAACGCCGGCGGCCGACTGGTCGTCGAGGCCACCCGGGTCGGCGCGGACACACAGCTGGCGCGGATGGCGAAGCTGGTCGAGGACGCGCAGAGCGGCAAGGCCGAGGTACAGCGGCTCGCCGACCGGATCTCCGGCGTCTTCGTGCCCGTCGTGCTGCTGATCGCGGTCGCCACCTTCGGCGGGTGGCTGGGCGCCACCGGTGACACGGTCGCCGCGTTCACGGCCGCCGTGGCCGTACTGATCATCGCGTGCCCGTGCGCGCTGGGTCTGGCCACGCCGACCGCGCTGATGGTGGGCACCGGACGCGGCGCCCAGCTCGGCATCCTGATCAAGGGGCCCGAGGTACTGGAGTCCACGCGGCGCGTCGACACGGTCGTCCTGGACAAGACGGGCACCGTCACCACCGGCCGCATGACCCTCCACGAGGTGTACGCCGCCGAGGGCACCGACGAGGCGGAGCTGCTGCGGCTCGCGGGCGCCGTCGAGCACGCCTCCGAGCACCCCGTGGCCCGCGCGATCGCGGCCGGTGCCGAGGAGAGGGTCGGCGCGCTGCCGGGCGCCGAGGACTTCGAGAACGTCCCCGGGCGCGGCGTACGCGCACGCGTGGAGGGCCGCGAGGTGGCCGTGGGGCGCCTCTACGACGCTCTCCCGCCCGGGGTGGCGCGTGCCAGGGACGAGGCCGAGAGGGACGGTCGTACGGCCGTCGTGGTCGGCTGGGACGGCGCGGCGCGCGGGGTCGTCTCCGTGGCGGACGCGGTGAAGGAGACCAGCGCCGATGCGGTGGCCGAGCTGCGCCGGCTGGGCCTCACCCCCGTGCTGCTGACCGGGGACAACAGGCGTGTCGCCGAGGCGGTCGCCGGAGCGGTCGGCATCGACGAGGTGATCGCCGAGGTGCTGCCCGAGGACAAGGTCGCCGTGGTGGAACGGCTGCGGGCCGAGGGCCGTACGGTCGCCATGGTCGGGGACGGCGTCAACGACGCGGCCGCGCTCGCCGTCGCCGATCTGGGTCTGGCGATGGGCACGGGGACGGACGCGGCGATCGAGGCGGGCGACCTGACGCTGGTGCGCGGGGACCTGCGGGTGGCCGCGGACGCGATCCGGCTGTCCCGGCGCACCCTCTCCACGATCAAGGGCAACCTCGTGTGGGCCTTCGGCTACAACGTGGCCGCGCTGCCGCTGGCCGCCGCCGGGATGCTCAACCCGATGATCGCGGGGGCGGCGATGGCCTTCTCCTCGGTGTTCGTGGTCACCAACAGCCTCCGGCTCCGGGCCTTTCACTGAGCGCGCATTCCCCGCAGGTCGAGGGCCGGCACCTCTGGAGTCCGGCACTCGACTCACATAAGCTCTTCACAAGGCTCGCGCATCTTCCTTACGCTTGGGTCCCGTCACACGTACCGGGGCTCTTGCGCACCTAACGGACATATGCAAGAGACGCAGATCACAGTGATGCGAACGTAACCATCGAAGGGGTTCGAAGGTCTAAGTTGGCGATGTCAGGCAGCGTCTTGGGGGGCGCCACCTGGCATCTGGGGACGTCTTGGGGGACTTTCCCAGAGCTGCGTTGCCGGGACACGTACACCGGGAAGCTTTGAGCGGCCCTCCCGGGCGTGCGCTGTCCCGGCAGACCGCACGACGAGCACAACAGGCGTGACGGGTTCTGCTCGTTGCGCTCAGTACAGCGATTCAGGCGCTGTCCTCACATACGCCCGGCCGGATCCCGTGGGGGGAATCCGCACCGGGACATGGGAAGGCGCCCTGGTTCGTCGGCCCGTGGGGGGACCGGCGCCAGGGCGCCTTCTGCTGTTCGTGCCACCGCCGCCCGGCCCGCCGCCGCCCACAGAAGAGTCCCGTACCGCTCGGGGCGGCACGGGACTCTCTGGACGCGCTGCGGGGGTGCCTGGCGGCTCAGCGCTCCTCGACGGGGACGAAGTCGCGCTCGACGACGCCCGTGTAGATCTGGCGCGGGCGGCCGATGCGGGAGCCCGGCTCCTTGATCATCTCGTGCCACTGGGCGATCCAGCCCGGCAGCCGGCCGAGGGCGAACAGGACCGTGAACATCTCGGTCGGGAAGCCCATGGCCCGGTAGATCAGGCCGGTGTAGAAGTCGACGTTCGGGTAGAGGCTGCGCGAGACGAAGTAGTCGTCGGAGAGCGCGTGCTCCTCCAGCTTCAGGGCGATGTCCAGCAGCTCGTCGGACTTGCCGAGGGCGGAGAGCACGTCGTGCGCGGCGGCCTTGATGATCTTGGCGCGCGGGTCGAAGTTCTTGTAGACCCGGTGGCCGAAGCCCATCAGGCGGACGCCGTCCTCCTTGTTCTTCACCTTGCGGATGAAGGTGTCGACGTCGCCGCCGGAGTCGCGGATGCCCTCCAGCATCTCCAGCACCGACTGGTTGGCGCCGCCGTGCAGCGGGCCCCAGAGCGCGTTGATGCCGGCGGAGATCGAGGCGAACATGTTCGCCTGCGAGGAGCCGACCAGGCGGACCGTGGAGGTCGAGCAGTTCTGCTCGTGGTCCGCGTGCAGGATCAGCAGCTTGTCCAGGGCGGCCACGACCGTCGGGTCGAGCTCGTACTCCTGCGCCGGGACCGAGAACGTCATGCGCAGGAAGTTCTCGACGTAGCCGAGGTCGTTGCGCGGGTAGACGAACGGGTGGCCGATCGACTTCTTGTACGCGTAGGCCGCGATCGTCGGAAGCTTCGCGAGCAGCCGGATCGTGGAAAGGTTGCGCTGGCGCTCGTCGAACGGGTTGTGGCTGTCCTGGTAGAACGTCGACAGCGCCGAGACGACCGACGACAGCATGGCCATCGGGTGGGCGTCGCGCGGGAAGCCCTTGTAGAAGTTCTTGACGTCCTCGTGCAGCAGGGTGTGCTGCGTGATCTCGTTCTTGAACGCGGTGAGCTCGTCGACGGTCGGCAGCTCGCCGTTGATCAGCAGGTAGGCGACCTCCACGAAGGAGGAGCGCTCGGCCAGCTGCTCGATCGGGTAGCCGCGGTACCGGAGGATGCCCGCCTCGCCGTCCAGATACGTGATGGCGGATTTATAGGCGGCGGTGTTGCCGTAACCGCTGTCCAGCGTCACCAGACCGGTCTGGGCGCGGAGCTTCCCGATGTCGAAGCCCTTGTCGCCGACGGTGCTGTCGATCACCGGGTAGGTGTACTCGCCGTCGCCGTACCGCAGTACTACTGAGTTGTCGCTCACGTCTTCCCTCACCGACGTAGTGCCTCATCTTCGAGGTGCCCTGACTGTCTCTACCATCCCCCACTTGGCTCAGGAGAGTGCACTCGGGGTCGACCATCGGGCCTATTGGCGGCACTCAGTGCCGCCAATTTGCTCATCCTGCCCCCTCTCCTTCCCTTCCGGAAGTGCTCTGTGACCTTTGCGACTCGTTTGATCGATCATTTTTTTCACACAGGTGGAGAGGTTTCACCGGAAGGTCTCCGGGTCAGGAGCCCGCCAGCCGGAAGTCGAGCGCCGTGCAGCGCCGGCCGGCCGACACCGTGCGCACCGCCTGCCCGATCGCCTTGCGGGAACCGACGAGGACGACCAGCTTCTTGGCCCGGGTGACCGCCGTGTACAGCAGGTTCCGCTGGAGCATCATCCAGGCGCCGGTGGTCACGGGGATGACGACCGCCGGGTACTCGCTCCCCTGCGAGCGATGGATGGTCACCGCGTAGGCGTGGGCCAGCTCGTCCAGTTCGTCGAACTCGTACGGAACCTCCTCGTCCTCGTCCGTCAGCACGGTGAGGCGCTGCTCCACCGGGTCGAGCGAGGTGACCACGCCGACGGTGCCGTTGAAGACGCCGTTCTCACCCTTCTCGTAATTGTTGCGAATCTGGGTGACCTTGTCGCCGACCCGGAAGACACGACCGCCGAACCGCTTCTCCGGCACGTCCGGGCGCCCCGGGGTGACGGCCTGCTGGAGCAGCCCGTTCAGCGTGCCCGCGCCGGCGGGCCCCCGGTGCATGGGCGCGAGGACCTGCACGTCCCGGCGCGGGTCGAGCCCGAACTTCGCCGGGATGCGGCGCGCGGCGACGTCCACCGTGAGCCGCCCCGCCTCCTCCGTGTCGTCCTCGACGAAGAGGAAGAAGTCCTTCATGCCGTCGGTGTGCGGGTGCTGCCCGGCGTTGATCCGGTGCGCGTTGGTCACCACCCCCGACTGCTGGGCCTGGCGGAAGACGCGGGTGAGGCGGACGGCGGGGACGGGGCTGCCGGGGGCGAGCAGGTCCCGGAGCACCTCCCCCGCGCCCACGCTGGGCAGCTGGTCGACGTCCCCGACGAAGAGCAGGTGAGCGCCGGGCGGCACGGCCTTGACCAGCTTGTTGGCGAGGAGCAGGTCCAGCATCGACGCCTCGTCCACCACGACGAGGTCGGCGTCCAGCGGCCGGTCCCGGTCGTAGGCGGCGTCGCCGCCCGGCTTGAGCTCCAGCAGGCGGTGCACGGTGGAGGCCTCGGCGCCGGTCAGCTCGGCGAGGCGCTTGGCGGCCCGCCCGGTCGGCGCGGCGAGCACCACCTTCGCCTTCTTCGCGCGGGCCAGCTCGACGACGGACCTGACGGTGAACGACTTGCCGCAGCCCGGCCCGCCGGTCAGGACGGCGACCTTTTCGGTGAGGGCGAGTTTGACGGCGTCCTCCTGCTCGGGGGCGAGGTCGGCGCCGGTACGGCCCTTCAGCCATCCCAGGGCCTTGTCCCAGGCCACGTCCCCGAACCCCGGCATCCGGTCCTCGCCGGTGCGCAGGAGGCGCAGCAGCTGGGCGGAGAGGGCCAGCTCGGCGCGGTGGAAGGGGACGAGGTAGACGGCGGTGACGGGGTCGCCGCCCTCCGGGTCGGGGACCTTCTCGCGTACGACGCCGGGGTCCTCGCCCTCCTCGGGCTCGGCGGCCAGCTCGGCGAGGCACTCGATGACCAGCCCGGTGTCCACCTGGAGCAGCTTCACCGCGTCGGCGATCAGCTTCTCCTCGGGGAGGTAGCAGTGCCCCTGGTCGGTGGCCTGCGACAGGGCGTACTGCAGCCCCGCCTTCACCCGCTCCGGGCTGTCGTGCGGGATGCCGACGGACTGGGCGATCTTGTCGGCGGTCAGGAAGCCGATCCCCCAGACGTCGGACGCCAGCCGGTAGGGCTGGTTCTTCACGACGGAGATCGACGCGTCGCCGTACTTCTTGTAGATCCGCACGGCGATCGACGTCGAGACCTCGACGGTCTGGAGGAAGAGCATGACCTCCTTGATCGCCTTCTGCTCGTCCCACGCGTCGGCGATCTTCTTGGTCCGCTTGGGGCCGAGGCCGGGCACCTCGATGAGCCGCTTGGGCTCCTCCTCGATGATCTGGAGCGTGTCCACGCCGAAGTGCTGCGTGATGCGGTCGGCGAAGACCGGGCCGATGCCCTTGACCAGGCCGGAGCCGAGGTAACGCCGGATGCCCTGGACCGTGGCCGGGAGCACGGTCGTGTAGTTCTCCACGTGGAACTGCTTGCCGTACTGGGGGTGCGAGCCCCAGCGGCCCTCCATGCGCAGGGACTCGCCGGCCTGGGCGCCGAGCAGCGCGCCGACGACTGTGAGGAGGTCGCCGGCGCCTCTGCCGGTGTCGACGCGGGCGACGGTGTAGCCGTTCTCCTCGTTGGCGTACGTGATGCGTTCCAGGACGCCTTCGAGGGTGGCGAGTCGCCGTTCACCGGGAGCGGCATCGGACTGGTTGGGCATGATCTGACGGTACCGGTGGGGTGTGACAGCGGTGACCGGTCCGGCAAGATCATGCGGACGGGCGGATCGCGCCGGCGCGACGGAGGGGAAAATGGGGCTGACCTACGGCTACGACATCTATCTGGCTCCTCGGAACGTCGCGGGGGCGCTGACCGCCGTGGCCGAGCTGGCGCCCCCGTCCCGTGACGTGCCGCCGCTCGACGTCACGCTGCCCGGCGGTGAGCGGATCGTCCTCCCGTTCACGTCCGACTTCGGCAGCGATCCGGTCGACTGCTCCGCGAGCGGCGAGTTCCGCCTGGACACGTCGCTCATGTTCGGCGTGGACGAGGCGGTGCGCGCATATGGGGAGTCGTCCGGCCTGCCGACCGAGGTGAACGGGCGGGTCCGGATCGGGTACGTCTACCTGGCGGTCCGGTTCGAGTCCTTCCTGCACCCCGGTTACGCGTCGCTGGAGTTCTGGGCCGCGACGTCGGGGATGAGCCGCCTGTTCGCGCGTTCGGCGAGCATCAGGAAGACGTTCACCGACCTCACCGCCGACATCGGCGGCGTGTGCTGCCTGTTCGACACGGGCGACGGGGGCCCCGAGGAAGTGTGCTGGCTCGACGGGGAGGCGACGCGCGTGCGGATCGGCGGCGCCCGGTTCCCGGATCAGCGGGCGCTGGTGGCGACTTGGCCCGACGCGGGCGTCACGGATTGCCTGCGGGATCCGTCAGCGCCTGGAGGAAGTGAGTGAAGGCGGTGCGGGGGAAACTGAGGGTGGCCCGGGCGGGGGCTTTGCTGTCGCGGACGGCGATTCGAGCTGCGCGGGTCGCGACTTCGACGCAATTGTTGCCGTCGCCCTCGCCCGAGTAGGACGACTTTCGCCAGTTGTCCATGGGACTCACAGCTCCTTCGTCAGCCGATGGATGAATTCACGCGATCGATCCGGGGCAAGCGAGACGTTCTCTACTTTACGGAAGCGCGTTCGGTAGGCGGCGAGTTGGGCCTCGGAGTCGACGAGAAACGCACCGTGCGGCGTGTCACGCGCGACCGTGTCCAGCTTGCGCACGGCCCCACCGACGTAGGTCATCGTGCTTGACGCCCTGGCGAACCCGTCCAGGTCGAACGGGATGACTCGCAAGGTGATGCGATCGATCCCGGAGGCCTCCAGGAGTCGTGCGAGTTGCCCCCGAGCGGCGGCGCGATCACCGACCCTGATCCGGAGGGCCGCCTCATGGATCACGATCTTATGAGGGAAGGCGGCCATCCTCTGCCGGGCCAGCCGGTGGCGCACCCGCAACTCCAGCTCCTCGTCGGTAAGTGCGGGAATCCTGGAGGAGAAGACGGCCCGGGCGTAGCCCTCCGTCTGCAACAGGCCGGGCACGTGCAGGATGGCCACGTCCTCCTGGAATGTGGCGTGGTGGTCCAACTCCGCCAAATCCAGGAACGGCGTGGGCAGCAGCCCTCGGTACTCTTCCCACCAACCTCTCGTCCGGTCGGTGGCCATCTCCACCAAGGCATCGACGAGTTCCTCGTCCGTGCAGGCGTAGTGGGACGCGAGACGTCGGAGCCGCTGCTCACTGACTCCCGACAGCCCTGCCTCAATCTGGCTGATCTGGACGTTGCTGACCCCGAGCATGGTCGCGGCCTGACGGGCGGTGAGGCCGGCCGCCTCGCGAAGTCTGCGCAGTTCCGTCGCAAGGCGCAGTTGCCGCGCTGTTGGTTCGCGCCTCGTGGGCAATGACCGCTCCTCATCTCAACGCGCCTGCCGACGCGACTCGTTCGGGGTGAAGATTACGCGATCGGCTTGCCGCGCCGAAACTTTCAGGTCTACCTTCAGTGACGCACCGCACACCGTGCGGCACCGGGTCACCGGAAGCGCACCGCCCCGTCCTGCCATGACGGCTGCGGCATTGACACCTGGCCCGCCACAAACCCACCACGCCCGACTTGGAGTCCCGCATGCCCGAAAACGAGCCCTGGGAGTACTCCCTCTACATCCCCAACGACCTCCGCGCGGTCACCGTCAGTCGCCGCACCCTCCGTCTGGTCCTCACCATGCACGGACTGATCCGCCTCGTCGACGTCGCCGAACTGCTCGCTACGGAGCTAGTCTCCAACGCCGTACGGCACACCAAGGGCCCCGCCGCCCTTCGCATCCGCTGGTCGCCGCCGGGCACGCTGCGGATCGGGGCTTGGGACACGGACCCCGAACCGCCGGAGCCCCCGGCCGCTTTCGGGCGGGTGGAGGAGCTGGAGGAGGGGCGGGGGCTGGCGTTGGTGCGGGCCTGCGCGGACGTGTGGGGGTGGCATCCGCTGACCAGGCACGGCAACCGGGGCAAGTACGTGTGGTGCGAGTTGGCCTCCGCCTGACCGCGCCAGAGACACCCCCCGCACAAGGACACTCACCGGCCACCTGTCATCCACGCGCTCATTCGAGCGCGCCAAGTACAAACTCAGGCCAAATGCTCACGGTTGGCGGATCCCTGCCGCGTGGTCAGAGCCCCGCGAACAGGCCCGCGAGTGGGGCCGGGGTGCCAGCGGTGTCCAAGGCCTCGACCAGGACGCGGCCGTAGTGGATCTTGCGGCCCTTCTTCGTGCCGAGGAAGCGGCGCAGCTGTTGCTCTGCGGTGCGGTCGCGTTGGGCGGGCTGGCGGAGGAAGGTCTGGAGGGGGCGCAGGTCGCCCTCCGTCTCGATCAGTTCCGTCACCCGTGGCACACCGAGCGCGCGGATGAGTTCGTCCTCCAGGTCGGCCGCGCAGACGAAGAGATCGTGCGGGGCGGCGTTCGCCCGGTCCAGGGCGCGGACGTAGTAGCCGCGCTCCCGCTCGTCGCACAGTCCCGTGAGGCGGAGGTCCAGGCCGGACGGGCCGAGGAGGCCGGCGAAGCGGCCGACGCTCATCGCGCCGCCCATCGGGAGGACGCAGACTCCCTCCGCGGCGAGGTCCCGGCCGTGGTGCGCGGCGAGCGCGTCGACCGCCGCCGCGTCGCTCGGGCCTTCGAGGAGTACGGCCGTGCGGACGGACAGCCGCGCGGCCAGCTCGCACGCGGGGCCGCCGGGCGCACCGGCCGCCCACGCGGTGACCGCGTCCCGGAACGACCCCATGTCCGCCATGGGACGAGTCTGAGCCCTTCGCGGCCGCCGCGGTAGGGATTTTCGCGGAGGGGCCTACGCGTCGGGGGCCGCGTGCACGCGTCGGCCCGCCACGAAGGTCTCCAGGACGCGGGCGGCGGCGATCTCCTCGGGCGGCCCGGCGAACGGGTCGCGGTCGAGGACGACCAGGTCGGCCGCCTTGCCGACCGTGATGCTGCCGGTGGTGTCGTCGAGATGGTTGGCGTAGGCGCTGCCGGCCGTGTACGCGGCGATGGCGGTGCCCAGGTCGAGCCGTTGCCCGGGGAGGAAGGCCGGCGTCCCCTCGGGTGCCTGCGGGGCGACGCGGTTGACGGCGACGTGGATGGCCTGGAGCGGGTCGGGGCTGCTGACCGGCCAGTCACTGCCCGCGGCCAGTGTCGCGCCGGCGCGCAGCAGGTCGCCGAACGGGTACTGGCGGGTGCCGCGTTCGGCGCCGAGGAAGGGCAGGGTCAGTTCGTCCATCTGCGGTTCGTGGGCGGCCCACAGCATCTGCAGGTTGGCGGTGGCGCCCAGGGCGCGGAAGCGGGGGACGTCCGCGGGGTGCACGACCTGGAGGTGGGCCAGGTGGTGCCGGGTGTCCCGCCACCCGTTGGCTTCACGGGCGGCCTGCACGGCGTCGAGCGCCTCGCGCACCGCACGGTCGCCGAGCGCGTGGAAGTGGACCTGGAAGCCGGCCGCGTCGAGTTCCGTGACGTACTTCCTGAGCTCCGCCGGTTCGACGAAACTGATGCCGCTGTTGTCCGATGCGCAGCCGCAGCCCGTGAGGTACGGGTCGAGCATGGCCGCCGTGTGGTTCTCGGCGATGCCGTCCTGCATGACCTTCACGGTGGTGGCGCGGAAGCGGTCGCGGGTCAGCTCCTCGCGGCGGGCCACGAGTTCGGGGATCTGCTCCGCACCGCGCTCGCGGTCCCACCACAGGGCGCCGACGACACGGGCGGTGAGCAGGCCCTGGTCCAGGGCCGCCCGGTAGGCGGGGGCCGGGTCCGTCATGTTCGTGTAGGCGCCGACGATGGCGTCCTGCCAGGCGGTGACGCCGTGGGAGTGCAGGACGGACTGGGCGCGCAGCAGCGCGGCGAGTTGTTCGTCCGGCGTGGGGTCCGGGGCCAGCCTGCCCACCAGGTGGGCCGCGCCCTCCTGGAGCATCCCGGTGGGGTTTCCCGCGGCGTCGCGTTCGATCCGGCCGTCGGCGGGGTCGGGGGTACGGGCGTCGATGCCCGCGCGCTCCAGCGCCCGGCTGTTCACCCAGGCGCCGTGGTGGTCGCGGTTGGGCAGGAACACGGGCCGGTCCGGGACGATCGCGTCGAGGGCCGCGGCGGTGGGCGTGCCGCCGGGGAATGCCTCCATGGACCACCCGCCGCCGGTGATCCACTCGGCGTCCGGGTGCTCGTCCGCGTACGCCCTGATCCTGCGCAGGTACTCGTCCGGGTCGGTGGTGTCGGCGAGGTGGCAGAGGCCGAGTTCGAGGCCGGCACCCTGGGGGTGGACGTGGGCGTCCTGGAAGCCGGGCAGCAGCAGCTTGCCCGCCAGGTCGACGACCTCGGTGCGCGGTCCGATCAGCTCGCGCACCTCGTCGTGGCCGACGGCCGCGATCCGTCCGCCGCGCACGGCCACGGCGGTGGCGCGGCTGCGGGCCGGATCGACGGTGTGCACGGGGCCACCGGTGAGGACGAGGTCGGCGGGGCCGGAGCGGGCGGAGGCCGGGGCGGTGTCGGAGGTGCCTGCGGTGCGTGCGGTGCCTGCGGTGTCTGCGGAGGTGGTGGGCTGGGCGTGTGACATGGGTGGTGAACTCCGTGGAGGGGATGGGGGCGTAAGGCGGGGCGTGGGCGTCAGACCGGCGCGCGGTCCGGCGGGGTGGTGGTCAGGGTTTCCGCGTCGGTGCCGCGCCCCGTGGTGAAGTACGGGGCGCGGCGGACGTACTTGGCCACGGCGGCCATGACGAGGCCGGACAGGACGATGCCGGCGGGCAGCGAGAACATGAACCATCCGTTGTCCGGGCTGAGTTCGAAGTGGTCGCTCATGGTCAGGTACGAGTATCCGAGGTAGCCGCCGAGACCCAGCAGGACGAGGCTGGACGCGGCGGGCACGCCGACGGCGAGCAGTGCCTCACGCGGTCCCTCGCGCAGCGCGGAACGGAAGCGGACGGCGCAAGCGAGCGCGGTGAGGCCGTAGTACAGGGCGACGACCAGGCCGATGGCGCTCACGGCGGCCAGCAGCATGTCGCTCAGCTTGGGGATGGCGACGGCGAGCACGGCGGTCACCATGGCGATGGCGACGAGGATGACCGTTCCGGCGGCGGGGGTGCCGTACCGGGGGTGGACCCGTGTCCACACCGGCCCCATGGTGCGGTCGCGGCCCATGGCGAGCAGACCGCGTGCCATGGGGATCAGCGACGCCTGGACGGAGGCGACGGCGGAGAACATCAACGCGATCACGGGCAGGGTGGCCCACGGCTCGGCGGCCAGCTTCTCCCCCAGGTACGGCAGGGCCTGCGGGCCGTTGCGGATCAGTTCGGCCAGGCTCATCTCCCGTTGGAAGGCGACCGAGGCGAAGAGGAACAGCCCCAGCATGGCGAACAGGGCGATGAGGCCGCCCCGGGCGGAGTCGCCGGGGCTTCTGGTCTCCTCGGTGACGCTGAAGGCCGCGTCCCAGCCCCAGAAGAAGAACACCGCCAGGACCATGCCCTGGGCGAAGGCGGTGCCGTCGGTTATCGCGAACGGGTTGAACCAGGAGAGGGAGAAGGCGTGGCCGCCGGTGGCCATGGCCCAGCCGCAGACGGCCAGCAGCACCGCGTACTCGAAGATCAGCAGGCCGAACTGGAACCGGGTGGCGACGCGGGTACCGGTCACGGTCAGGACGGCGAGGCCGACGAGGACCACCAGCCCTACCGCCGTACTGACGCCCGTGGACGTCGGGTCCAGGGTGACGCCGGCGAGGGTGTGCACGCCGGCCCTGTTGGCGAGGATCAGCAGGACCGAGCCCATGACGGCGCTGGTGTAGGCGCAGAAGACGATCGAGCCGACCACCGTGACCCAGCCGGTCAGGAAGCCGAGCCAGGGGTTGAGGGACTTGCCGACCCACACGTAGCCGTTGCCGCAGTTGGGCTCGGAGCGGTTGAGGCGGGCGTAGGCGAGCGCGATGCCGAGCACCGGCAGGAACGCCAGCAGCAGGAGGGCGGGGGCCTGGAGGCCGACGACGGAGCCGACCGTGCCCATGCCGATGGCGATGCTGGTGGTGGCGGCCGTACTGGAGGCGGCGATGGCGACACCGTCGACGACGCCGAGGGAGCGCTTCAGGGCGGGGCGGGGTGGGGGTGCGGGGGTCGGGGGCTGGGACGGCGGGGATGACATGGAGGGCTCCTCGGGAGGCGGGACGGGGAAGAGCCGCGCGGCAAGGCGATGGAACAACTGGCGTGCTGTTGCGTCAATCCTGTTGACATAAGACTGGCGGCGGTCGTTGACTGCTCGGGCGCGGTGGCCGGACGGTGGTGGCCGGACGGTGGTGGCCGGACGGTGGTGGCCGCACCGCGGCCGTGCCGCGAGGGCTGTGCGCCGACAGGGTGCGAGCGGTCGCACGCTGACAGGAGGCGGTGATCGCGCGCCGGCAGGAGGCCGTGATCGTGCGCCGACAGGAGGCAAGCGGTCGCACGCCCGCAGGGAACAGAGGGAGTCCGTCATGACGTCGCGTGTTCCGGGGGAGCGCCGCCGTCGGCGGCCCACCCGCTCCGGGGTCCTGCTGTCGGAGGACTTGATCGTCGAGACCGCCCTGCGGTTGATCGGCCAGCACGGTCCCGAGGCGCTCAGCGTGCGTCGGCTCGGCACGGCCCTGGGCTGCGATCCGAGCGCCCTGTACCGCTACTTCCACGACACCGACGACCTGGTGCTCGCCATCGCCGACCGGATCATCGGCGATGCGATGGCGGGGTTCGTACCCGGTAGCGACTGGGTGGCCTCGCTGCGGGAGATGGCTCTGCGGGTGCGCGCCGGGTATCTCGCCCACCCGCGCGCGGCGGCGATGGCGTCGTACCGGGTGACCCGGCGCGCGAACGAGATCCGGGCCGTCGACACGGGCATCGGCCTGCTGCTGTCCGCGGGTTTCGAGCCCGCCCGCGCGGCGCGGCTCTATCTGGCCTTCATCGACACCGTGCTCAGCCACGCGGCCACGGAGGCGGCGTTCCAGGCGCTCCCCGGGCAGCAGCGCGAGGCCGACCGCCGGGCCTGGCAGGAGGTCTACGCGGACCTCGACCCCCGGTCGTATCCGGCGCTGACCGCCGCGCGCGACGGGCTGCCCCGGATGGCGGAGAGTTCCTTCGAGGAGGCGGTGGAACTCCTACTGGAGGCGCTGGCGGCGCGGGCCCCCGGGGGCCGCGGGGCCCGGAGCCGAGGGGGCCAGGGGGTCGGGAGCCGAAGGGGCCAGGAGCCGAGGGGGCCAGGAGCCGAAGGGGCCGGGGGGCCAGGAGCCGAAGGGGCCGGGGGCCGAGGGGTCCGGGGACACCTCGGCGACTGAGTGATGCCGGCGACCGAGTGCCCCGAGCGCCCCGAGCACGGCACCCGCACTCGCACCGGCGCCCGCGCCCACACACACACGCACCCGCACCCGGCGCAGCCCTCAGCGCCGCAGGGCGGTCTCCCGTCGCATGCGCGACAGCTTCTCGGGGTTGCGCACGGCGTAAAGGCCGGAGATGCGGCCGTCGTCGAAGCGCACGGCCACCACCGTGTCCAGCTCGCCGTCGAGCCGGATGACCAGGGCCGGGTGGCCGTTGACCTGGGCCGGGTCCATCGACATCTCGACGGGCAGCTTGACCATGCCGCCGAGCACCAGGCGGGCCACCTTGTCGGCGCCCGTGACGGGCCGCAGGACCGCCTGCTTGATGCCGCCGCCGTCGCCGAGCAGGACCACGTCCGGCGCGAGGATGTCGAGCAGGCCCTGGAGGTCCCCCGTCCGCACGGCCCGCTGGAACGCGTCGAGCGCGTCCCGGCTCTCGGCCCGGGAGACGACGCCGCGCGGCCGGCGGGCCGCGACGTGCGCGCGGGCCCGGTGTGCGGTCTGGCGGACGGCGGCCGGGCTCTTGTCGACGGCCTCGGCGATCTCGTCGTACCCGAGGTCGAACACCTCGCGCAGCACGAACACCGCCCGCTCGGTCGGCGTGAGCGTCTCCATGACCAGCATCATCGCCATCGAGACGCTGTCGGCCAGTTCGACGTCCTCGGCCACGTCGGGGGTGGTGAGCAGCGGTTCCGGCAGCCACTCGCCCACGTAGGACTCCTTGCGGCGGCCGAGCGTCCGCAGCCGGTTCAGTGCCTGGCGGGTGGTGATCCGGACCAGGTACGCACGCCGGTCGCGCACCGTCGCGAGATCGACTCCCGCCCACCGCAGCCACGTCTCCTGAAGGACGTCCTCGGCGTCGGCGGCCGAGCCGAGCATCTCGTAGGCGACGGTGAAGAGGAGGTTGCGGTGGGCGACGAAGGCCTCGGTGGCGGGGTCCGCCTGTCCGCCGCCCGCGCGTGTCCCGGTCGTCGTGTCCTGTTCGTGGCTGCCGTTCTCGCTCATGCCCAGCTGCTCCCGCTCGTTCGCCTTCGACGGTGTCACGCGCACAGGACGCCGGCCACCGCCGGTCTGTGACATCCGCCGCCGGTGGTCCACGTCACACCGGCGCCCTGTCACAGGGTCCCGGCCGTCGGCGTCTTGTGTGCGTCAACGCGGCACCGAGAGTGAGGACGGGGTCATGGAAACCCGATTCAACCTGTTCGAGAACGAGATCGGCGGCCGGTTCGCGAAGCGGTTCGCGGGCATGGCCCTGGTGCTCCAGCAGTCGTCGCTGCCGAAGTCCACGCAGGAGCTGATCGCGCTGCGGGCCAGTCAGATCAACGGCTGTGGGCACTGCATCGACATGCACACCAAGGAGGCCGCGGCCGCCGGGGAGAGCGCGGTCCGGCTCCACCTGGTCGCCGCCTGGCGCGAGTCCACCGTGTTCACCGAGGCCGAGCAGGCGGCGCTGGCACTCGCCGAGGAGGGCACCCGGCTCGCCGACGCCCACCAGGGCGTGTCCGACGAGACCTGGGCCCTGGTGCGCAAGCACTACGACGACGACCAGATCGCCACGTTGATCTGCGTGGTCGCCATGATCAACGCGGCCAACCGGCTCGCCGTGATCACGCACCAGGCCGGCGGCTCCTACGAGGCCGGCATGTTCGACGCGGCCTTCGACTGACCGGCCCGGACGGCGGCGCCGCTCCCCGGGCGAAAACCGGTGGAGCGGCGCCGCCGTGCGCCACTACCCTCCTGCCGGACCGAGTCGTCTGCTGAAGGGCGGGCCGTTGTACACCGCGTGAGACCCCCCGAGTGCTGATCTGTCGCGCGTCGCACCTGTGCGCCGCGCCGCTTTCCGCTGCGGACTTCTCACACTGAAACCGGTGTACTTCTGTGCTCAACGACTGGGTGGTCATGCCCACCTGCCCGGCGATCGTCCTCCGCCGCTGCCACGCGTGCGGGGGCGGACGCTTCCGGGCGAACGGCAAGTTCCGTGCCAACGCCCACCACAAGCTCATCGACGCCTGGCTCCTCGCGCTCTGCACCGCCTGCGGGGACACCGCGAGGCTCACGGTCTTCGAGCGCACGCGGGTGCGCTCGGTACGGCCCGGGCTGCTGGACCGGCTGCACGACAACGACCCCGCACTGGCGATGGAGTTGCTCCAGGATCCGGGCATCCGGCGCCGCAACCGCGTCGCCCTCGACTGGGAGGGCGCCTGGCGTCTCGACACCGGCGGACCGGATCACCTGGACCGCGAGGTGATCGACGTCTCGGTCCGCTTCGCGGCGCGGATCCCCGTCCGGCCGGTGCGGCTGATCGCCGAAGGGTGCGGGCTCCCCCGCGCCGAGGTCGAAAGGCTGGCCGCGCGGGGGAAGGTCGTCTCCGCGGTCCGGCTGAACGCCAGGCTCACGGGCGACTTCACCTTCACGCTCAAGCGCTGAGGACGTTCATGCTCAAGCGCTGAGGACCTTCACACTCAAGCGCTGAGGCCACGACAGCCGCGCCGAGACCCGGTCACGATTGGGTATCGGCGCGGCACCACCCCTTGCCCCAAGCTCGTGTAATCGTTTCCAATCCTCCGTGTAATCGATTCCACAAGGAGGTGGAACGGCGATGGCGAGTATCGGCATCAAGGACGTCGCCGCCGAGGCGGGCGTCTCCGTCGCGACGGTCTCGCGCGCGCTCAACGGCCACCCGTCGGTCAGCCCCGCCGCCCGCGAGCGCGTGCTGGCCGCCGTCGAGACGCTGGGCTACCGCCCGAACGCCGTCGCCCGGTCGCTGCGCACCGACCAGACCCGCACCCTCGGCCTGGTCATCAGCGACGTCATGAACCCGTACTTCACCGAGCTGGCCCGTTCCGTCGAGGAGGAGGCCCGCGCGCTCGGCTACAGCGTCATCATCGGCAACGCCGACGAGCGGCCCGATCTCCAGGACCACCACGTCACGACGCTGCTGGACCGGCGCATCGACGGGCTCCTCGTCTCCCCCACCGACGGCGGCTCGCCCGGGATGCTGGCGGCCGCGCGGGCCGGGACGCCGATGGTGTTCGTCGACCGCTGGATCCCCGGCGTCGACGTGCCCGTCGTCCGGTCGGACGGGCGGGCCGCCGTACGGGACCTCGTGGCGCACCTCTACGCCCTCGGGCACCGGCGGCTCGCCATCATCGCCGGGCCCGCCGCCACCACCACCGGACGCGAGCGCGTCGACGCCTTCCGCGAGGCGCTGGCCGACTACGGGCTTCCCCTGCCCGACGTCTACATCGGCCAGGGCGACTTCCAGGCCGACAGCGGACGCCGGGTCACCGAGGGCTTCCTCGACCTGCCCGAGCCGCCCGAGGTCGTCTTCGCCGCCGACAACCTGATGGCGCTCGGCGCCCTGGACGCCGTACGCGCGCGCGGGCTGCGGGTCCCCGAGGACATCGCGCTCGCCGCGTTCGACGACATCCGCTGGTTCGTGCACACCGATCCGCCCGTCACCGCGATCGCCCAGCCCACGGGCGACCTCGGCCGGGCCGCCGTGCGCGCGCTGGTCGACCGCATCGAGGGCCGGCCCGGCGAGTCCGTCACCCTCCCGGCGCGGCTCGTCGTGCGCCGCTCGTGCGGCGAGCCCACCGGCCCGCAAGAACCCGCGTCCCCGCCCCCGTCCCCGTCCCCCGTACGAAGGAGTACGCCGTGAGCAGCCGCAGTCCGGACGAGTTGCTGCGCATCGAGGGCATCCGCAAGACCTTCCCCGGCGTGGTCGCGCTCGACAGCGTCGACTTCGACCTGCGCCGGGGCGAGGTGCACGTGCTCCTCGGTGAGAACGGCGCGGGCAAGAGCACGCTCATCAAGATGCTCTCCGGCGCCTACACGCCCGACGCCGGGCGGATCCTGGCGGGTGGCGAGGAGGTGCGCATCCACGGTGCGCAGGACTCCGAGCGCCTCGGGATCGCCACCATCTACCAGGAGTTCAACCTCGTCCCCGACCTGACGGTCGCCGAGAACATCTTCCTGGGGCGCCAGCCGCGCCGCCTGGGAATGATCGACCGGAAAAAGATGGACGCGGACGCCGAAGTGCTGCTGAAGCGGGTCGGTCTGAGCGTGTCGCCGCGCGCGCGGGTGCGTGAACTCGGCATCGCCCGGCTCCAGATGGTCGAGATCGCCAAGGCGCTCAGCCTGAACGCGCGCGTGCTCATCATGGACGAGCCGACCGCCGTGCTCACCTCCGAGGAGGTCGACAAGCTGTTCGCCATCGTGCGGCGGCTGCGCGAGGACGGCGTCGGGATCGTGTTCATCACCCATCACCTGGAGGAGATCGCCGCCCTGGGGGACCGGGTCACCGTCATCCGGGACGGACGCAGTGTCGGGCAGGTGCCCGCCGCCACGCCCGAGGACGAGCTGGTACGGCTCATGGTCGGGCGGTCGATCGAGCAGCAGTACCCGCGCGAACGCGCCGACACCGGCGCGGCGTTGCTCAAGGTGGAGGGACTGACGCGGGACGGCGTCTTCCACGACGTCGGCTTCGAGGTCCGCGCCGGTGAGGTCGTCGGCATCGCGGGCCTCGTCGGCGCCGGGCGGACCGAGGTGGTCCGGGCCGTGTTCGGCGCCGATCCGTACGACGCGGGGACCGTGCACGTCGCGGGCGGCCGGCTCCGTCGCCACGACGTGAACGCCGCCATGGCGGCCGGCATCGGGCTGGTGCCCGAGGACCGGAAGGGCCAGGGGCTCGTCCTGGACGCCTCCGTCGAGGAGAACCTGGGGCTGGTCACCCTCCGTTCCACCTCCCGCGCGGGGCTCGTGGACCTCAAGGGGCAGCACGAGGCGGCCGAGCGGATCGCCGGGCAGCTCGGCGTGCGGATGGCCGGACTGGGTCAGCACGTGCGCACGCTCTCCGGCGGCAACCAGCAGAAGGTCGTCATCGGCAAGTGGCTGCTCGCGAACACCAAGGTGCTGATCCTCGACGAACCGACGCGCGGCATCGACGTCGGCGCCAAGGTCGAGATCTACCAGCTGATCAACGAACTCACCGCCGCCGGTGCCGCCGTCCTGATGATCTCCAGCGACCTGCCCGAGGTGCTCGGCATGAGTGACCGGGTGCTGGTGATGGCCCAGGGCCGGATCGCGGGTGAGCTCCCGGCCGGCGAGGCCACCCAGGACGCCGTGATGGCACTCGCCGTCAGCACCCCCCACAGCGACTCCCACAACGATCCCGGCAGCGACACCCCCCACAGCGACGGAACGGAGGCCTCCGGTGGCCACTGACACGCTCAAGAGCAAGCCGGGCGCGCAGGGCGCCTCGGGCGGTCTGCGCCGCCTGCTGCTCGACAACGGCGCGCTGACCGCGCTGATCGTCCTCGTCATCGCCATGTCGGCACTCTCCGGGGACTTCCTGACCGCCGACAACCTGCTGAACGTCGGCGTCCAGGCCGCCGTCACCGCGATCCTCGCCTTCGGCGTCACCTTCGTCATCGTCTCGGCCGGCATCGACCTGTCGGTCGGCTCGGTCGCCGCGCTGTCGGCCACCGTGCTGGCGTGGAGCGCCACCGAGGCCGGGATGCCGGTCGTGCTCGCGGTGCTGCTGTCCGTCGCGACGGGCATCGCGTGCGGCCTGGTGAACGGTTTCCTCATCTCCTACGGGAAGCTGCCCCCGTTCATCGCGACGCTCGCCATGCTGTCGGTGGGGCGCGGTCTGTCGCTCGTCATCTCGCAGGGCTCGCCGATCGCCTTCCCGGACTCCGTCTCCCACCTGGGTGACACGCTCGGCGGATGGCTGCCGGTGCCGGTGCTCGTGATGATCGTGATGGGGCTGATCACGGCGTTCGTCCTCGGGCGGACCTACATCGGCCGCTCCATGTACGCCATCGGCGGCAACGAGGAGGCCGCGCGGCTGTCCGGCCTGCGGGTGAAGCGGCAGAAGCTCGCCATCTACGCCTTCTCCGGGCTGTTCGCCGCCGCCGCGGGCATCGTGCTCGCCTCCCGGCTCTCCTCCGCGCAGCCGCAGGCCGCGCAGGGCTACGAACTGGACGCCATCGCCGCCGTCGTCATCGGCGGTGCCTCGCTCGCGGGCGGCACCGGCAAGGCGTCGGGCACGCTGATCGGCGCGCTGATCCTCGCGGTGCTGCGCAACGGCCTCAACCTGCTGTCCGTCTCCGCGTTCTGGCAGCAGGTCGTCATCGGTGTCGTCATCGCGCTGGCGGTGCTCCTCGACACCCTGCGGCGCAAGGCGGGGGCGACCACGCCCGCGGCCGGGGCCGGCGGGGGCGGCAAGGGCAAGCAGGCACTGACGTACGTGATCGCGGCGGTCGTGGCCGTGGCCGTCGTGGGTGCGACCTCGCTGCTGCACAACGACTCCTCGGCCGGAAAGACGCAGAAGGTCGGTCTGTCGCTGTCCACGCTCAACAACCCGTTCTTCGTGCAGATCAGGGACGGGGCGGAGGAGCAGGCGAAGAAGCTGGGCGTGGACCTGACGGTCACGGACGCGCAGAACGACGCCTCCCAGCAGGCCAACCAACTGCAGAACTTCACCAGCGAGGGTCTGTCCTCGATCATCGTCAACCCGGTGGACTCCGACGCCGCGAGTCCCTCGGTGCGCTCGGCGAACAAGGACGACATCCCCGTGATCGCCGTGGACCGCGGCGTCAACGACGCGAAGACGGCCGCGCTGGTCGCCTCCGACAACGTCGAGGGCGGTGAGCTGGGCGCCAAGGCGCTCGCCGAGAAGCTGGGCGGCAAGGGCACGATCGTCATCCTCCAGGGCCAGGCCGGCACCTCCGCCAGCCGGGAGCGCGGGGCGGGCTTCGCGGCCGGTCTGAAGGAGTACCCGGGTATCGAGGTCGTCGCCAAGCAGCCCGCGGACTTCGACCGCACCAAGGGCCTGGACGTGATGACCAACCTGCTCCAGGCGCACCCCGACATCGACGGCGTCTTCGCGGAGAACGACGAGATGGCGCTCGGCGCGATCAAGGCGCTGGGTTCCAAGGCCGGCAAGTCGGTCCAGGTCGTCGGCTTCGACGGCACCCCGGACGGGCTGAAGGCGGTGCGGGAGGGCACGTTGTTCGCGTCCGTCGCGCAGCAGCCGAGGGAACTGGGCAGGATCGCGGTCGAGAACGCGTTGCGCGCCGCCGACGGCAAGAAGGTGGAGAAGATGGTGAAGGTGCCGGTGAAGGTGGTCACCAAGGAGAACGTGGCCGGCTTCGAGGGCTGACACGGGCGCACGGCGGTGCACGGGCGGGCGGTCACGT
Source organism: Streptomyces sp. NPDC056296 (assembly GCF_042268605.1). NCBI lineage: Bacteria > Bacillati > Actinomycetota > Actinomycetes > Kitasatosporales > Streptomycetaceae > Streptomyces > Streptomyces sp. NPDC056296. The sequence goes on along the minus strand of NZ_JBHJRX010000061.1, from coordinate 23,753 downwards.
CGACCGCCCGCCCGCCTCACTCGGTTTCACCCGGGTTCGCTCGGGTTCACTCGGATTCACTCGGATCGGGGAGCGATTCATGTACGACTACGACCTCCTGGTCGTGGGGTCGGCCAACGCCGACCTCGTGATCGGCGTCGAGCGGCGGCCGGGTGCCGGCGAGACGGTGCTCGGCACCGACCTGGCCGTCCACCCGGGCGGCAAGGGCGCGAACCAGGCGGTCGCCGCCGCTCGGCTCGGCGCCACTACGGCGCTGCTGGCCCGGGTCGGCGACGACGACTACGGCAGGCTGCTGCTGGACTCGCAGCGGGCGGCCGGCGTCGACACGGTCGGCGTGCTGGTGGGCGGGGCGCCGACCGGCGTCGCGCTGATCACCGTCGACCCGTCCGGGGACAACAGCATCGTGGTGTCGCCGGGCGCGAACGCCCGTCTGGCACCGGGGGACGTCCGGGCCGCCGCGAGCCTCTTCCACGCGTCCCGGGTCGTCTCCGCGCAGTTGGAGATCCCGCTGGAGACGGTCGTCGAGGTGGTCCGGAGTCTGGCGCCGGACAGCCGCTTCGTGCTGAACCCGTCGCCGCCGCGCCCGCTCCCGGCGGAGGTGCTGGCGGCCTGCGACCCGCTGATCGTCAACGAGCACGAGGCGAAGGTGATCCTCGGCGACGCCTGCGTGAGCGACCGCCCCGAGGACTGGGCCCGCATCCTGCTGGCGAAGGGGCCGCGTTCGGTGGTCGTGACCCTGGGCGCCGAGGGCGCGCTGGTCGCGTCGGGCGCGGGCGTCTCCCGTGTCCCGTCCGTGAAGGTGGACGCCGTGGACACGACGGGCGCGGGCGACGCGTTCACCGCGGCGCTGGCCTGGCGGCTCGGCACGGGTGCGTCGCTCGCCGAGGCTGCGGCGTACGCGGCCCGGGTCGGCGCGGCGGCCGTCACGAAGGCGGGCGCGCAGGCGTCGTATCCGACGGCGGCGGAGGCGGAGGCCTTGTGAAGCGGGCCGGCATACTCAATCGCCACCTCGCGGGTGCCCTCGCCGAACTCGGCCACGGCGACGGCGTCCTGGTGTGCGACGCCGGCATGCCGATCCCGGCCGGTCCACGCGTCGTCGACCTGGCCTTCCGCGCCGGAGTGCCGTCCTTCGCGGAGGTGGTGGACGGCCTGCTCGCCGAGCTGGTGGTCGAGGGGGCGACGGCGGCGACGGAGGTCAGGGGCGCCAACGCGGAGGCCGCCGCGCTGCTCGACGGGCGCTTCCCCGCCCTCGCCCTCGTCTCGCACGAGCGGTTGAAGGAACTCTCGGCGGGGGCACGGCTGGTGGTGCGGACCGGGGAGGCCCGCCCCTACGCGAACGTGCTGCTGCGGTGCGGGGTCTTCTTCTGACGACCAGGAAAACTTCGAGGGGGCCCGGTCGACGACCGTGCCCCCTCGGGTTTCCCTCCCCTTCAGAACCCCGTGATCCCCCCCCCGGGTCCCCCCAATGGGGTTCTGATGCCAAGTACGACCCGCGGACGCACGAAACGGTTGCACGGGCCGCCGGATTTTATTTTTCGGCCCCCGCGTGCGCGGCGAACCGTGCCGCCGTCTCGGCGAGCACCTCCCGCCCGTCCCGGGCCCACAGCTCCTCGTTGAACAGCTCGACCTCGATGGCCCCGGTGTACCCGGCCGCCTCCACGTACCCCTTCCACTCCCGCATGTCGATCGCGCCGTCCCCGATCTGGCCGCGGCCGTTGAGGACGCCCTCGGGCAGCGGGGTGGTCCAGTCGGCGAGCTGGAAGGTGTGGATGCGTCCGCCCGCCCCGGCCCGCGCGATCTGCTCGGGCGCCCGGTCGTCCCACCAGATGTGGTACGTGTCGACGGTGACGCCGACCTGATGGGCCGGGAAGCGTTCGGCGAGGTCCAGGGCCTGGGTGAGGGTGGAGACCACGCAGCGGTCGGAGGCGTACATGGGGTGCAGGGGCTCGATGGCGAGCCGTACGCCGTGCCGTTCGGCGTAGGGGGCCAGTTCCGCCACGGCGTCGGCGATGCGCTCCCGGGCGGCGCGCAGGTCCTTGTCGCCGGCCGGGAGACCGCCGGAGACCAGGACGAGGGTGTCGGTGCCGAGGGTGGCGGCCTCGTCGACGGCACGGCGGTTGTCGGCCAGGGCCGTCGCGCGTTCGTCCGCGTCGATCGCGGTGAGGAAGCCGCCGCGGCACAGGGTGGTGACGGTCAGGCCCGCGTCGCGGACCAGCTTGGCCGCCGCCTCGACGCCGTACGCCTGGACGGGTTCGCGCCACAGGCCGACGTTGCCGACGCCGAGTTCACGGCAGGCGGCGGTCAGTTCGGGCAGCGACAACTGCTTGACCGTCATCTGGTTGATGCTGAAACGCGTCAGGTCAGGTGCCGTGTCGCTCACTGGTCCACTCCGTACAGGTTCAGCAGGGTCCGCATCCGTTCCTCCGCGCGCTTCGGGTCCGGGAACAGGCCAAGGCTGTCCGCGAGTTCGTAGGCGCGGGCCAGGTGCGGCAGGGAACGGGCCGACTGGAGGCCGCCGACCATCGTGAAGTGGCTCTGGTGGCCGGCCAGCCAGGCCAGGAACACCACGCCCGTCTTGTAGTAGCGGGTGGGGGTCCGGAAGAGGTGCCGGGAGAGGGCGACGGTGGGGTCGAGGAGGGCGCGGAAGCCTTCCGTGTTCCCCGTGTCCAGCACCCGGACCGCCTCGGCCGCCAGCGGGCCCAGCGGGTCGAAGATGCCGAGCAGCGCGTGGCTGAAGCCCTGCTCGTCGCCGGCGATCAGCTCGGGGTAGTTGAAGTCGTCGCCGGTGTAGCAGCGCACGCCCTGCGGGAGGCGGCGGCGCAGGTCGATCTCGCGCCGGGCGTCCAGCAGGGAGACCTTGATGCCGTCGACCTTGTCGGGGTGGGCGGCGATGACGTCCAGGAAGGTGCCGGTGGCCGCGTCGAGGTCCGCCGATCCCCAGTAGCCCTCCAGGGCCGGGTCGAACATCGGGCCGAGCCAGTGCAGGATCACCGGCTCGGCGGCCTGGCGGAGCAGGTGGTCGTAGACCTCCAGGTAGTCCTCGGGGCTCCGCGCCGACGCGGCCAGGGCGCGGGAGGCCATCAGGATGGCCTGGGCGCCCGACTCCTCGACGACGGCCAGTTGTTCCTCGTAGGCCGCCCGGACCTCGGCGAGGGTGCCGCCGGTGATCTGGTCGGTGCCGACGCCGCAGGCGATCCGTCCGCCGGCCGCCTTCGCCTCGGCGGCGGACCGGCGGACGAGTTCGGCCGCGCCGGCCCAGTCCAGGCCCATGCCGCGCTGGGCGGTGTCCATGGCCTCGGCGACGCCGAGGCCATGGGACCACAGGTGGCGGCGGAAGGCGAGGGTGGCGTCCCAGTCGACGGCGGCGGGGCCGTCGGGCGTGGTGTCCGCGCAGGGGTCGGCGACGACGTGCGCGGCCGAGAAGACCGTACGGGAGGTGAAAGCGCTTCCCGGAGCTTCCCGGGTGACGGTCAGGGGCTCGGTGCGTGGCTCGTAGGCGCGCAGGGTGCCGTTCGCGTCCGGCAGGTGGAGGGTCACAGCGCGATCTCCGGTACGTCCAGGCGGCGGCCCTCCGCGGAGGACTTCAGGCCCAGTTCGGCGAGCTGGACGCCGCGGGCGCCGGCCAGCAGGTCCCAGTGGTAGGGGGCGTCGGCGTAGACGTGGCGCAGGAACAGTTCCCACTGGGCCTTGAAGCCGTTGTCGAAGTCGCCGTTGTCCGGGACCTCCTGCCACTGGTCGCGGAAGACCTCGGTGGCGGGGATGTCCGGGTTCCAGACCGGCTTGGGGGTGGCGGAACGGTGCTGGACCCGGCAGTCGCGCAGTCCGGCGACCGCGGAGCCCTCGGTGCCGTCGACCTGGAACTCGACGAGTTCGTCGCGGTTGACGCGCACGGCCCAGGAGGAGTTGATCTGGGCGATCGTGCCGCCGTCGAGCTCGAAGACGCCGTACGCCGCGTCGTCGGCGGTGGCGTCGTAGGGCTTGCCGTTCTCGTCCCAGCGCTGCGGGATGTGGGTGGTGGCGAGGGCGTGGACGGACTTCACGCGGCCGAACAGCTCGTGCAGGACGTACTCCCAGTGCGGGAACATGTCGACGACGATGCCGCCGCCGTCCTCGGCGCGGTAGTTCCAGGAGGGCCGCTGGGCGTCCTGCCAGTCGCCTTCGAAGACCCAGTAGCCGAACTCGCCGCGCACGGACAGGACGCGGCCGAAGAAGCCGCCGTCGATGAGGCGCTTGAGCTTGAGCAGGCCGGGGAGGAAGAGCTTGTCCTGGACGACGCCGTGCTTGATGCCGGCGGCGTTCGCCAGGCGGGCGAGTTCCAGGGCGCCGTCCAGGCCGGTGGCGGTGGGCTTCTCGGTGTAGACGTGCTTGCCCGCGGCGATCGCCTTCGTGATCGCCTCCTCTCGGGCCGAGGTGACCTGGGCGTCGAAGTAGATGTCCACGGACGGGTCGGCGAGGACCGCGTCCACGTCCGTCGAAACGTGCTCCAGGCCGTGCCGCTCCGCCAGCGCCCTCAGCGCGTGCTCGCGGCGGCCGACCAGGATCGGTTCCGGCCACAGCACGGTGCCGTCGCCGAGGTCGAGGCCGCCCTGTTCGCGGAGGGCCAGGATGGAGCGGACGAGGTGCTGGCGGTAGCCCATGCGTCCGGTCACACCGTTCATGGCGATTCGCACCGTCTTGCGTGTCACGTCATTCCCTTCGTACGAGCGAGGAGCCGTATGTAGTGCGGTACAGCAAGCGCTTTCTATGCACGACGAAGCTAGCCTGTGGACGGTGGTCTGGACAAGACCGCGGCCCGGGCGAGTTGTTCGAGGGGACGAACAGCGGCGGGCCGTGGTCGTAAGGTCACCTGAGACGGCGGCGACGGCTGAGACGGCTGAGACGGCGTACGGCACACGCGCGATGCGGAGGACGAGGACATGACGGTGACACTGGCGGACGTGGCGGCCCGCGCCCAGGTCTCCCCCGCGACCGTGTCGCGTGTGCTGAACGGGAACTATCCCGTGGCCGCCTCCACCCGGGAACGGGTGCTGAAGGCGGTCGACGACCTGGACTACGTGCTCAACGGCCCCGCGAGCGCGCTGGCGGCGGCCACGTCCGACCTGGTGGGCATCCTGGTCAACGACATCGCCGACCCCTTCTTCGGCATCATGGCCGGCGCGATCCAGTCCGAGATCGGCGGGCCGGGCGGCAGAGCGGGCGGCGAGAGACTCGCCGTGGTCTGCAACACCGGCGGCACCCCGGAGCGCGAGCTGACCTACCTCACCCTGCTGCAGCGGCAGCGGGCGGCGGCCGTCGTGCTGACCGGTGGGGCGATGGAGGACGCGGCGCACCAGGCGGCCGTGGCGGCGAAGCTGCGCAAGCTGGCGGAGGCCGGCACGCGGGTGGTGCTGTGCGGGCGGCCGCCGGCGCCGGACACCGGGGCGATCGCGCTGACCTTCGACAACCGTGGGGGCGGCCGGGAGCTGACCGATCACCTGATCGGGCTCGGGCACCGGCGGCTCGGCTACATCGCGGGCCCCGAGGAGCGCACCACGACCCGGCACCGGCTGGAGGGCCACCGCGCCGCGCTCGCCGCGCACGGCATCGAGGAGGACCCCCGCTGGGCGGTCCACGGCCGCTACGACCGGCAGTCCGGCTACGAGGCCACACTCGAACTCCTGCGCAGGGACCCCTCCCTGACGGCCGTCGTCGCCGCGAACGACTCCGTCGCGCTGGGTGCGTGCGCGGCGCTGCGCGAGCTGGGGCTGCGCATCCCGGACGACGTGTCCGTGGCCGGCTTCGACGACCTGCCCTTCAGCATCGACGCGGTACCCGCGCTGACGACGGTCCGGCTGCCGCTCGCGGAGGCGGGGGCGCGGGCGGGGCGCATCGCGATGGGGCGGGAGGAGGCGCCGCCCGGGGGGATCGCCACGGTGCGGGGGGAATTGATGGTGCGGGGGTCCTCCGGGGGGCCGCGGGGGTAGGTGCCGTTGGTTTCTCCGCGCCCCGCGTTGGTGTGGGCCTGGTGGGGGCGGGGGGGGGGGGGAGAGAGAGGCGCCCGGGCGCCTGCACACGTCGGCCAGTCCAAACCCACACCCGCC
>NZ_JBHJRX010000061.1:0-17663 GCF_042268605.1 Streptomyces sp. NPDC056296 | reverse complement strand
GGGTGGTGGGGGTTCTGGGGGGGGCGGGGGGGGGGTGTGTTTTTGTTTTCCCGACCCCCTGGGGTGGTGGGGGCGGGGTGGGCCCCCCCCCCCCCACGCCCCCGCTTCGGCCTGGACGGCCTCGTCCTCAAACGCCGGACGGGCTGGAGATCACCGACCCGGCATGAGAGCGCCGGGCGGCGATTAGTTTTCGGGTGGGCGTCGGTCTGTATCGGCGTCGTGCCGTAACGGAACTAGGAGAGCTGCTCCCATGCGTATCGTCATCACCGAGTTCATCAGCCTGGACGGCGTCGTGCAGGCCCCCGGCGGTCCTCAGGAGGACACCGACGGCGGTTTCGCGCACGGTGGCTGGACGCAGGCGTACTTCGACGACGAGGTGGTCGGCGGGGCGTTCGACGGGGCGATCGCCGGCTGTGACGCGCTGCTGTTCGGGCGGCGTACGTGGCAGACGATGGCGGGGGCCTGGCCCGAGCGGGCGGGGGACCCCTTCGCGGACCGGATCAACGCCCTCCCGAAGTACGTGGTCTCCGGCACCCTCGGCGAATCCGACCTGAGCTGGCACAACACCGTCCTCGTCCCCGGGGACGAGGCCGTCGCCCGCATCCGCGAGCTGCGCGAGCGAAGTGGCCGCGGGCTGCTGGTCCTGGGCAGCCCCTCGCTCGCCCGCACGCTGCTGCACGAGGGGCTGGTCGACGAGCTGCGGCTCATGGTGATGCCGGTGATCCTCGGCGGCGGCAAGTCGGTCTTCCCCACGGGCGGTGCGCTGCACGCCTTCGAGCCGGTCTCCACGACCACCTCGCCCAAGGGCGTGCAGCTGTGCGTCTACCGGGCGGCGACACCCAACTGACGGGGAGGAGTGCGGAAGGCAGGTACGGGTACGCTCCGTGGTCATGAAGCTGGCGTTCTCCACCCTCGGTGTCCCCGGCCTGCCCCTGACCGACGTGCTGGGGCTCGCGACCGTGCACGGCTACCACGGTGTCGAGTTGCGCGCCCACCCGGAGGAACCGGTGCACCCCGGCCTGGCCCCCGACGAACGGGCCGCGGTGGCGGCCGGGTTCAAGGAGGCGGGCGTGGAGCTGCTGAGCCTCGCGGGGTATGCGCGGGTCGCCGCGCCGGGTGACGACGACGCGGTGATCGCCGAGATCCGCGCCCTGCTCGACCTGGCCCGCGACCTGGGCGCCCCGTACATCCGCGTCTTCCCCGGCGGCGGCACCGACCAGAGCCCCGAGGAGGCCGACGCGACGGCGGCCCGGCGGCTGGGCACGGCCGCCGAGTACGCCACCGAAGTGGACGTACGCATCCTCCTGGAGACCCACGACTCGCACCGCACGGGCGCCGACGCGATGCGCGTCCTCGGTCTGGTCGGGCACCGCCAGGTCGGCGCCCTGTGGGACGTGATGCACACCTGGCTGGGCGGCGAGCAGCCCTCGGAGAGCTATCTGGCCCTCGCCCCGCACCTCGGCTACGTCCAGGTCAAGGACATCGCCTCCGCCGAGGACACCACCCCGCTGCCGCTCGGCGCCGGCGTGCTGCCGCTCACCGAGGTGGTGGACGTCCTCTCCCGCCACGGCTGGGACGGCTGGCTGTGCTGGGAGTACGAGAAGCGGTGGTACGAGTCGGCCGCACCGTTGCCGGAGCTGCTGGTCGCGGGGCGCGAGCACCTCGCCCGGCTGCTCAGCGACGCGGCGTGAGCGTGGGCGCGGGCGTCGACGTGGGCGCGGGCGCGGGCGTCGACGTGTGCGTGGGCGTGGGCGTCGACGTGATGGTCGACACCTCGGGCCGTCGCACCCGGCGCTCCAGCCGCTCGCGGCACTGCGGCCACTCCGCCGCCGTGATCGAGTAGATCGCGGAGTCGCGCAGCCGGCCCTCCTCACCCGGCGCCCAGGAGCGGGACCAGTTGCGCAGTACGCCCTCGAAGCGGGCGCCGGCCGACTCGATCGCGGCGCGGGACCGGGCGTTGCGGGCGTCGGTCTTCAGGTCGACCCGGGACACCCCCCACACCTCGAAGGCGTGGCGGAACAGCAGCAGCTTGGCCTCGGCGTTGACGCCCGTCCCCTGTGCCGACCGGGCCAGCCAGGTGAAACCGACCTCGATCGCGTCGAGGGCGTCGTCCGTCAGCCAGGAACGGGGCTCCCAGTAGGAGGTGGCGCCGACCGCCCGGCCGGTGGCGAGGGAGACCTGAGCGTAGGGCGCCAGCCGCCCCGTCGCCGCCCTGGCCAACTGGGCGTCGATGTAGGCGCCGACCTCGTCGGCCCTGGGTACCCACGTGAACGCGTAGGTGCCGCGGTCCTCCTCGGCGGCCACGGCCAGGTCCGCCGCGTGGTGCGGTCCCAGCGGTTCCAGTCGTACCAGCGTGCCTTCGAGGGCCGGGCCCTTCAGGGTGAACGTCACCGGACGGATTCTTCCGCCCGCGCCGGCGGCCGTCCAACGCTTTCCGGGCGGGCCACGACCACCTCCGGCAGCCGCCGGTCCCGGCCGCGCCGGGAGGGAGTGAGCGTCGTCAGTGCCACCCCGCCCACCAGCAGCGCCGCCGCGCACCACCGCAGCGGGGTCACCGACTCGCCGAGGAAGAGCGCCGCCGACGACATGCCGAAGACGGGCACCAGGAGGGAGAACGGCGCGACCGTGGAGGCGGGGTGACGGTGCAGGAGCCAGCCCCAGGCGCCGAAGCCGAAGACGGTCGAGATCCAGGCGACGAAGAGGATCGTGCCGGCGCCCTGCCAGTCCAGCCCGCGCAGGGCCGCGAGGTCCTGGGACGGGCCCTCCGTGACGAGGGAGAGGGCCAGCAGGGGGAGTACCGGCACGGTGGACACCCACACCATGAAGTTCAGCGCGTCGGGCGGGGAGGCCTTGCGGGTCAGGACGTTGGACAGGCCCCACGCGGCCGCCGCCCCGACGACCAGCACGAAAGCGCCCAGCGGTCCGGAGGCGCCCTCGTCGAGGGCCGCCACGCCTATGCCGGCCAGCGCCACCACCATGCCCAGCACCTTCACACCGGTGGGGCGTTCGCCCAGTACCGCCGCCGCGATCACCGCCGTGAACACCGCCTGGATCTGCAGGACGAGGGAGGACAGGCCGGCCGGCATGCCCGTGTCCATGCCCACGAAGACCAGCCCGAACTTCGCGACGCCCAGCACCAGCCCCACCGCCACGATCCACTTCCAGGCCACCTTCGGGCGGCCCACGAGGAAGACGGCGGGCAGCGCGGCGACGAGGAAGCGCAGGGCGGAGAAGAGCAGCGGCGGGAAGTGGTCGAGGCCGATCTCGATGACCGTGAAGTTCACGCCCCAGACGGCGGCGACGAGCACGGCGAGGAGCAGGTGGGAAGGTCGCATGCGTCGAGAATCACGCCGATCGACCATGAAGCACCAGCGATGATTTCTGCATGGTTGGATGAAGCACTGCTAACTGTTCGCATCAGGGACATCAGGGATCCGTATCAGGGGGCCGCCTCGTGCTCGATCTTCAGCGTCTGCGTGCCCTGCACGCCGTGTCCGTGCACGGCACCGTCGGCGCGGCCGCCGCCGCGCTCGGCTTCACGCCGTCCGCCGTGTCCCAGCAGATCGCCAAGCTGGAGCGGGAGACCAGGACCGTGCTCCTGGAGCGGGAGGGGCGCGGGGTGCGGCTCACCGACGAGGCGTGGCAACTGGCCGCCACCGCCGTCGAGTTGCTGGCCGTCGTGGAGCGGGCGGAGACCCGGCTGGAGGAGCGGCGCGGGGTGCCGGCGGGGCGGCTGACCGTGGCCGCGTTCGCGTCGGCGGCGCGCGGTCTGATGCCGTCCGTGCTGGCCGACCTGGCGGCACGGCATCCCGCGCTCGACACCCGGCTCACCGAGGTGGACCCGCATCTGTCCGTGGACCTGGTGGCGAAGGGCGCCGTCGATGTGGTCGTGGCGCACGACTGGGACATCGCGCCGCTGCCCGCCCCGGCCGGGGTGGAGCAGGCGTTCGTCGGGGAGGACCTGTGCGATCTGCTCGTGCCCGAGGGGCATCGGTTCGCGGGGCGGGACGGCGTGCGGCGGGAGGAGCTGGGCGGGGAGCGGTGGATCTGCCAGCCGCCCGGGCGGGTCTGCCACGACTGGCTGCTGCGGACCCTGCGGGGCGCGGGGCACGAGCCGGACATCGTCCACCAGGCCGACGAGAACCCGACGCTCGTCGCCCTGGTCGCGGCCGGGCTGGGCATCGCCCTGATCCCCCGGCTGGGGCGCGGCCCGCTGCCCGCGGGGGTGGTGGAGGTGCCGCTCGTCCCGACGCCCGTACGGCGGTTGTACGCACTGTGGCGCGCGGGCGCGGCTCGCCGTCCGGCGATCGCGGAGACGGTGCGCACACTACGGGCCCACTGGCCGGACGCCTCGGCCCGCACCGTCCCGCCCGCACGGGCGGACTGACCGGAGCGTCGGCGCCGGGGGCCGGGCGGAGGCGGCGCGGCCTCGGGGGCGTTCGCCCGCGTCGGTGGGCCCGCCGGGCGGCGCGGGCGTGGGTGACCCTCGCCCGCCCGTACTCTCCGCGCCTCGGACCGGCTCGTCCCGTCCGTTGCCGGGAGGGCCCTCGCCCCACGGGCCCCGTGCGTACCGACTTGGGAAACCCGCCCCGGCCGGGAACCCCTGCCCGGCCGCCGTCGTCCAATCCGCACGCTGCCGGATGAGTCTGCGCGGTGCGGTGTCGGCCTCGCTGCCGGCTGCGATCGCTGACCACCCTCTCCGTCGTACCGCGGCCGGCAGCGCGCCGCCGTCGGCGCGCACCCTCCCTAGCGCCGACGGCGGCCCCTCCGGCTCGCTCTTCACCGCTTCGGGTGACTCCTGTGCGCTCCCTTGACTGGCAGAAACTTCCCGGATATTGGTGACTCCTTGGCAGTTTCCTTCAGCACCTCTCCAGCGATTCCCCAGCGGATCACTCCGGAAGGAGCGCACGTGCACCACAGCAGCACGGCCGGCACGGGAAGCACCGCACACCCCTCAAGACGTACCGTCCTCACCGCCACCGCGGTCGTCACCGCGACCCTGGCGGCCGGCGGCGGCACCGCGTACGCCGATGCCCGCAGGCCCGACGACGACAAGCTCCGGGCGCTCATCTCCCGCATGACGCTGGAGGAGAAGGTCGGCCAGCTCTTCGTCATGCGGGTCTACGGTCACTCCGCCACCGACCCCGACCAGGCCGACATCGACGCCAACCTCAAGGAGATCGGCGTCCGCACCGCGGCCGAGCTGGTCGCCAAGTACCGGGTCGGCGGCGTCATCTACTTCGCCTGGGCGCACAACACCCGCGACCCGCACCAGATCGCCGACCTGTCCAACGGCATTCAGAAGGCGTCGCTCGAACTGCCGCGCGGCCTTCCGGTGCTCGTCTCCACCGACCAGGAGTACGGAATAGTGGCCCGCGTGGGCGAGCCGGCGACCCTCTTCCCGGGCGCGATGGCCGTCGGAGCGGGCGGGTCGCGGTCCGACGCCCGCACCCTCGGCCGGGTCGCGGGCGCCGAACTGCACGCGATGGGCATCCGCCAGGACTACTCCCCCGTCGCCGACGTGAACGTCAACCCCGCCAACCCCGTGATCGGCGTGCGGTCCTTCGGCGCCGATCCGCAGGCGGTGGCGGAGCTGGTGGCGGCCGAGGTGACGGGGTATCAGCGGTCCGGGGTCGCCGCGTGCGCCAAGCACTTCCCCGGGCACGGCGACACCGCCACCGACAGCCACACCGGCCTCCCGGTGATCACGCACAGCCGCGAGCAGTGGGCGGAGCTGGACGCCCCGCCCTTCCGCGCGGCCATCGACGCCGGTATCGACGCGATCATGACCGCCCACCTCGTGGTCCCGGCGCTCGACGACTCCGGCGACCCGGCCACCCTCTCCCGCCCCATCCTCACCGGCATCCTGCGCGAGGAGCTGGGCTACGACGGGGTCGTGGTCACCGACTCCCTCGGCATGGAGGGCGTACGGACCAAGTACGGCGACGAACGGGTGCCGGTGCTGGCGCTGAAGGCGGGCGTCGACCAGCTGCTCAACCCGCCGCACCTGGACCTCGCCTGGAACGCCGTCCTGAACGCCGTACGCGACGGTGAACTCACCGAGGCGCGGCTCGACGAATCGATCCTGCGGGTGCTGCGGCTGAAGGCGAAGCTGGGACTGTTCCGGGACGCCTACACCAGCCGGCGGGACGTCGACCGCACCGTCGGCACGCGGGGGCACCTGGCCGCGGCCGACCGGATCGCCGAGCGGACCACCACACTGCTCGTCAACGAGGGGCGGCTGCTGCCGCTGTCGCGCCGGGAACACCCGAAGGTGCTCGTCGTGGGAGCCGACCCCGCCTCCCCCTCGGGCACGACCGGGCCGCCCACCGGCGTCCTCGCGGGCGAGCTGACGGAGCTGGGCTTCACGGCCACCGCCCTGTCCACGGGCACCGCGCCGTCCGCCGCCGTCATCGACCGCGCGGTCGCGGCGGCCGGGGACGCCGACGCGGTGGTGGTCGCCACGTACAACGTCACCGCGGCCGGCAGCCAGCGCACACTGGTCGCACGGCTGCTGGAGACGGGGAAGCCGGTCGTCGCGGTCGCCATCCGCAACCCGTACGACGTGGCCCGGCTCCCGGACGTCCGCGCCTACCTCGCCGCGTACTCCTGGACCGACGTCGAGGTACGGGCGGCGGCCCGGGTGATCGCCGGGCGGGTACGGCCGCGCGGCAAGCTGCCGGTGCCGGTGGTGCGGGCGGACGATCCGACCAAGGTGCTGTACCCCCTCGGGCACGGGCTGTCCTACCGGTCGTAGGACGTAGCGCGGCCTACGCCACGCGCCGGGGGCGCCCCCGGCCACCGTGCGCAAAGCACCCCGCGCGTCTGGCGTGCGCCCGCTGCGGCGGGTCACGCTGGTCCGGGGATCCGGGGGGATGGCGATGCGTGAGAGATGGGCTGCGGGGGCGCTCTGCGCCCTGTCGGCGCTGTGCGCCGTGCTGCTGACGGGCTGCCAGAGCCCGTCGGGCCTGACGGGCGGCGAGAGCGGCGGCAAGGGCGCGAGCGGGGGCGGGCGGCTCAGCGGGGGGACCGTCCCGGGCTCGGCACCGGCCGTCGTACGGCCCTCCGGGTACGGGGCGGTGTTCCTCGCGATCGACGAGTGCAGCTCGTTCGGGACGGTCTCGTTCACCGAGGTGCCGTGCGACAGCGAGCGGGCGGCGGCCCGGGTCGTGGCCCGGGAGGACGGCCGTGCGGGCGACGGGCCGCCGTGCCCCGCCACCACCGACTTCGTCCTGCACATCAGCGAGCAGCGCCCCTCGTCCGACGAGGACGGCGACGGGGCCGTGTCACGGGGCTACGCCTGTATGCGGGGGCTCCAGCCGCCGCACCCCGGCGATCCGGGCGGCGGTGGCGGCCCGCGCACCATCGTCGGCGACTGCGTCTACGACGCCGGGGACGGCAAGGTCCGCGAGACCGCGTGCGACGGCAAGGGCAAGAGGAAACCGCAGTTCAAGGTGGTCGAGGCGGTCGCCGTCCGGACGGACTGCCCGGCCTCGACCGGCCTCTACGTCCGCCTCGGCGGCGAACGGCCGGTGGGCTGCGCCCGGCCGCTGTGAGCGTCCCCGTGTCGGAGCGTCTCAGCGGCGGCCGGGCGCGGTCACCGCTCTACGGGCGCAGCGCCGGTTCGCGCTGCACGTCCCGCTTGTCCAGCTTGGCGTCGAACGTCGCCAGCGGCTCGGCCGCCGACGGGTTCGCCTGTACCTCGGCGGAGGCGACGCCCGCCCAGTCGAGGATGCGGGCCGTGGCAAGGGCCTTCTCCTCGGGCACCAGGCCGGCGACGTTGGCACCGTGGTTCATGCCGGGCGCGGTGAGGACGTAGGAGTCGTGCGCGCCCCGCCCGAGACGGAAGGGCTCGGCACCCCACGGGTCGTTCTCGCCGTACACGAACAGCATCTGGTCGGCGTTGTGCCGCACCCAGCGGTCGACGTCCCGCATCACCCACGGCTCGAACCTCATCGGGATCGACCGGGGCACGAAGTTGCGCGGCGGCTGGTAGCCGTAGCGGATGTACTTCTTCTCGATGTGCGGGAAGTGGATCGTCGGCGCGCCCAACTGCGTGCCCGCCTGGTAGTAGTACGGCGTGTACGGGGCGAGGCCCTGGTCCGTGTAGAAGGAGAAGCCGGAGATCGTGTTGACGGAGTTCCAGATCTCGTCGTCCGTCGCGTTCTTGGCGTCGGCCGGGATGTCGGCGCAGTCCTTCAGGGTGCTGTACTGCCAGAAGCCCCACACGTAGTCGAGGACGACCGCCTCGTACGCGCGGTCCAGGCTGCCGACGGTGTCGAAGGTGTAGCCGTTCTCGGCGGCGTACGCCTCGTACTTCTCCTTGAGCGGTGCCCGGCGCACCAGCGCCTCGCGCTGCACGCCGTTCAGCCGGTCGCGGCACTCCTCGGTGCCGACGCGGGCGAAGAAGCGGTCGTAGGCCCTGTCCTCGCGGTTCACCACGTCGTTGGGGGCGACGTAGGCGACGACACCGTCCATGTCGCGCGGGTAGAAGCGCTCGTAGTAGGTGGCGGTCATGCCGCCCTTGGAGCCGCCGGTGGAGATCCAGTTCTCGGAGTAGAGCGGCTTGAGTGCCTTGAAGATGCGGTGCTGGTCGCTGGCCGCCTGCCAGATGTCCAGCTTGGACCAGTCGGCCGGTTCGGGCCGGGACGGCGTGAAGTAGCGGTACTCCATGGAGACCTGGTTGCCGTCCACGATCTGGGTCGGCTCGCGGCGGCTCGGGTTCGTGGAGACGCTGTAGCCGCCGGTGTAGAAGACCGTCGGGCGGGCCGTGTCCTTGTGCAGCACGGTGATCCGCTGCTGGAACGTGCCCTTGGACGGGCGCCGGTGGTCGACCGGCTGGGTGTAGTTGAGGACGAAGAAGCGGTAGCCGGTGTACGGCTTCTCCTCGATCAGGCTCATGCCCGGTATGGACAGCAGCCGGTCCTTGATGTCGACGGCCTTCGGCTCGGCGGCGGTGGCCGCGCCCGCCGTGCTGACGGTGCCTATGAGCACCACGAGCGCCAGCAGCCATCTGAGCGCCTTGCGCATGCACCCTCCCTGTGAAACGGATGTGCGCCGGAAGCTATCGGAGCAAGTCACCCGCACACCAGGGGAGATCGAAGATTGGCTGCCGGGGGACGACTCAGCAGAGGATCCAGCCGGAGCTGACCGAGCCCCGGGACACCTTGCCCTTCACCCACACGCAGCGCTTCCCGGCGTGCACGGTCACCGGCCCCGCCCGGTAGGCGTACCGCCCCGAGTCCACGACCGGCCGGCCGCCGCGCGCCTGCACGCTGACGGACATCTGCCGCTTGGTGCCGGCCTTCTTGGGGACGGTGACGGCACAGACATAGTTGCCGCGCTTGTAGACCAGGACGGACCCGGTGGAGAACGGCAGCGTGCGGACCTTGCGCCCCGGGCACCCTGCGGCGGCCTGCGCGTCCTGCGGCACCGCGACGGCGAGCAGCCCGGCCGCCATCAGCACGGCCGTGCCCAGCGCCAGCCGCCGACGTGTTCCAGCACCACCCTTGCCCAAAGCGGTCCCCCTCCCTCTCCGCCCCCGCCGTACGGCGGCACCGGCGTACGGCTGTACGGACGCACGCCGTATGTCGAATGGTTGCGCGAGGGTCACCGCAGCGCGCCGACCGGCTCCTCCGGTTCGGCCGCCCCGACGAAGGTCCGCCACAGTCGCGCGTACCGTCCGTCGAGCGCCAGCAGCTCGTCGTGCGTGCCGTCCTCGGCGACCCGCCCGCCGTCCATGACGACGACGCGGTCCGCGCGGGCGGCCGTGGTCAGCCGGTGCGCGACGACCAGCGTCGTACGGCGGCCCGCGACGCGGTCGGTGGCCTGGTTGACCTGCGCCTCGGTGGCCAGGTCCAGGGCCGCCGTCGCCTCGTCGAGGAGCAGCACGTCGGGGTCGACCAGCTCGGCGCGGGCCAGCGCGATCAGCTGCCGCTGCCCGGCGGAGAGGTTGCGGCCCCGCTCGGCGACCTCGTGGAGGTAGCCGCCCTCCAGCGTGGCGATCATCTCGTGGGCGCCGACCGCCCGCGCCGCCGCCTCCACCTGGGCGTCGCCGGCGTCCGGGCGGCCGTAGGCGATGGCGTCCCGGACGGTACCGGGGAAGAGGTACGCCTCCTGCGGGACGACGCCCAGCCGGTGCCGGTAGGAGGTGAGGTCGAGGCCGCGCAGGTCCCGCCCGTCGGCGGTCACCCGCCCGCCCGTCGGGTCGTAGAACCGGGCCACCAGCTTGACCAGCGTCGACTTGCCCGCGCCGGTCTCGCCGACGAAGGCGACGGTCTGCCCGGCGGGAATACGCAGGTCGATGCCGGTGAGGGCTGCGTCCACCTCGTCGGCACCCCCGTACTTGAAGTGCACGTCCTCGAACGCGATCTCGCCGCGCAGGGACGCCACGCCGAGCGGCTTCTCGGGAGCCTTGGTCGAGGTCGGCTCCCGCAGCAGTTCCTGGATGCGGCCGAGGGAGACGGACGCCTGCTGGTACCCGTCGAAGACCTGGGAGAGCTGCTGGACGGGCGCGAAGAACAGGTCGATGTAGAGCAGGTACGCCACCAGCGCGCCGGTCGTCAGCGTCGCCTCGTCGATCCGCCCGCCGCCGACGATCAGCACGGCGGCGGCCGCCCCGGAGGCCAGCAGTTGTACGAACGGGAAGTAGATCGAGATCAGCCACTGCCCCCGGATGCGGGCCTGCCGGTAGCTGTCGCTGCGCTCGGCGAACCGCCGCCCGCCGTCGTGCTCACGCCGGAAGGCCTGCACGATCCGCAGCCCGGCCACCGACTCCTGGAGGTCGGCGTTGACCGAGGAGACCCGCTCCCGGGCCAGCTCGTACGCCTTCACGCTGGCCTTGCGGAAGAAGTAGGTGGCGATGATCAGTGGCGGCAGGGTCGCGAAGACGACGAGCGCGAGCTGCACGTCGATCACCAGCAGGGCGACCAGGATGCCGAAGAAGGTGACGACCGAGACGAAGGCGGTGACGAGTCCCGTCTGCAGGAACGTCGACAGCGCGTCCACGTCCGTCGTCATCCGCGTCATGATCCGGCCGGTCAGCTCGCGCTCGTAGTAGTCGAGGCCGAGCCGCTGGAGCTGGGCGAAGATCTTCAGCCGGAGCGAGTACAGGATCCGCTCCCCCGTCCGGCCGGTCATGCGGATCTCACCGGTCTGCGCCGTCCACTGGGCGAGCACCGCCAGCAGACCCAGCAGCGAGGCCGCCCAGACCGCGCCGAGGGCGGCCTGCGTGACGCCCTCGTCGATGCCGTGCCGGATGAGCACCGGCAGCAGCAGGCCCATGCCGGCGTCCACGGCGACCAGGGCGAGGCTGATCAGCAGCGGTGCGCGGAAGCCCCGCAGCAGGCGGCGCAGGCCGTACGACTCCTCCGGCTCCACGGCCCGCGCCTCGTCGACGTCCGGGGTCCCGTCGGCCGGGGGCAGCGCGTCGACCTGGGCGAGCAGCTCCGGGGTGGCCGGGGTGCCGGCGAGGGCGGTGTCCTTGGGCGCCCGGTCGCCGGTCCACAGCCGTGGCGTGACCCCGCGCTCGGCGTCGAACTCGGCGTCCAGTTCGTCCCGTACGGAGGTGTCCTCGGCGGGTGCGGCGGGCCGGGCGTGTCCCGGTGACACCCCGCCCAGCTCGTCGGGGTCGGTCAGCAGGCGCCGGTAGAGGGCGGAACGCTCCTGGAGCTCCTCGTGGGTGCCGAGGTCGGCGAGGCGGCCGCGGTCGAGGACGGCGATGCGGTCGGCGAGGCCGAGGGTGGAACGGCGGTGCGCGATCAGGAGCGTCGTACGGCCCCGCATGACCTCCTTCAGCGCCTCGTGGATCTCGTGCTCGACGCGGGCGTCCACGGCGGACGTGGCGTCGTCGAGGACCAGCAGTCGGGGGTCGGTGAGGATCGCGCGGGCGAGGGCCACCCGCTGGCGCTGGCCGCCGGAGAGGGTCAGGCCGTGCTCGCCGACGGTGGTGTCGTAACCGTCGGGCAGCTCCGTGATGAACCCGTGCGCCTGCGCGGCCCGCGCGGCGGCCTCGATCTCCTCGCCGGTGGCGTCCGGGCGGCCGTACGCGATGTTGGCGCGCACGGTGTCCGAGAACAGGAAGGAGTCCTCGGGCACCAGCCCGATGGCGGCCCGCAGCGAGTCGAGGGTCAGCTCGCGCACGTCGTGGCCGCCGATGAGGACGGCGCCGCCCGTCACGTCGTAGAAGCGCGGCAGGAGCAGGGAGACCGTGGATTTCCCGGAGCCGGAGGAGCCGACGACGGCGAGGGTCTCGCCCGCGCGGATCTCGAAGGAGAGCCCGTCGAGGACGGGGCGGCTCTTCCCGGACTCCGAGGCGTAGCCGAAGGCGACGTCGTCGAACTCGACGGTCGCGGGCGCGTCGGCGGGCAGATCCCTCGTGCCGTCCTCGATCGCGGGCTCGGTGTCGATCAGCTCCAGCACGCGTTCGGTGCCGGCGCGGGCCTGCTGGCCGACGGTGAGGACCATCGCGAGCATCCGGACCGGGCCGACGAGCTGGGCGAGGTAGGTGGAGAAGGCGACGAAGGTACCGAGCGTGATGTTCCCGCGTACGGCCAGCCAGCCGCCGAGAGCGAGCATGGCGACCTGGCCGACGGCGGGGACGGCCTGGAGGGCGGGGGTGTAGGTGGCGTTCAGCCGGATCGTCCGCAGCCGCCCGGCGAAGAGCCTGCGCCCGACCTCCCTGAGCTTCCCGGTCTCCTGCTCCTCCTGGCCGAAGCCCTTCACCACCCGTACGCCGCTCACCGAGCCGTCGACCACGCCGGCCACGGCGGCGGCCTGGGCCTGGGCGTACCAGGTGGCGGGGTGCAGGCGGGTGCGGCTGCGGCGGGCGATGAACCACAGCGCGGGGGCGACGGCGAGTGCGACCAGCGTGAGCGGCAGGGACAGCCACGCCATGATCACCAGGGAGATCAGGAAGAGCAGGACGTTCCCGATGGTCATCGGGAGCATGAACAGCAGGCTCTGGATCAGCTGGAGGTCACTGGTGGCCCGCCCGACGACCTGCCCCGTGGACAGCTCGTCCTGCCGCCGCCCGTCGAGCCGGGTGATCGTCCCGTACATGTCGGTACGCAGGTCGTGCTGGACGTCGAGGGCGAGCCGGCCGCCGTAGTAGCGGCGGATGTAGGTGAGGACGTAGACGGCGACGGCGGCACCGACGAGCAGACCGGCCCAGACGGCCATGTCCCTGGTCTTGTCGCCGATCACGTCATCGATGATCACCTTGGTGATCAACGGGACCAGGGCCATGACGGCCATGCCGCCCAGCGAGGCGCCGAGAGCGAGGACGACGTCCTTGGGATAGCGCCAGGCGTAGCCCGCCAGTCGTCGTGCCCATCCCCGTTGCGCGTCCACGCCGTGCCCTCCGGTCGGTCGTCCTGCTCACCTGATCTACCGGAAGGCACCAACACGGGCGAGCGGGGATTTCATCCCGCCCGTGACGATTCAGGCGCGGACCCGGAGCCGGAGGAAGCGGGTCGTCTGTACGGCGTTCTGGTTGTCGTCGCTGACGAGGAGGACGTCCAGTCGGCCCTCGCTCCGGCCGGTGACGGCCATGCCCTCGAAGTTGTCGAGGAGCGGATTGGGCTGCGGCTGCTTGGCGGGGGCGCCGAGGGAGGGGCAGTCGGCCAGGTCGGCGAGGAGGGTCTTGCCGAGTGCGGCGCCGCCGCGGGGCCGGTCGGTCAGGTACAGGCGGACCGTGTTGCCGACGCCGGAGGTGAAGCCGCGTTCCAGGACGAGCAGGCGGCCGGAGGGGGTCGCGGTGACCTCGGAGACTCCGAGGCCGCCGTCCGTCCGGTACGTGTACTGGGTGCCGAGACCGAAGTCGCCGTGCCCGGTCCGCCGCCAGCTCTGGAAGCGCACGAGGTCGGCGGGGTCGCCGGCGAGCGGGTACTCCATGGACGCGATCAGGCTCCGGCCACCGGGCAGGAGGGTCAGCCCCTCGAAGCTGCCGTTGGCCCGGGCGCGGCCCTCCGGGGCGGTGCGCAGGGCGTCCGGCACGGGGAGGCGGCCGAGGATCTCGCCGGTGCGGGAGTAGCGGTGGACGGACGGCTCGGTCTCGGAGGAGACGAGGTAGGTGCCGTCCCGGTCGGCGACCAGTCCCTCGGCGTCGAGGGCGGCGCCGTTCTCGTCGGCGAGCGGGATCACGTCCCGTGGCTGGAGGGAGCGGGCGTCCAGCCGGAAGAGGGCGGACCGGTCGGAGAGGGCGGCGACCGTGCCCCGCCCGTCGCGGGCGAGTGCGGAGAGGTTGCCGACGTAGGTGCCGTCGTGGGTGGTCTTGTCGAGGGCGTCGGAGTAGCCGGTGAGGGAGACGGCGGGCGAGCAGGTGTTCCGCTGCGGACGTTCCTGTGCGACGGCCGGTCCGGCGGCGATGAGACAGCCGGCCGCCGCGAGGCTCGCGGTGAGGGTGGCGAGGGCGGGGCGGAGCATTCTCGGGCGCATGGCCGAAACCCTAGGCCGGAGGAATGGCCAAGAGTTGACCGCTTTCCGAAGGACAGGGTTCGGCGCGGTACCGGTGGCAAGTAATGAGCCATGCCAGACCAGAACGAGAGCGGCCACAAACTGGCCGGTCGGCTGTACGCGGCGATGCGGGTACTGAGGTTCCTCACCAAGCCCTCCGGGGCCAAACCGGTCGCCGATGAGGAACTCAAAGGCCAGGACAGTCCGAGCGAACGCATCCGGGCCCTGGAGCTGGACCTCTTCAAGGACCTGGTGGCCACCGTCCAGAAGGGCCGGCACGCCAAGGCGGCGGGCGAGGTGTTCCGCGCGATACCCGCCCTGGTGCCCAGGCAGAGCGTCGCCTTCGAGAAGAACCTCGGCGTGCATGGACTGGCCGAATTCAACGCCGGTTATCGCGCTCAGCTCGCCGACTTCAAGGATGCCTTTCCCGAACTGGTCGATTGACGGCTCGCCTTCAGCGCGACCGCATGCCCCGGCTCTCCGCGACGCGGTGCACCTCGGTGAGTGCCTCGCACATGCGGTGCAGCATGAAGCGGAGCTGTTCGGGCGTCGCCCGAGCGTCCGCGAGCAGGGCGGCGGCGTGGTCCAACAGGCCCTCCGCCATGTCGAGGTGGGTGGTCTCGACGACGTCGGCGATCCGGGACAGCGGGCCGTCGCCGTCGGTCAGCAGGTAGCAGGGTTTGCCTTCGGGGCCGGTCCAGGGCAGCAGCCGGGCCGGGCGCGCGCCGTGCCTCACCGTGCCACCTCCACGTCGTGCGGTACCCGGGGCCCGAGGTCGATGCCGTGCACCGCGAACCGGAGCGCGCGGCGCCGGGCCTGGCGCCGCGCGGCCTCCTCCTGCCGTTCGTGGGCGAGCAGGTAGGGGCGTACGAGCACGTTGTCCTCTCCGCGCAGGGCCGGCATGCCGGTGCGGCGGACGGTCACGTCCGGGGTGTACGGGGATTCGGTGGGTTCCGTCGCGGGAGGACGTCGGCGCCGGCGCCGCCCTGAGCCGGGCAGCAGGAGGGCGAGCAGCGGAAGCAGGGGCAGCCCGGCGAGGCGGGCGATACGGTGACGCATGTCGTCGGCTCCGTGGAGATCGGTGACCACGCCCCCGGACCGGTGCGACGGTCGCGGGGGTCTCGCTTTCCGTAGCGATGCGCGTACAGAGTGAAACGGGCGGAGTTAGGCTCGCCAGGGGTGCGGATGTGACGGCGCCTTTGTCACACGGGAGTCGAACGGATGAGCAACATCTACGGCGACTGGCTCAAGCAGCAGCGCGAAGCGGCCGACCTGACGCAGCAGCAGCTGGCCGACATGGCCATCATGACGCGGTCGCACATCGCGCACATCGAGGCGGGGCGCCGGGTGCCGTCGAAGGAGGACGCGCGACGGCTGGACCGCGCCCTGAACACGGGGAATGTGCTGAGCAGCTTCCTTCCGGAGGAGGACGCGGCGGTCGCGGACTACTTCGAGGCGGCGCGGCAGCTGGAGTCGCAGGCGGTGACAGTTCGTGAGTCGGCCGTGACGTTCGTGCCCGGGCTCCTCCAGACCCGGCCGTACGCGCGTGCAGTCCTCGGCACGACGTACCCTCCGTTGACCGCCGAGGAATGTGACAGGCGCCTTGTCACACGCCTCGAACGGGCGAGGCTCCTTGACACCCCGGTCACGCCCGTCTTCTGGGCGCTGCTGGACGAGGCGCTGCTGCACCGCGTCGTTGGTGATCGAAGGGTCATGGCGGAGCAACTGACGCACATCGCCGGTCTCGCGGAGGCAGGGCGTGTGCGAGTGCACGTGATACCCCGGGACCGGGGCGCCTATCCGGTGATGCAGAGCATGCTGAGCCTGATGTGGTTCGAAGACCAGCCGCCCGTGGCGTACTCGGAAGGCATCCACGTAGCGAAGATCCACGACAGTCCGGCCGTCGTCGACCGATTGCAGGGCGCCTACTATCACGCGTTGAGCGACGCTCTGTCGCTCCGCGAAACGGTTGCCCTGCTCAAGTCGACAGCGAAGGACTACGAAGACGATGCCTGAGCCCTTCATCCCGAACGCGGCCGAGCTTGTGGGCTGGCGCAAGTCCAGCTACAGCGGCAATGAGGCCGGAAGTTGCCTGGAGGTGGTGGACGGTCACCCAGGTGGGATACCGGTGCGGGATTCAAAGAGTCCCACCGGGCCGGCGCTGCTCCTCTCAACTCCCGGCTGGACGTCGTTCATCACTTCCCTCAAGGAAGACCCCCCTCCCTCCAAAGCGTGAACACTCCACCCCCGACTGTCCTCCGGTCGCTCATCCGAGTGCCTGGATGACATTCACCCCCCAAGTGCTCACGCTCATCCCGACCATGGGGCCATGAGCCCCGCCTCTTGGCCGTACCGCAACCCCCTCGGCACCGCAAACGTGATCAGCACGGTGCGCACCCTCATGCGCACCGACGGCCTGAACGTATCCGTGACCGCCATCGCCCGCGCCTCCGGGACCTCGCGCAACTACCTCTACGAGAACTGGAAGACCGCCTCCAGGCTTCACCTGCGCGCGCTTCAGACGGAAATCGCCCGAGTCTTCGACGAGGCGGACCGTACTCACCCGAGCGACGGCACCGTCGATGGAATCGTGCGGCACCTGACACAGGTCGTACGCATCGTCCGGCGTCATCCGACGACGGCCGCCGTCGCCCGAACCTCGCACACGGCGCTGCCCCGGGCGCATACCGCGACCGACGGCCCCCTGGTGCAGATGATCACCGGACGCGTAAGCGATCTGCTGCACCCCCTCGCCCCGCGCGGCGGCGTGTGGAGCGATGCCGCCCTGTTCTCCAGGCCTTGGAAGATCCTGTGGATCGCCCGTCCCGCCGCTCTCTGTCCCGAGGCCGTCGGTGACCAGGAGTGGGAGGACACCTTGGACGGGGCCTTCGCCGAGTTGCTGCGCGATCTGCTCGCCCCTTGGGCCCCGGCGGACTGAGCACGACCCGGGATTCACAGCTCGCCCCAAGTCGGAGCACGGCCCCCGCCCAACGTCGACATCTGCCACCGCTCCCCTGCAAGCGGCCCCCGAGCCGCCGCCCGCGCCGACCCCCGCCACCCTCGGCCGGCTCAAGGAGTAACCCAGCCGCATCCGCCACGACGGGCCCCCGACCACCCTTGGGTTCAAGGGGTCGTCGCAACACCGCCTGGTTTCAGGTGGTGAGTAGATCACGTAGACGCTCGGCTGGGGTATCCCAGCCGAGCGTTTT
>NZ_JBHJRX010000060.1:0-55228 GCF_042268605.1 Streptomyces sp. NPDC056296 | reverse complement strand
GGGCGACCCCGGCCGGGGTCGCCCTCTCTCGTCGCTCTCCTCGCTCAGGTGGCTGTCAGGCACCTCTGCGCGGAGCCGGTGGCAGCGCGGCCGGGACGTGGTGCGTGCCGACGCGCTGCCACATCGACTGCTGGCCGACGCGGGCGCTGTGGGCACCCGCGCTGTAGGCGCTGTACGAGCCTCTGCTGCGCGGGATGCTCCTGAAGGACGTGAACCCCAGCTCCTCCTCGCCGCTGCGATCGCCCGGCAGTGATCGGAAGGACCTGACGTACTCGGCGTAGAGCGCGTCGTAGATCGGCGTGGCCGAGGGGCCGCCCTGGCGGTGGAAGGCGTCGTATGCGTACACGTATGTCCAAACGACCTTGCAC
Organism: Streptomyces sp. NPDC056296; assembly: GCF_042268605.1. Classification (NCBI taxonomy): domain Bacteria; kingdom Bacillati; phylum Actinomycetota; class Actinomycetes; order Kitasatosporales; family Streptomycetaceae; genus Streptomyces; species Streptomyces sp. NPDC056296. The sequence goes on along the minus strand of NZ_JBHJRX010000060.1, from coordinate 54,860 downwards.
GGGAAGAGATGCGGCCCAGGCCGTGGGCGTCCGGCGCCCGCACGGATGGCGCTCAGGTTCCCGCCAGCGGCAGCGCCGCCGCGACCAGCTGCCCGTTCGCCGCCGCCTTGTCCAGCGCGTCCCGCAGCAGGTCCTCGCGCGGCTGCCGTCCGATCGTCCCGACGGGCGCCGCGAACATCAGCACCTGCTGGTGCTTGTTGGCCGCCGTGCGCCAGCCCTCGGTGACCTGGAGGGGCTGGTGTGCCTGCCACCAGGCCACCGGCCGGCCGCCGTTCGTCCCCGGCTGGAGCACCGCGTGCAGCTGGCCCATCGCGAGCAGTACCGACCAGCCGTGCAGCACGGCCGGGGTGGTGGACAGCTCGGTGACCGGCATGAAGCCCTGTTCGATGAGCAGCGGCAGGAAGTCGTCGCCGGCGCCGGCCGTGCCGGGCCGCGCGATGGGCGCGGTCGGCTCCACCACGAGGGCCGGGTGCAGCTCCCCGGCGATCAGGATCAGTCCGCTGGTGACGCCGAGCACGGCCTGCTCGGACGCGACCTTCTCGGGTGCGGCCTGCTCGGGCCCGGGGCGGGCGTTGTCGGCGTGGATGGACTTCACGGCCCCCTGGAGCTGCTCCTCGGTGACCTTGACGACCTGCGAGGGCAGACAGCCGGCGTGGGCGAAGGCGAGGACGGCGGTCTCGTCCCCGATGAAGAGAACGGTGCTGGTGCGCTCCTGCTCGCAGTCGCCCGGGGTGCGGCAGGACGTGCAGTCGTAGCTGCCCGGGGCGGACTCCCCGGCGAGCAGGCGGTCGGCTTCTTCGTCGCCGATCTCGGCGCGTACGTCGTCGCTGACGTCGAGCATGCGCGGCACGGGTGGCTCCCTCGGGATGCGGTGCGTGACCGGACCGGGTGGCTCCCGGGCCGTGGTCCGGGCGGATCCCCGGCTCATGCTGATGACAACGGGCGATCTGTGGCGGGAGTCACGCCCCATGGCCAACGGAATCGAACCATCCGGCGCGCGCGGTCATCCGCCGGGCGGGAGCGCTCACTTGCCGTCAACTGGTGCGTAACGCAGGGGCGTTGAGCTGATGAGGTGGTGCGCGGATCGCCATGACGGTTGGTCGACAAATCAGGAAATCAGCGAATGAAGTGGGTGTCCGGAAATGGCTGATACCCGAGGTAATGGCGGACTGGCCTGGAGCGACGGGCCGTTGGCCGATCCGGTCGGGCCCGCCTTCCGTTCGGGCCCGCCTTCCGGTCGTGACCACATCGCAATCGGACACGGACAACCAGAAGGCAGGGTTCCGGGTCTAACCGGACGACGAGAAGCCCAGGGAGGAACCGCACCGCATGACGCCGCCGGCCCCACCGGCCGCCCCGCTGCGCGCCGACTGCATCGGCGACTCCGCGGGCGGTCTGACCTTCGACGTCGCCGCGCGCGAGAACACCGGGGCGGCCCTCCTCATACTGCGCCGCCGCGCCTCCGACGCCGCCGACGACACGGTCAGCCTGCCGCTGGCCCCGGCCGCCGAGGGCCGGCTGCGCGCCGCGCTGCCCAGCAGCGTGGCCCTGCCCGAGGGCCGCTGGGACGCCTACGCGCGCGTGTCCGCCGGCGAACCGCGGCGCCTGGTGCCCGGCGTCACCGACCTGCGCTCCCTGGCCGACCGCACCCCGGGCGGACTGCTCGGCCACGTCGCCGTCCGCATCCCGTACGCCACCCGGCAGGGCAACCTCACCGTCCGCAGCTGGCTGCGCGCCCCGCACGCGGAGACGGGAAAGCTCGGCTTCGCGGACGGCGGGCTGACCGTACGCGGGCGGGTGTACGGCACGCAGCTCGCCCCCGGCGCCCACGTCGAGCTGCGGGCCCGGCCCGGCGCCGGTGAGGGCGCCGTACGTCGGCTGGACGTCGCGGCCGACCGGGCGGAGTTCGGCTTCACCGTGCCCTACGACACCCTCGCGCCGGGCGAGTGGGACCTGTGGCTGCGGCCCGCCGGTGAGCCCGGTCCGCTCGTGCGCCTCGCGCGGCTGCTGGACGACGTCGCCGACAAGCACCCCGTCTTCACCTATCCACGCGCGCGCGTGCTGACGCCGCACGGCCCCGTTGAGGCCGGGCCCTACTACACCCGGGACAACGACCTGTCGCTGTCGGTCACCCGGGTGGAGTCCTGACGACCGCGGACAGAACCTGTCCGCGACCGCTGGCAGACTCGGCGCCATGCTCGAGACCTCGGCACGACTCCTGCGCCTGCTCTCCCTGCTCCAGGCCCACCGCGAGTGGTCCGGCACCGACCTCGCCGACCGCCTCGGCGTCTCCCCGCGCACCGTGCGCCGGGACGTGGACCGGCTGCGCGAGCTGGGCTACCCCGTCAACGCCAGCCCCGGCACCGGCGGCGGCTACCAGCTGGGCGCGGGCGCCGAGCTGCCGCCGCTGCTGCTGGACGACGACGAGGCCGTCGCCGTCGCCGTCGGACTGCGCACGGCCGCCGGGCAGGGCATCGAGGGCATCGGCGAGACCTCCGTCCGTGCCCTCGCCAAACTGGAGCAGGTGCTGCCGAACCGGCTGCGGCGCCGCGTGGGCGCCCTCAACGCCTTCACCGTGCCGATGCTGCGCGGCCCCGGGCCCTCCGAGGTCGACCCGGGCGTCCTGACCGAGCTGGCCAACCTGTGCCGGGACGGCGAGCGGCTGCGCTTCGCCTACCGGGGCCACGACGGCACCGACAGCCGGCGCACCGTGGAGCCGTACCGGCTGGTGTGCTCCGAGCGCCGCTGGTACCTGGTCGCCTTCGACCTCGACCGCGCCGACTGGCGCACGTTCCGGGTGGACCGGGTCACGCCCAAGCCGCCGCACGGCCCCCGCTTCGTCCCGCGCGAGCCGCCCGCGGAGGACCTGGCCGCCTACGTCTCCGAGGGCGTCTCCACGCGCGCGTACGCCACCCACGCGGTCGTCCGGCTGCTGGTGCCGCTGGAGGAGGCCGCCGAGCGGATCTCGCCCACGGCGGGGGTCCTGGAGGCGGAGGGCCCGGGCAGCTGCCTCCTGCGCACCGGAGCCGGAAGCCTGGACGTCATGGTGGTGCACCTGATGCTGCTCGGCTTCGACTTCGAGGTGCTGGAGCCGGCCGGGCTGACGGAGGCGATCCGGACCGGACGCGACCGGCTGACCCGCGCCCTGTCCCGGTCCGAGCGGCCCGCGACCGGCGAGGGGAACCTGTGAGCGAGCGATGTACTTCCTGTGCTGATGTCCGATCTCCGCAAGACATCCGCAAGTCCGTTCGCGGGCGTTCGAACGTGAAATGCGGGGGAGCGCCGGGGACGCTTCGGAGACCTTTTCCGCCCGCCTATTCGATGGCGCGATGCGACACGCGGCAATTCGCCGGCCGTGACCCTGGAAGGCGTACAAAACCGTCCGTCCGTGTGACGGAGTTCGACCAAAACAGGGACCGTGATCCTGTGACAGAAATGTGACCGTAGGTGCATCTGTGGCCCGTGTTACCGGCCTGGGCTTCCCCGGTCGTGGAGCAGGGCTTAGCGTGGCGGCATGGCACCGATTCCGACACCACCGGCCGAACCCCAGGACAGTCCGGACGCATACGTCGGCCTCGAATCCGCCGCGGCCGAACGGCTCGCGCGGGAGCGGGGCTGGTCGACGGTGCGGTCACTGGCGCCGGGGACGGTCATCACCATGGAGTACCGCGTGGGCCGCCTCAACTTCGAGGTGAAGGACGGCCGCGTGGCGCGGTCCTGGAAGGGCTGACGCGCGGGGGAGAGGCGGTGCGTAGCGGTCCCCGCGCCGGGTCAGCCGCCCGACAGGGGGCGTGCGGCCGGGGCGGCGCCTCGCGGATGGCGGTCGGCGTGCGGCGGCCTGCGGCTGCCGGCCGGGGTCACCGGCGTACGGTCCGAGCGGGCCGTGTGCGGGCCCGGAGCGAGGTACGCCGGGGCCCGGGTGCGCGGCGCGGCGACCGGCTCGCGCAGCGGGGTCTTCTCCGGGTCACGGGCGGGGGGCGTGAGGACCGCGGGCGGGCTGACCGGCAGCTTCGTCGCCGCCGTACGGCCGAGGCGGGCGAACAAGCGGTCGCGCAGGCCGAGGATCCAGGCCTCGGCGCGAGTGATCAGCGGCTCGAACCACGGCAGCGCCAGCAGGATCAGCAGCCCCGCCGCCCAGCCGAGGAGCACGTCGCTGAGCCAGTGCGTACCGAGGTAGACGGTGGACATGCCCACCCCGAGTGAAACGACCGCCGACAGGGCCGACAGCCAGCGCCGTGCCCTGGGCGTCGAGGCCAGATAGGCCAGGATGCCCCAGGTCACGACGGCGTTCGCGGTGTGACCGCTCGGAAATATATCGCCGCCGAGCCACATCTCGTTCGAGCCGACCGTGGTCGCGTAGTGCGGCCCGAGCCGGCCCATGCCGATCTTGGCGGCTCCCACCGTGACGTTCAGCAGGAGCAGGGAGACACCGAGCGCGAGCAGGGGGCGCAGCGTGTGCTGCCGCCAGGAGCGCCAGCCGAGCCACGCCGCGACCATCACCGCGGTGGGGCCGCGCTGGCCGAGCACCACGTAGTAGTCGACGAACGCGTGGAGTTCCGGCCACTGCTGGTAGGGCCGGAAGAACATGACCTGCCAGTCGAGCCGGACCAGCCACGAGGTGATCAGCACGGCCCACACGATCGCGACGTAGAACGCGAGGGTTCCCGAGAACAGCGCAATCCTGTGCCGGCTCATCTCCGGCACGTCCAGGAGGGCCGGTCGTTCCGGCTCCCGGTCAAGTCTCGCGAACACCCGGTCCAGACGGGTGAGGTTCCGTTCGGTACGCACCCAATCGACGTTACAGCGAGTGAGGAGTGATCCCGGCCGAATCAACGGCTTTGTGATGACGATGTGATGTGGGATTCCTCTCAGGGAGTGGTTTATTTCCGAGGAATCCGCAATCCGGGGCGACGGTGGACTTCATTTCCTTTGATCGGTCCGGTCGGCGGTTTTATCGTGCTTATGAATTCGTTAACCGAATGCTGGTACGGAATTCTCCCGGCGGCCATCGGGCGGCCCGTACCGGTCAGGGCGGCCCGGAGCCGTTCAGCCAGAACGCCCCGTACACCGCCGAAGCCACCGCGACACCGCCCACGATCAGCGCCGACCTGGAGGTTCGCAGCCGGGCGAGGGCGACGGCGAGGGGCAGCAGCAGCGGGAAGGCGGGCATCAGCAGCCGCGGTTTCGAGCCGAAGTAGCTCGACGCGCACAGGGCGAGGGCGACGACGATCCCCGCGTACACCAGCAGCGCGAGCGGCTGGCGCTGCCGTACGCACACGACGTACAGCCAGACCAGCAGCGCCACCCCGACGACCAGACCGACGCCCGCCAGGGCCGACGGGAACGACGTGAACCTCCCGGCGACGAAACGGGCGAAGGCCACGCCTCCGTCGAAGCCGTTGCGCCAGCCGGCCTGGACGTCGAGGTAGCCGAGCGGGCCCTTGCCGGTGCGGTGTCCGACCCAGAGCACGTACCCGGCGGCGCCCAGGGGCGCGAGGAGCATGCCGAGTACACGCCGCGCGCCGTCGCCGGGGGCGCGCTCCGGGCCGTGGGCGCCGTCCGGGACGGCCTCGCTCCGGCTTCGCACGAATGCCACGACCGCGGCCGCCCACACCGCCGCCGCCACCGCGAGCCCGACCGGACGGGTCAGCCCGGCCAGCGCGGCCAGGGCCCCCGCCGTCACCCAGCGCCCGGTCAGCACCGCGTACAGCGACCAGGCGGCCAGCGCCGTGAACAGGGACTCGCTGTACGCCATGGACTGCACGATCCCGACCGGCAGCACGGCCCACAGCAGCACCGCGCACACCCCGGCCCGGCAGCCGTACACATGGTCGGCCACCGCGAAGATCCCCCAGGCCGCGGCGAGCGAGGCGAGGAGGCTCACGACGAACCCCGCGTCCGCGTGCGACATGGGCGTCACCGCCGCGCCGAGCCGCTCCAGCCAGGGCAGCAGCGGGAAGAAGGCCAGATTGGAGTGGACGTCGCCGCCCGGCAGCCGCACCTCGTAGCCGTAGCCCAGGTCGGCGACCCTGGTGTACCAGAGGGAGTCCCAGCGGGCGGTCAGCAGCGTGTACGCGCTCTTGTCGCGCGCGGCGCTCCACAGGGCCAGGGCGAGCAGGCCCAGGGCGCGTACGGCCGCGTAGCCGAGGAGCGCCGGGGCAGCCCGGCGCAGGGCACCTGGGCGGCCCGCCGTGCGCGTTTCAAGATCGGTCACGGGCTCGATTATCTGCCGGGGCCGGCAGTGATCGGCGGGCCGGGGCGGGCGGGGCCCGGGGCGCAGTGGCGCATGCCACACGGGTGACGCGGGATGTGTGAGGCCCGCCACGTGTGCGATGCCCGGTCTCGCGTACTCTGGCGAGTCACTCGCGTTCCGTTGCACGGCCCGGAGACCCCGCTCCTCTCCGGCCGAGCCGCAGGGAGTCCCCACCCCGCGCAGCCCGCCGGACGCGAGGGAACATCTTGGAGGTACGTACATGTCCGGGACGACCACGGCTGCCACCGCACTGCGCCGCCGGGCGGCCGGGGCCGGTGCCAACCGCTGGGTGGTTCTGGTCGTCCTCTGCGTCAGCCTGCTGCTCGTCGCCGTCGACGCGACCGTGCTGCACGTGGCGGTCCCCGCCGTCACCGAGGACCTGAGGCCCGGCGCGATCGAACTGCTCTGGATCGTCGACATCTACCCGCTGGTCTGCGCCTCGCTGCTGATCCTGTTCGGCACGCTGGGCGACCGGGTGGGTCGCAGACGGATCCTTCTGCTCGGCTACGCGCTCTTCGGCGTCGCCTCCGCGCTGGCGGCCCTCGCCGACAGCGGCCAGCTGCTGATCGTGGCCCGCGCGCTGCTCGGCGTCGGCGGCGCGATGATCATGCCGGCGACGCTGTCGATCCTGCGCCAGGTCTTTCCCGACCGGCGGGAACGGGCGATGGCCATCGGCATCTGGAGCGCCGTCGCCGCGGTCGGCGCGGCGGTCGGCCCGCTGCTCGGCGGCTTCCTGCTGGAGCACTTCTGGTGGGGCTCGGTCTTCCTCGTCAACATCCCGCTGATGCTGGTCAGCCTCCCGGTGGGGCGGCTGCTGCTGCCCGAGTCGAAGGGCGACGGCCGCGGGCCCTGGGACGTGGTCGGCGCGCTGATGGCGGCGGGCGGTCTGTTCGGCGTCGTCCTGGGCGTGAAGCGGCTGGGCGGCGGCGAGCCGGTGGCCAGCGTGTTCACCGTGCTGCCGCTGGTGGTGGGCGCGGCCCTGCTGGTCGCCTTCGTACGACGGCAGCGGCGGCGTACGCATCCGCTGGTGGACCTGGAGATGTTCCGGCGGCCGGCGTTCAGCACGTCGGTGGGGTGCATCGTGCTGGCGATGCTGGCGCTGGTGGGTCTGGAGCTGATCGCGGCCCAGTACCTGCAACTGGTGCTCGGGCTGTCCCCGCTGGAGACCGGGCTGCGGCTGCTGCCGCTGACCTTCGCGGCGATGGCCGCGGGGCTGGCGGGCGCGCGGATGCTGCGGAGGTTCGGGCCGCGGCGGATGGTGTGCGCGGGGTTCTGCCTGACCGCCTTCGCGGTGGTGCTGCTGACGGCGATGGGCCGGGCCGACAACTGCGCGCTGATGCTGTCCGGGTTCGTGCTGCTCGGCTTCGGGCTGGAGACGACGCTGTTCGGGGCGTACGAGTCGATGCTGAGCGAGGCGCCGCAGGAGCAGGCCGGCGGGGCGGCGGCGATCGGGGAGACGTCGTACCAGCTGGGCGCCGGGATCGGGATCGCGCTGCTGGGCAGCGTGATGAACGCGGCGTACGCGCCCGGGCTGGCGGGGGGTGTGCCCGGGGTGCCGGGGCCGGCGTCGGCGGCGGCGGGGCATTCGCTGGGGGAGGCGTACGAGGTCGCCGCGCAGCTCGGCGGGCCCGCGGGGGTCGCGCTGCGGCGGGCTGCCGGGGACGCGTTCGTGCACGGGCTGCATGTGACGTTGGTGGTGAGTGCGGGGTTGTTGCTGTTGGGGGCGGTGATGGCGTTGCGGTTGCCGCGGGTGATGCAGTGCGAGGCCGTGGCCGTGCCCGCGCCTCGGGACGCGGTGGAGTCCCGTGTCTCGGTGTGAGCGATTGCTCTCCCACCCACGCACCACCCGTTTGCTGTCCGTCACCAGGTGGACGTCGCCCGTGGGGGTGCGCCGCCGTCGGCGGCTTGCGGTGCGTGGGTGGGGCGCAAGCGCAGCCGCAGCCGGAGCACTGGCCGCGGACGCCGATGGCGCTCAGCCACCCACGGGCGACGTACACCTCCTGGTCGGCGGTGAACGGGTGGTGCGTGGGTGGGAGAGCAGGGTGGACGTGCGCCACACTGCCGCGTAACGTCGACTTCGAGCCGTAACTAGCACTGCTAGTTTTATCGTTCCGGAGGGTGTCCCCATGGCCGCGTCCCCCAAGTTGCCCGCGTTCGACCCCGCCGACCCGCTCGGCGTCGACGATCTCCTCGAACCGGAGGACCTGGCGATCCGGGACACCGTTCGCACCTGGGCCACGGACCGCGTGCTGCCGCACATCGCTCAGTGGTACGAGAACGGCGAGCTGCCCGGCATCAGGGACCTCGCCCGCGAACTCGGCGCCATCGGCGCACTCGGCATGTCGCTCGACGGCTACGGCTGCGCCGGCGCGAGTGCCGTGCAGTACGGGCTCGCCTGCCTGGAGCTGGAGGCGGCCGACTCCGGCATCCGTTCCCTGGTCTCCGTGCAGGGCTCCCTCGCCATGTACGCCATCCACCGCTTCGGCAGCGAGGAGCAGAAGCAGGCCTGGCTGCCGCGCATGGCCGCCGGCGAGGTCATCGGCTGCTTCGGGCTGACCGAGCCCGACCACGGCTCCGACCCCGCCAACATGCGCACCCACGCCAAGCGCGACGGCGGCGACTGGATCCTCAACGGCCGCAAGATGTGGATCACCAACGGGTCGGTGGCCGGTGTCGCCGTGGTCTGGGCGCAGACCGAGGACGGGATCCGCGGCTTCGTCGTGCCCACGGACAGCCCCGGCTTCTCGGCGCCCGAGATCAAGCGCAAGTGGTCGCTGCGGGCCAGCGTCACCAGCGAGCTGGTCCTCGACGACGTACGGCTGCCCGCCGACGCCGTACTGCCGGAGGTCACCGGACTGCGCGGACCGCTCAGCTGTCTCTCCCACGCCCGCTACGGCATCCTCTGGGGCGCGATGGGCGCGGCCCGCAGCTCCTTCGAGGCGGCCGTGGAGTACGCGAAGTCGCGGGAGCAGTTCGGGCGGCCCATCGGCGGCTTCCAGCTCACCCAGGCCAAGCTCGCCGACATGGCGGTCGAACTGCACAAGGGGATTCTGCTCGCCCATCATCTCGGGCGGCGCATGGACGCCGGCCGCCTGCGTCCCGAGCAGGTCAGCTTCGGCAAGCTCAACAACGTACGCGAGGCCATCGACATCTGCCGTACGGCCCGCACGATCCTCGGCGCCAACGGGATCTCCCTCGAATACCCCGTGATGCGGCACGCGACGAACCTGGAATCGGTGCTCACCTACGAGGGCACCGTCGAGATGCACCAGCTGGTGCTGGGCAAGGCGCTCACCGGACTCGACGCCTTCCGGTAGTCGGTCGGCAGGAGCGCGCAGGAGTCCGGCGGGGGCGGGGCCGTGGTGTGCGGCCCCGCCTCAGCTCTGGTTGAAGAAACCGTCGGAACGGTGCGCGGCCGGCTCGCCGCTGATGACCTGGGTGTCGGCCGGGCTCAGCAGGAACACCCGGGTGGACACCCGCTCGATCGAACCGCGCAGACCGAAGATCAGGCCGGCCGCGAAGTCGACCACACGCTTGGCGTCGGTGGCCTCCATGGCCGTCAGGTTCATGATGACCGGGACCCCGTCCCGGAACAGCTCGCCGATGGACCGTGCGTCCCGGAAGCTGTCCGGGGTGACGGTCGCGATGCGGCGGCCCTTCTCCTCCGCCACGTCCGAGGCCACCTTCACCCGCGGGTCCGTGACCCAGGCCTCCCCGGACTCGGTGCCCTCGGAGTAGTCGTCGTCGTAGTAACGCTCGTCATCGTTGTCGTCGACGAGGCCGAGCCACGCACTCGCCTTGCGTACCGATCCCATGGACGCCTCCTCTCACAGCGGTCTTTCGTGCTTCCGCATCCCTATGGTCATCCATGATGCGGACGTCGCGCCAAGTGGATAGACGCCGCCCGGGGGGTTTGTGACGGTACTGGTGCACAGCGAATCCGTCGAGAGTCCTTGTGTCCCAAGGGTCCTTTCCCAAACGGATGCTGACTGTGAGTGAAATATGATTCTTCCCGGCACACGGGTGAGGGAGGGTGCGTACGGGTGAACGCGGCGATCGATACGATGCCGCAGCTCAACGTCGTACGCACCACGGGGGAATGTCGTGTTCGGAATCGTCAGGCCGTGCAGGCACCGGCTCGGGGAGAGCCTCACGAGCCAGTGGATGGCGCATTTGTGCGGGTTGTGCCTCGCGCTGCGCAAGGACCACGGACAGTTCGCGCGGATCGTGACGAACTATGACGGGCTGCTCATATCGGTTTTGACGGAGGCTCAGGCCCACGGCGGGGCCGGGACCGGCGGGGGTGCCGGGCGGCGCAAGGCCGGGCCGTGCCCGCTGCGCGGGATGCGCACCGCGTCCGTCGCGCACGGTGAGGGCGCCCGGCTCGCGGCGGCCGTCTCCCTGGTGCTGGCCTCGGCCAAGGTGCGCGACCATGTCGCCGACGGAGACGGGCTGCTGGCCCGCCGGCCGGTGGCCCTCGCCGCCCGCCGGATCGCCACGGGCTGGGACGCGGCCGGCGCCCGCGGCGGCGGTGCCGTCGGGTTCGACACCGGCGTACTGGTCGACGCCGTCGACCGGCAGGGCGGCATCGAGGCGCTCGCCGGGCCCGGCACGCCCCTGCTCACCGTCACCGAGCCGACGGAGACCGCGACCGCGGCCGCGTTCGCGCACACCGCGTACCTCGCCGGACGGCCGCACAACGCGGAGCCGCTCGCCGAGGCCGGACGCCTCTTCGGCCGGCTCGCCCACCTCCTCGACGCCGTGGAGGACAAGGAAGCTGACGCCTCGTCGGGCGCCTGGAACCCGCTCACCGCCACCGGGACCCCGCTCACGGAGGCCCGGCGGCTGGCGGACGACGCCGTGCGCGGAGTGCGGCTCGCGCTGCGCGAGGCGGAGTTCAGCGACGGTCGGCTGGTGCACCGGCTGCTCGTGCACGAGCTGGGCAACTCCGTCGACCGCGCCTTCGGCACCGTCTCCTGCGCGCACGGCGGCCACCCGTACGCCCCGCCCGGAACCCCAGGCGCCCCAGGCGCCCCAGGCGCCCCGGGTGCCCCGGGTGGGCCGACGCCCCCGGAGCCGCCCCGCCGCGACCGGCGGGGGCTGCTCGCGGGGTGCGCCGTGTGGCTCGGGCTGGCCTGTACGTGCCAGATGTGCTGCGGCACGTACCACGACCCCTGGAGCGGGGAGCGCAAGGAAGGGACGTGCGCCAACTGCGACTGCAGCGGGTGCGGTGACTGCTGCAGTTGCTGCGAGTGCTGCGGCAACTGCTGCGGTGACGACGGGTGCGGGTGCGACGGCTGCGACTGCGGCTGCAGCTGCTGAGACGGTCCGTTGTGCGAGGGTTGTCTCCATGACGACGGACGCATCCGACGAGTGGAAGCGGTGGCACGAGCAGCGGGTCGCGGCGGTCTCGGCGCCCTACGGGCCCCTCGCGCTGACCGGCACGTACTGGCTGGAGGACTATCCGGACGGTCAACTTCCGGACATCCCCGGGAACTGGTCGGCGGACGGCGACGCGGTACTGCTGACGGCCACCGGGACGGACGGGTTCACCGTGGACGGGCGGCCCCTCGACGGCGGGGTACGGCTCACGGCCGATCCGGGACCGGCGAGCGCGGCCCGGGTGGCCTGCGGCGAGCGGCAGATCGTCGTCCTGTTGCGCGAGGGCGCCTGGGGCGTGCGCGACTTCGACCCGGCCGCCGGGGCACGCCGGGCGTTCCGGGGCATCGCGGCCACGCCCTACGACCCGCGCTGGTCGGTGCCGGGGCGCTTCACCCCGTACGGCACCGGGCGGCGCAGTGTGCTGGTGCCCAACGCGGACGGGCGGGAGCGCGGGCTCGGTCTCGGCGGTGAGCTGGCCTTCACCCTGGACGGGCGGCACCTCACGCTCCAGGTGAGCGTCGAGGAGGACGGCTCGCTGTGGGCGGTCTTCGCCGATGCCACCAGCGGGAGCACCAGTTACCGCTTCCGGTTCCTGCGCCCGGCCGCCCCGGACGCCGAGGGGCGTACGACGGTCGACCTCAACCGCGCGCTGCTGCCGCCGTGCGCGTTCGCCGACCACTTCGTCTGCCCCTTCCCGCCGCCGGGGAACACCCTGGACGCCCGTATCGAGGCGGGGGAGCGCGAACTGCGCTGAGGTCCGCCGGGGGCGGTGGAAGTCGTTCAAAGGTTGACGGCCGAAAGGCACTCTTGCGCCGACCGGTCGTTCGGCCGAATACTCCAACCTCAGCGCTTGTCAGGGTCACGACGCATCCGGAACCCGGACGTCCACCCCTGGCTGCGCCTCACGGGCCCCAACCCCACAAGAGGGCCCCCGACTTCCTTTGTGGAGGAACGAAAAGTGAGGATCAAGCGCACCACCCCCCGCAGCGGTATCACGAGACGGACCCGGCTGATCGCCGTGTCCTCCGGCCTCGTGGCCGCGGCAGCGATCGCGATCCCCAGCGCGAACGCGGCACCCACCCCGGCCACCTTCACCGCCGCCGAACTGGGCAGCGCCAGCGGCGCGGTACTCGAGGCCGACGTCCCGGGCACCGCCTGGGCCGTCGACAGCAAGGGCGGCCGGGTGCTTCTCACGGTCGACAGCACGGTCTCCCAGGCCGAGATCGCGAAGATCAAGGAGCAGGCAGGCGACAAGGCCGGCGCGCTCACGATCAAGCGCACCCCCGGCACGTTCAACAAGCTCATCCAGGGCGGCGACGCCATCTACTCCAACAGCGGGCGCTGCTCCCTCGGCTTCAATGTCCGCAGCGGCAGTGGTGTCGACTACTTCCTGACCGCCGGCCACTGCACCGCCGGGGCCGGGACCTGGTACGCCAACTCCGGGCGTACCACCGTCCTCGGTTCGACCGCCGGGTCCAGCTTCCCGGGCAACGACTACGGCATCGTCCGGTACACCAACAGCTCCATCAGCAAGCCCGGTACCGCGAACGGGGTGAACATCACGCGCGCGGCCACCCCGAGCGTAGGCACCACCGTCATTCGTGACGGTTCCACCACCGGCACCCACAGCGGCCGGGTCACCGCCCTGAACGCCACCGTCAACTACGGCGGCGGCGATATCGTCCGCGGGCTGATCCAGACCACGGTCTGCGCCGAGCCCGGTGACTCCGGCGGTCCGCTCTACGGAAGCAACGGCACCGCGTACGGTCTGACGTCTGGCGGCAGCGGCAACTGCAGGTCCGGCGGTACGACGTTCTTCCAGCCGGTCACGGAGGCCTTGAGCGCCTACGGCGTCAACGTCACCTGAACCGTCCCCAAAGCGCAGGCGGCAGCACGACGAGCCCCCGCACACCAATCGGTGTGCGGGGGCTCCCCTCTGCCCTCCCCTTTGCCGGGACTGGTGCCGCCACCGCGTGTAGACGCACACTCAGAGACCGCGGCGCAAGGGCGAATTCAAGACATGGCCGGACCTTGTCGCCCGGTTCCCGGTTACTCGCTCGTAGCGTTTGCTGGATTGTTCGCTGCGCGAATCCTGCTGGAAGGGACATGAATGGTGAAGGACGTGTGTGCGCGCTGAAGTTGTCGTGCGCACGTCCTGAAGTCGACCTTGTGTGCCCTCTGTGTGTTCGGAAGAGTTAGCGCTCGTCAACCAGCCTTCCGGCCCGTGAGGTCCCCACAATCTCCCGGGCCGACCCCCCACAGGAGGACGTGAGTTGAAGCACCGACGCATACCCAGGCGGCGCGCCGCAGTCGTAGGTGCGGGTATCACCGCACTGGTCGCAGCGGGAGTCACCTTCCAGAGTGCGAACGCCAGCGAGGCCCCGGAGGCCTCCGCCCCCGAGACCCTGTCGGTCACGGCGGCCGGAAAGCTCGCCTCCACGCTGCTCGGCGACCTCGGCACCGACGCGGCGGGCACGTACTACGACGCGCAGGCGAAGAGCCTCGTCGTCAACGTGCTCGACGAAGCCGCCGCGCAGACCGTCGAGGAGGCCGGCGCCAAGGCGAGAGTCGTCGAGAACTCGCTCGCCGAGCTGAAGGGCGCGCGCACCACCCTCACCGAGGACGCCACCATCCCGGGTACCTCGTGGGCGACCGACCCGACCACCAACAGGGTCGTCGTCACCGCCGACCGCACGGTCTCGAAGGCCGAGTGGGCCAAGCTGACCAAGGTGGTCGACGGACTCGGCGCCAAGGCCGAGCTCAAGCGGACCAAGGGCGAGTACAAGCCCTTCATCGCGGGCGGCGACGCCATCACCGACGGCAGCGGCCGCTGCTCGCTCGGCTTCAACGTGACCAAGGGCGGGGAACCGCACTTCCTCACCGCGGGTCACTGCACCGAGGGCATCACCAGCTGGCAGGACGCCTCCGGCAACCAGCTCGGCGACAACGTGACGTCCAGCTTCCCGGACAACGACTACGGCCTGGTCAAGTACACCGGCCAGGTGGACCACCCGAGCGAGGTCAACCTCTACAACGGCTCCACCCAGGCCATCTCGGGTGCCGCCGACGCCACCGTCGGCATGGAGGTGACCCGCAGCGGCTCCACCACCCAGGTGCACTCCGGCGCGGTCACCGGCCTGGACGCCACCGTGAACTACGGCAACGGCGACATCGTCAACGGCCTGATCCAGACCGACGTCTGCGCCGAGCCCGGCGACAGCGGCGGCTCGCTCTTCTCGGGCGACAAGGCCGTCGGCCTCACCTCCGGCGGCAGCGGCGACTGCACCTCGGGCGGCGAGACCTTCTTCCAGCCGGTGACGGAGGCCCTGTCGGCCACCGGTACGCAGATCGGCTGAGCGGCACCGCGCCTGTGAGGTACCTCTGAGGTACCGCTGAAGTCCCGTCCCGCGCGCGAGGGGCGGGACTTCCGCGTGTTCGCGTGCGTACGGCAGCGTGTTCGCGGGCGTACGGCAGTGTGCTCGCGGACGTACGGCGGGTCAGTCGGCCTGCGTCGGCAGCTCCGCCTCCTGTCGCCTGCGGCGCAGCGCGGCCGCCAGGATCGTGATCACCGTCCCCGCGACCGCCCACGCCCACAGCAACAGCAGGGAGACGGTCGTGTCGTTGCCCTTGAAGTAGGCGATCGAACGGGCCGCCCAGGTGCCCGCGCCCGGTGGCAGCCACGGGCCGATCTCCCTCCAGAACGGCGGCAGCATCGGCAGCGGGAAGGCGCCGCCCGCGCTCGGGTTGCCCGCGATCACCACCAGCAGGATCGCCAGCCCGATGCCGACGATCCCGAAGACGCCCTGGAGGGCGAGGGTGGCGGCGCCCACCGCGAAGGTGATCAGCGCGCCGAGCCCCCACAGGTCCACCACGCTGCCGGGCAGCGCGCCCAGGATCGGCCCGACGATCACCGCGCCGCCGAGTCCGCCGACGATCGACACCAGGGCCATCACGATCAGCCGGATCGCCGCGCGACGCGGGTTGGCGGGCCGGGCGCCGGTGCTGATCGCCAGGATCGAGGCGCACAGATAACCGCCGACGCACCAGCCCACGACCAGGTAGAAGGACGACAGTCCGTCGAAGTCCCGGGGCGAGGCCGGGGCCACGTCGACGGTCCGCACCGTGCGGCCCTCGGCCTTCTCCACCTTGGCGACCAGGCCCTCCAAGGAGGTGGCGAGCACGGTCCCGCCACCGGAGGCGACCAGCAGGGTGTCCTCGGTGCCGCCCGGGCCCACGATCAGGGCGCCGTCGATCTCCCGGTTCTCGATCTGCCGCCGCGCGCTCTCCGCGTCGGCCACCGTGCGCGGATCCAGCGGCGACCCGGGCAGCCGCTCCAGCCTGCTCACCGTCCGCTCGGCGGCCGCCGGGGGCGCGACCACCCCGAAGGGCACGTCCTTCGGCTTCGGGTCGTGCAGCGCCCCGACGTAGGAGGCGATGAACAGCAGCTGGAGCGCGATCACGCCGAGCACGAGCAGGGTGGCCCGCGGGGTGACGGCGTCCTTCACCTCACCGAGGAAGGAGCCGCTGCGACGGTCGGTGACCGGGGTGTGCGACATGTCCCCACGGTCCGGGCCGACGGGCGTTTGCGCAGGTGGGGCGGGGCCGAACGGATGTCGCACACACTTTCGAAAATTGGTCTATGGTGGGGGTGAGGTAGTTGGGAACAGACGTTCGATAAGGCGTCGGTTCATGAGATCGGGAGGTGCGTGTGCCGGGTTTCACGCATCTGCACACCGTCTCCGGATTCTCCGCCCGCTACGGCGCCTCCCACCCGGAGCGGCTGGCCGAGCGTGCCGTCGAGCGGGACATGGACGCCCTCGCCCTCACCGACCGCGACACCCTCGCGGGCACGGTCCGCTTCGCCAAGGCCTGCGCGAAGGCGGGCGTCCGCCCGCTGTTCGGCGCGGACCTGGCGGTGGCCGCCCCCGAGCCCGAAGCGGACCGCACGGAGACCTCCGTACGCCGGGACCGACGCCGTGTCCCCGTGCGTGGAGGCGCCTTCGTCGACGAGTCGGCCCCGCGAGTGACCTTCCTCGCCCGGGACGGCGCCCGCGGCTGGGCCGACCTGTGCCGACTGGTGTCCGCCGCCCACACCGCGCCGGACACACCCCTGCTCTCCTGGGCCGACAACCACGCCGACGGCCTGACCGTCCTGCTCGGTCCCGACTCCGACGTCGGCCGCGCCCTCGCCGCGGGCCGCCCCGACCGGGCTGCCCGGCTCCTCGCCCCCTGGCGGGAGGTCTACGGCGACGCCCTGCGCCTGGAGGCCGTCTGGCACGGCCGTGAAGGGACCGGCCCCGGCTCCCTGCGCCTGGCCGCCCGCACCGTCGGCTTCGCCGCCGAGCAGGGCATCCGGCCGGTGCTCGCCAACGCCGTCCGCTACGCCGACCCCGGCCAGGGCCCGGTCGCCGACGTCCTGGACGCCGCCCGCCGCCTGGTCCCGATCGACGCCACCAAGGAACTGGACTCCGGCGAGGCCTGGCTCAAGGACGCGGATGCCATGCGGCACGCCGCCGAGCGGATCGTCGAGTCCGCGGGCTTCCGGCGCGACACGGCCCACCGCCTGCTGGAGCAGACACGGGCGACGGCCGCCGAGTGCCTGGTCGACCCCGAGGACGACCTCGGCATGGGCGCCGTCCACTTCCCCGAACCGCACCTCGTGGGCGCCGGCCGCCGCACCGCCCAGCGCGCGCTCGCCTCCCGGGCGGCGGCGGGCATGGTGCTGCGCGGCTACGACCGGCGCCGCGTGTACTGGGAGCGGATGCACCACGAGCTGGACATCATCGCCCACCACGGCTTCGCCTCGTACTTCCTCACCGTCGCCCAGGTCGTGGACGACGTACGGCACATGGGCATCCGGGTCGCCGCGCGCGGCTCCGGCGCGGGCTCGCTCGTCAACCACCTCCTCGGCATCGCGCACGCCGACCCGGTCGAGCACGGGCTGCTGATGGAGCGGTTCCTGTCCAAGGAGCGGGTGGTGCTGCCCGACATCGACATCGATGTGGAGTCCGCCCGCCGCCTGGAGGTCTACCGGGCGATCATCGGCCGCTTCGGCACCGAGCGGGTCGCCACGGTCGCCATGCCGGAGACGTACCGGGTGCGCCACGCCATCCGCGACGTCGGCGCCGCCCTGTCCATGGACCCGGCCGAGATCGACCGTGTCGCCAAGTCCTTCCCGCACATCCGCGCCCGCGACGCCCGCGCGGCGCTCGATGAACTGCCCGAGCTGAAGGAACTGGCGGGGGAGCGGGAGAGGTACGGCAAGCTCTGGGAGCTGGTCGAGGGCCTCGACGCCCTCCCGCGCGGTGTCGCCATGCACCCCTGCGGAGTGCTCCTCTCCGACGCCTCCCTGCTCTCCCGTACGCCGGTCATGCCGACCAGCGGCGAGGGCTTCCCCATGGCGCAGTTCGACAAGGACGACGTCGAGGACCTCGGGCTGCTCAAGCTGGACGTGCTCGGTGTGCGGATGCAGTCGGCGATGGCGCACGCGGTCGCCGAGGTGAAGCGGGCGTCGGGCACCGAGGTCGACCTGGACGCGGTGCCGGACGGCGATCCGGCGACGTACCGGGTGATCCGCTCCGCCGAGACGCTGGGCTGCTTCCAGATCGAGTCGCCGGGGCAGCGGGACCTGGTCGGGAGGCTCCAACCGGCCACCTTCCACGATCTCGTCGTCGACATCTCGCTCTTCAGGCCCGGTCCGGTCGCCGCCGACATGGTGCGGCCGTTCATCGAGGCCCGGCACGGGCGGGCGCCGGTGCGCTACCCGCACGAGGACCTGTCGGAGCCGCTGGAGGGCACGTACGGGGTCGTCGTCTTCCACGAGCAGATCATCGACATCGTGGACATCATGACCGGCTGCGGGCGCGGTGAGGCGGACCGGGTGCGGCGCGGGCTGTCCGACCCGGAGTCGCAGGGGCGGATCAAGGTGTGGTTCGCGCAGCACGCGACGGCGAACGGCTACGACGCGGAAACGATTCAGCGGACCTGGGAGATCGTCGAGGCCTTCGGCTCGTACGGCTTCTGCAAGGCGCACGCGGTCGCCTTCGCCGTCCCCACCTACCAGTCGGCGTGGCTGAAGGCCCATCACCCGGCCGCCTTCTACGCCGGTCTGCTCACGCACGACCCCGGCATGTATCCCAAGCGGCTGCTGCTGGCGGACGCGCGGCGGCGCGGGGTGCCGATCCTGCCGTTGGACGTGAACAAGTCGGGGGTCGCACACGAGATCGAACTGGTGTCTGAATCACGGGAGTCCCGTCGGCCGAAGGTGTGGGGCCTCCGTCTCGCCCTCTCGGACGTGCACGGCATCAGCGAGGCCGAGGCGGGGCGGATCACCGAGGGGCAGCCGTACGCCTCCCTGCTCGACTTCTGGGAACGGGCCCGCCCCAGCAGGCCGCTGGCCGGACGGCTCGCCCAGGTCGGCGCGCTGGACGCGTTCGGCGCCAACCGCCGCGACCTGCAACTGCACCTGACCGAACTGCACCGCGGCGCCCGAGCCGGACGCGGCGACCAGCTCCCCCTGTCCGGCGGACGCAGGACCGCCTCCGCCGGGCTGCCCGACCTCACCTCGGCGGAGAAACTCAGCGCCGAACTGGGCGTGCTCTCCATGGACGCCTCGCGCAACCTGATGGACGACCACCGCACCTTCCTGGACGAGCTGGGCGTCATGTCGGCCAAGCGGCTGCGCGAGGCCCGGCACGGGGAGACGGTGCTGGTCGCGGGCGCCAAGGCGGCCACCCAGACACCACCGATCCGCTCCGGCCGCCGGGTCATCTTCTCCACCCTGGACGACGGCACCGGCCTGGTCGACCTCGCCTTCTTCGACGACTCGCACGACGCCTGCGCGCACACCGTCTTCCACTCCTGGCTGCTGCTGGTGCGCGGGGTGGTGCAACGGCGCGGCCCGCGCAGCCTCAGCGTGGTGGGCTCCGCCGCCTGGAACCTCGCCGACCTGCTGGAGGTGCGCCGGGAGGAGGGGCTGGAGGGCGTCGCGGCCCGGCTGGCCGGTACGGGCACAAGCCAGGGCGACGATCCGGAGGGCGGCCCGACGCGCAGACGCCTGGCCGGTTCGGACGGGCAGCCCGCGCCGACGGGTTCCGCGGCCCAGGACCCGATGGAGCGGCAGCGGAGCATCCGCATGCCCACGGGGTACGAGATGCATCCATGGGCCGATCTGCGCCCCGCGGGCGAAGGGTCCGCGGTGGGAAGGAAGTTGTGGCACCAGAGTCCGGGGAGTGCGGGATGACCATTCTCTGCGTACGTTTCCAGCTGCCGCCCATGTACGAGGCGGCCCTGCCTCAGCTGCTGGGGTTGCTGGAGGAGTTCACGCCGGTCGTCGAGGCGCTGCCGCCGGACGGGGCGCTGGCCGACCTGCGGGGCGCCGAGCGGTACTTCGGGCGCGACGCCGTGGAACTGGCCTCGGTGATCCGCGTCCGCGCCCTCGCGCTGTACGGCGTCGACTGCGTGATCGGCGCCGGGCCGAGCCCGATGCCGGCCCGCATGGCCCTGCGGGACGCCCGGCCGGGGCTGACCCGCGCGGTACCGGAGGGCGCGGTGGCGGAGTTCCTCGCCGGCAAGCCCGTCGCCGCGCTGCCCGGCGTCGGCGCCGCGACCGCCCGCACACTGTGCGAGTACGGCCTCGACACCCTCGGCCGGGTCGCCGCCGCGCCCCTGTCCACGCTCCAGCGCCTGGTCGGCGCGAAGACCGGCCGCGAGCTGCACGAGAAGGCGAACGGCGTCGACCGCGGCCGGGTCGTCCCCAACGGCGTCTCCCGGTCCCTGGCCGCCGACCGCCCCTTCGACCGCGACGAACTCGACCCCGGCCGCCACCGCCGCGCCCTGCTGTCGGCCGCTGAGGAACTGGGCACCCGGCTGCGCGCCGTGGACAAGATCTGCCGCACCCTGACCCTCACCGTGCGCTACGCCGACCGGTCGGCCACCACCCGCAGCCGCACCCTGAAGGAGCCGACCGCGCACTCGGCGGCGCTGACGCGGACCGCGTACGACATGTACGAGGCGCTCGGCCTCCAGCGCGCCCGGGTCCGCTCGATCGCCCTGCGCGCCGAGGGTCTCGCCCCCGCCGAGCAGGCCTCCCATCAGCTCACCTTCGACCCCGTGGACGAGAAGGTCCGCCGGATCGAGGAGGTCGCGGACCGCGCGCGGGCGAAGTTCGGGCCGAGGGCGGTGATGCCGGGGTCGCTGGCGGCGTGAGGCCCCCGCGGGTCAGTTGGCCCACGGGGGAGTGATCCGGGTGCCGTCGGCCAGCTCCGCCTCCAGGCCGACGGAGGTGGTGACCCAGGAGGTCGCGGTCCGGTCGGTCGGGTTCTCGACGGCGAGGGTCGCCCCCGGGTTGATGATCACCGTGTCGCCCGCGGTGACGCGCTCGGTGCGGCCGTCGAGGGTGATCAGCAGTTCGCCGGTGAGCAGGTGGAAGATCTCCTCCCGGTTGACGGTGTGCGCGGGCGCCTTCGTGCCTGCCGGGATCTCGCCCCGCCAGGCGCACAGCTCCTTGCTGCCGCTGCGCGGGGTGGCGTACGAGACGAAACGGGCGCCGTGGATCTCGTGGGTCACGGCTTCGGACGAGCGGACGACGGGCATGGCGGACTCCTGCCGGCGGGGGTCTGGTCAAGCACTTTTAGTCAAGTGATTTGACCAAGTTGTCGGCCTCTATGGTCAAGCTACTTGACCAATTCGTCAAGGGTGTTTCAATGCCCCCGTGCAGAACTCCGACGCCATGGCCTTGTCCGCCGCCGTGCTCGCCGCTGCGGGCGGGCTGACGCAGCGCATCCACGAGGGTGTCGTCGCTCGTGGCTTCGAAGGGCTGCGGCCCGCCCACGGCTTCGCCTTCGCCCGGCTGGCCCCGGACGGCGCGACGGTCACCGACCTCGCCGCGCACCTCGGAATGACCAAGCAGGCCGCCAGTCAGCTCGTCGACGAGCTGGTCCGCAAGGGGTACGCCGAACGCCGGCCGCACCCCGCCGACGCGCGGGCCCGGCTGGTCGTGCTGACCGAGTCGGGGTGGGCCTGCACGCGGGCCGCGGAGGAGGCGGCGGCGGAGGCCGTGCGCGCGTGGGTCGACGTGCTCGGTGAGGGAGAGGTCCACGCGCTGCGCGACCGTCTGCTGCGGGTCGCGCCCAACGGGCCCGTGCGGCCCGCCTGGTGAGCCACAGCCACCCGCGGTCTTCGGCTGCTGGCGAGGCGCACGGCACGCCGAGCGGGGCCTGTCCGGCCTGAGCCGCCGGACAGACCCCGCGTTCCCCCGCGTCCTGGGTCAGGCGCTGTGCCGGCCCCCGGCCGTGGCCCGTCGGCGGACCGACGCGAACATGACGGCCGCGCCGACCGCCAGGGCGGCGGCGCCACCGACGGCGATGTAGGGCGTGGTGCTGTCCCCGCCGGTCTCGGCGAGGTTCTCGGTGCCCGCGCCGGCGGCCTTGACCTGGTTGGGCTCGCCACCGGCGGCGGGCGTCGCGGTGTCCTCCGCCGCCCCGGCCGCTGCCTCGGTCCCCGCCTCGTCGGACGCCTCGTCCGGGGCGGCCGGGTCCGTCGGGTCCGTCGTCGTCCCGGCGTCCTGGTCACCGTGGCCGTTGTGCTCGATCGTCGACTTGTCGGCCGCGGCCGCGATCTGCTCGTCCGACGGGGCGGAGGCCTCGGGCGCCGGTGCGGCGCCGTCCGCGGAGTCGCCCTTCGCGGAGTCGCCGCTCCCGGCGGCGCCGTTGTCGCCGCCGAAGGAGATGTCGGAGCAGGAGTAGAACGCCTCCGGACTGTCAGAGCGCTGCCACACCGCGTACAGCAGGTGCTTGCCGGAACGCTCGGGGAGGGTCCCGGAGAAGGTGTAGAAACCGCCGGAGGCGGCCGGGTCGGTGACCGTGGCGACCGGGGCGGACAGGTCCAGGTCGCCCCAGCCCAGCGGCCCCGCCGGGTCGTAACCGGGCTTGGTGATGTACACCTTGAAGGTGCCCTTGTGCGGGGCCGTCACGCGGTACTTGAAGGTGTACGAGCCGCTGCTCACGCTGGTCGCGGGCCAGTCGGCGCGGGCCAGGTCCATGCCCTTGAAGGCCGGGTCGTTGGCGCTGCACAGCTTGCCGTCCGGGATCAGCTCCTGGTGCTTCCCGGCGGCGTTGCCGATGCGGATGCCGTTCCAGTCGTAGAGTGCCTGGGTGCCGCCGGCCGCGACCGCCGCCTTGCACGCGTCCGACTTCGGGCTCTCCGGGCCCTCGGCGTGACACTGCGACACCCGGCTGACCGGGTCGCCCATCGAACCGTGCGCGGCCGCGGGGGCGGCGGCCAGCGTGGTCAGGGCGAGCGGGGCGAGGCCGGCGACGGCGACGGCGGCGACCTTGCGGGACGCGGACGGTGCGGGCATGGGGAACTCCTCGAAACGGTCTCTGGGACGTGGGGACTTGGGCCGAGAACCCGTGGGGTGATCAGCAAACTAGCCCCAAGAAACCGTGGAATCGCCTGCTGGCGGCGGGTGAGGGAGATCCTTATGGTCGCGTTAAGGGAGTGCTCAGGCTGCGCTGAGGTAGCTACCGTTCGCGGCATGGCACGAGAACGAGAAGAGCGGGTCAGGCAGGCGGTCGCCGCCGACCTGCCGGCGGTGAGGGCCGTCACCGACGCCGCGTACCGCCCCTACACCGAGCGCATCGGGGTGGTGCCGCAGCCGATGGAGGCGGATCACGCGGCGAACGTGGCCGCGGGGAAGGTGTTCGTCACGGAAGCCTCGGGCGAGCCCGTGGCGGGCCTCGTGGGCCTCGTGGGCGTCGTGGGTCTCGTCGTCGTGGAGGAGTTCGCCGACCACCTCTTCCTCGACAGCATCGCCGTCCACCCCGACGCGCACGGCAGGGGCGTGGGGCGGCGGCTGCTGCGGTTCGTGGACGCACACGCGCGTGCGCTGGGCCTGCCCGAGGTCAGGCTCTACACGAACGCGTTGATGTGGGAGAACCAGGAGATCTACCCGAAGTACGGGTACCAGCTCGTGGAACGCCGAGTGGACGGGCCCTACGACCGCGTCCACTACCGTAAGCGACTGCTCTGACGCGTCTCATGACGTCACCGGCCCGGTCAGTTGTCCGGCCACCACGTGCGCGCGATGTCCTTGCGGACCTCCGGGCGTCCCGAGGGGCGCTCGTCGGCCTCCTCACGGACTCGGCGGGCGTCGGTCTTCTTCAGGGGCTTCTGCACGGTCAGACGGCGCATGGCTGCCTCCTTACGGATCCACCGGGTTCCGCGTTCTCACGGAGGTAGACCCTTTCCCCGAGAGTTACTCATCGATGCATGGCTGTCAGTGGCGGTTGTCACGATCCGGTGTCCCGATCCCGTTGTCAGTGGCGGGTGTCACTCTGGGCGGCATGGCGAACCACAGTGACGAGACGACCGCGCCGGGTATCGACTGGGACGCGCAGGCCGCCGTCTTCGACGACGAACCGGACCACGGTCTGCGCGACGCGGACGTGCGCCGGGCCTGGGCGGCCCGGCTGGCGTCATGGCTGCCCGCGCGGGCCGGCGACGTCCTCGACCTGGGGTGCGGCACCGGCAGCCTGTCGCTCCTCGCGGCCGAGCGGGGACACCGCGTCACAGGCGTCGACCTGTCCCCGGCCATGGTGGCGCTGGCCCGGGCCAAACTCGCCGGCCGTGACGCGGTGTTTCTCACCGGTGACGCGGCGGCACCGCCGGTGGGCGAGCAGCGCTTCGACGCCGTGCTGGTCCGGCACGTGCTGTGGACGCTGCCCGACCCCGGCCCGGTCCTGCGGCACTGGCGGGAGTTGCTGCGTCCCGGAGGGCGGCTGGTCCTGGTCGAGGGCGTGTGGGGGACCGTCGACCCGGTCGGCATGGCCGCCGACCGGCTCACCTCCCTCCTCGCCCCGCTCGCCGGTGAGGTGCGCGTGGAGCGGCTGTCGGACGACCCGTCGCTGTGGGGGAGGGAGGTGGCGGACGAGCGGTACGCGGTGGTCGCGGTACCCGGGTGAACCGGGCGCGCTATGCCAGCAGGTCCGTGAATCCGCTCCCGCGGGCCAGCCGCTCCAGTTCGTCCAACGCCGCCACGGCGGCGGCAGCGGCCGCGGGATCCCGCTCCGCCAGACCGCTCTCGGCGAACTCGTCCTCGTCCAGCCGCAGTACGTCCGTGCCGTCCGCGGAGCGCCACAGGTCCAGGTCGAGATCCTCGACGACCAGTTCCGTGCCGGTGAGCACGGCGGGGCGGGTGATGTCGCAGTACCAGCCCTTGAGCAGGCCGACCGCCGTCCGGACCTCCTTCACCGAGTACCAGCGGTCGCGCCAGTAGTATTCGGTGAAGACGTCGCCTGCCTCGAAGCGTACGAAGCCGAAGTCGCGGACACCGGCACCGGCCCAGGGGGCGCGGACCGCGAGGCGGGTGCCGTCGTCGTGCAGCAGCTCGCTCGCGTATCGGATCTTCGTACGGCCCGCCTTGACCAGGACGACGTCCACCCCGGTCGGCGACTCAGCCGAGTTCGCGGACATGACGCACCTCCGTCCCGCAGACCTCGTACCCGAGCCACTTGTTGATGGCGAGCATCGGGCCGTTGTCGGTGTCGTTGCCCGTGAACGCCTCCGTGTATCCGGCGGCACGGGCCCGGTACAGGGAGTCGGCCTTGGCGAGTTTGGCGAGACCCCGGCCGCGGTGGGTGCGGACGGTGCCGGTCATCGCGGTCGAATAGCGGGTGCCGCCGTCGGTGTAGGCGACGCTGAAGGCGACGGGGCGGCCGTCGACGACCGCGACCGTGGTCAGTTCACGGTTCAGCAGCGGGTGCCGCCAGGTCTCCGCGAGCCAGGCCTCGTAGTCCGTGAACTCGATGTCGACGTCGCTCGGTTCGTCCGCCAGCGTCTCCGCGTCCAGCTCGAACATAGGGCGGGGGTCGTCGGCGAAGTCGGCGGCAGTGCGCAGTTCGACGCCCGGGGGAGGGGACGGCAGGGGCGGGAGCGTGCCGTTCGCCAGGTCGAACCGGAGGAAGTGGGCGGAGCGCCGCCGTGCGTAGCCGTGCCGCTCGGCGAAGGCCAGGTTGGCGGGCTCGTCCAGCACCCAGGCGAACAGCTTCGTCGCCCCCTCGGTGGCGAGGTACTCCTCGGCCGTGCGCACCAGCAGCCCGCCGGCACCGCGCCGGAGGCGGTCCGGGTGGACGTAGATGTTGAGGTACGCCTGACCGGGTTCCGGGCTGTCGTGCACCAGCCCGACCTGGGCCGTGCCGATCATCTCCCCGTTCTCCTCCGCGACGAGGGACCGGCTCCTGGCGTCCGGGTGGGTGTGGAGGAGGTGGTGGATGACGGCCTCGGGCGTCCACAGGATGAACGGCAGGGCGACATGGCGGACATGGGTGAAGGCCGCGACGTCGGCCGGATCGTCGGGACGCAGGTCGCGCACAAGAACGGTCATGTGAGCGGACGCTACGGCGGGCGGGCGGTCGGATGCCTCTCATTTTCCCGGGGATGCGGGACAATCGCCGGGTGACCTTGAAGATCCACATCGACGACGGTGCCCCGCCCTACGAGCAGGTGCGCGCGCAGATCTCCGAACAGGCGCGGTCGGGGGCGCTGCCGGTCGGGTACCGGCTGCCGACCGTGCGTGGGCTGGCGGAGTCCCTGGGGCTCGCCGCGAACACGGTCGCCAAGGCGTACCGGGCGCTGGAGGGGGACGGGGTGATCGAGACGCGGGGGCGCAACGGGACGTTCGTCGCCGCCGCGGGCTCTGCGGCGGAGCGGGAGGTGGCGTCCGCCGCGCAGGTTTATGCCTCGCGGGCACGGCGGCTTGGACTCGCGGAGTCCGATGCGCTGGGCGCCGTACGTGATGCCCTGCGGGCGGCTTACGGGGACTGAGCGCCGTTTGAGCGGGGGCCGGTTCCTGCCTGCGGGTGCGTTGTGGCTGGTCGTGCAGTTCCCCGCGCCCCTTTCGGCGTTCGGGTGACCGTCAGGTCTGCCCTCTGCGCGAGTCGTGCGAACAACACGGCGTCGCGGACCGCTGCCGCGTTCGGGTCGTTGTTGAAGTACGCGTAGACGTCGTGGTCGTCCGGCCAGGTGTTCGCGATGCGGTCGACCCATGTCGCCAGGGACCGGCGGCCGTAGTGCGGCCAGGGTGCGGCTCGCCCCTGGTGGAAGCGGACGTAGCCCCAGTCGGTGGTGCGCCACAGCGGGGTGACCGGGCGGGCCCGGACGTCGGCCCAGCACAGCGCCGCGCCCCGGGACGTGAGGACGTCCCGTACCTCGGGTGTCCACCAGGACTCGTGCCGGGGCTCGACCGCGACCCGCGTGCCGGGCGGGAAGCAGGCGAGGCAGGTGTCCAGGAGGCCCGCGTCGGCGCGCAGCGTCGGCGGGAGTTGCAGCAGGACCGGGCCGAGGCGGTCGCCCAGCCCCGCCGCGTGGGTCATCAGGCGGTCGACCGGCTCCTCGGGGTCCCGCAGCCGCTTGATGTGGGTCAGGTAGCGGCTCGCCTTGACGGCGACGACGAAGTCCGCCGGGACCCGGTCGCGCCACGCCTCGAACGTCTCGCGCGTGGGCAGCCGGTAGAACGCGTTGTTGATCTCGACCGTCGCGAAGCCCGCCGCGTATCGCTCAAGCCACAGCCGTACGGGCAGGCCGGGCGGGTACAGGACGTCCCGCCAGTCCCGGTACTGCCAGCCCGACGTGCCGACGAACAGGGTCATACGCCCATCAAAACACCCGGCTCCCTCCGCTACAGGTAGAGCCCGGCCTCCGCGCCGTCCCGCGGCTCCGGCAGCGCGGTGGGCGAGGTGCCCCGGCGCAGCGCGTACAGCTCCGCCAGCGTCGCGCCCTCGCGGCCCACCCCCTCCTCGGTGCCGAGCCAGTCCACCGCCTCCCGGCGGGTCAGCGGGCCGACCTCGATGCGGGCCAGGCAGCGGCCGGGGCGGACGACGGCGGGGTGGAGGCGTTCCAGGTCCTCGTTGGTCGTGACGCCGACCAGGACGTTGCGGCCCTGGCCGAGCAGCCCGTCCGTGAGGTTCAGCAGCCGGGAGAGCGCCTGGCCCGCCGTGTGCTTGGCCTCGCCGCGGATCAGCTCGTCGCAGTCCTCCAGCAACAGCAGCCGCCAGCGGCCCTTGCCCGTCGCGTCCTCCTCGCCGATGGCGATGTCCATCAGGTAGCCCACGTCGGAGAAGAGCCGCTCGGGGTCGAGGACGCAGTCCACCTGGCACCAGTCCCGCCAGGACCGGGCGAGCGTACGCAGCGCCGACGTCTTGCCGGTGCCGGGCGGACCGTGCAGGAGCAGCAGCCGGCCCGCGATGTCCTCGGGAGTCGTCTTCATCAGGCCGTCCATGGCGTCCGCGACCGGCGCCGTGTAGTTGGCCCGGACCTCGTCCCAGGTGCCCGCGGAGATCTGCCGGGTGGTGCGGTGCGGGCCGCGCCTCGGGGAGACGTACCAGAAGCCCATCGTCACGTTCTCCGGCTGCGGCTCGGGCTCGTCCGCCGCGCCGTCCGTCGCGTCCGCGAGCACCTTCTCGGCCAGGTCGGCGCTGGTCGCCGTCACCGTGACGTCGGCGCCCCGGCTCCAGCGCGAGATCAGCAGCGTCCAGCCGTCGCCCTCCGCCAGCGTGGCGCTGCGGTCGTCGTCGCGGGCGATCCGGAGCACGCGCGCGCCGGGCGGCAGCAGCGTCGCGCCGGACCGTACGCGGTCGATGTTCGCCGCGTGCGAGTACGGCTGCTCGCCCGTGGCGAAACGGCCGAGGAACAGCGCGTCGACGACATCGGACGGGGAGTCGCTGTCGTCGACGTTGAGCCGGATCGGCAGGGCCTCGTGCGGGTTCACGGACATGCCGCCATGATCCGGCACACGGCCGCCGCGTGCACCCGGTTTCCCGGGCACACGCGGCACCCGTGACGCGGGGCGGCCGACGGCCGGCGGATCAGGCGCCGGCCCCCGGCATCCGCCCCCGCACCCGCCGTGCCCCGCGGAGCACGGCGTACCCCTTGGTGAGGGCCCGGTCCCGGACGAAGGTACGGGCGATCGCGCGGCCCTCGACCAGCCGGGCGAACTCGTCGGCCCCCGTGCCGCGGCGCACGGTGACCCGCCGCAGGGCGTACGGCCCTTGGGCGCGGCGCGCCAGGCCGTTGCCGACGGCGAGCGCCTGCGCGTACCCCGTCTCGCGCACCGCCCGCCGCACCCGGCGGTCGGAGTACCCGTAGGGGTAGGCAAACGAGACTGGTACGGGGCCCAGTTGGTCGGCGACGATCTCCTTGCAGTGGATCAGCTCGAACCGCAACCGCTGCTCGCCGAGTTGATCGAGCTGCGGATGGGTGTGGCTGTGCCCGCCGATCTCCACGCCGGCGGCGGCCAGTTCGCGGACCTGGTCCCAGTCGAGCATGGTGTCCAGGGCGCCCCCGGTGTCGTACGGGCCGCGCAGCCAGCCGGTCGTGACGAACAGGGTGGCCGGGAAGCCGTGCTTGGCCAGGGTGGGCAGGGCGTGCCGGTGCACCCCCTCGTAGCCGTCGTCGAAGGTGATGAGGACGGGCCGCTTCGGCAGCGGCCGGCCGGAGCGCCACGCCGCGGCCAGCTCCGCGGTGCCGATCGGGGTGCGGCCCCGGTCGGCGATCGCCGCCATCTGCTCGGCGAACGCCTCCGGGGTCACCGACAGCGCGCGGGTCGCGTCGTTCGGGTCGGCCGCGACCGCGTGGTACATGAGGATCGGCACGCGCGCGTCGTACTCCTCGTACTCCTCAGCCATACGCGCCCCCCTCGACCGGCGCCACGGAGAACGTCGCCCCGCCGCGCCGCGCCCGAACGCTCCCCACCACGTAGCCGCCCGCCGCCGTGAGCACCCCGGCGACGATCGCGCCCGCCCGTCCCGCGCCACCGGGCCGGGCCAGTACGGCGTCCCGCAGTCCGCGCACCACACCGGCGGGCAGGACCCGGGTGGCGTACCGGCGTTCGGACTCCAGGCCTTTGTCCGCGCCGACGCTGCGCGCCACCAGGGCCTTGGACAGGCCCTCGGCGTAGGCGCGGGTACGGAAGTAGCCGAAGTGCTCGCGCGCCTCGGGCACCCGGTGGTGGATCACCGCGCGGTCGTCGATCAGCAGCACGGCGTCGGGCCGGGCGCGGGAGAGCCGGATGCACAGCTCGGTCTCCTCGCAGCCCAGCGGGCGCTTGTCGCCGTCGCGCCCGATTCCGGTGGCGAAGCCGCCCGCCGCGTCGAACGCGTCGCGCCGGAAGGAGGCGTTCCCGCCCAGCACGTTGCGCACCCGGACCCGGCCGGGCGGCAGGCCCCGGTACGTGCAGCCCACCACCCAGTCGAACTCCTCCGGGAACCAGTCGGGCCGGCGCCCCGACGCCCAGATCGGCACCGTGCGCCCGCCGACGGCGACGACCGCCGGGTCGGCGTACCCCTCGGCGAAGTGCCTCAGCCAGTCGCGCTCGGCCACGGCGTCGTCGTCGAGGAAGGCGATCACCTCCCCGCGCGAGGCGGCGATGCCGGTGTTGCGTCCGGCGGACAGACCGCGGGGGCCCGCGTTGGCGAGCACCCGCACGTCCCGCGTCTCCTTGTACTCCTTCAGCAGCCGGTCCCGGAGCGCTTCGTTGTGGTCGACGACCAGCAGCGTCTCCCGGGCCGGGTGGGACTGCGCCCGTACCGAGGAGACCGCCGCGAGGATGTCCTCCCAGCGGTCCTCGGTGTAGACGCAGATCACGACGGAGATCGTGAGTGAGGCCGTGCGTGACGCCGTGATCGATGCCGTGAGTGAGGCGTCGGTACCGCTCAAGACGCCTTCCTCCGGACCGGGACGGCCGGGACGGCCGGGACGACGGGGACGGCCGAGCCGACCGAGGCGAGCGTCGGCGCGTGCGTACGGCTGCGCAGCGCGCGCCGGTTGGAGCGCTCGTCGAGGATGACTCTGAGCACCCGCAGCCCGTCCCGCACGGCGCGCAGGTTGCTGACGCCGTGGATGCGCAGGTACTCGTGGCTGGGTATCTCCTGGACCTTCAGGCCGGCCTTGACGACCCGGATGTTCATCAGGGTCTCGACCTCGAAGCCGGTGCAGTCGAGGTCGATCTTGTCCAGGCAGTGCCGCCAGAAGGCGTTGTAGCCGTAGCAGAGGTCGGTGTAGCGGGCGCCGAACTTCCGGTTGACCACCGCACACAGGGCGCGGTTGCCGAGCTTGCGGATGAAAGTCATGTCGTCGGTGCCGCCGCCGTTGGCGAAGCGGGAGCCCTTGGCGAAGTCGGCGCCGGAGACGAGGGCGGAGACGTAGGACACGATCTCCTGGCCGTCGGCCGAACCGTCGGCGTCGACCATCACGATGATGTCGCCGGTACACGCCTTGAAACCGGTGATCAGCGCGTCCCCCTTGCCCTTGCCGCGCTGCTCGACGACCTTGACGTCCGGCCACAGCTCCCGGGCGACCTCGACGGTGTTGTCCGTGGAGTTGCCGTCCACGAGGACGACCTCGTGGACCCAGTCGGGCAGTGTCTTGAAGACGTAGGGAAGGTTCTCCGCCTCGTTCATGGCGGGTATCACCACGCTCACCGGCGGAGCTATCGCCAGATGCGAGGAGACGGGCCGGTACTTCTCGGCCGGTGACGGATCGGATGTCTGATCGGATGTCTGACCGGCTGACTGACCGGCTGACGGATCGTTGCTCGTCGACGCCGGCTGCAGGACTGAGCTCATGAGTCTGTTCCCTCTCGTCCGGCGGACCGCCCGCCCCAGGGGCGGTCCGGCTCTGTATCCGGTTCGAAAGGGGGGTTATCACCCACGGCGCGACGGCATGGATCTCCGTGCGTGCCAGGTGAGCTGGCGAAGCCTGTCGACGCCGGAAAGAAACGGCAGCCGACTGCGCGGCACGGCCCGGTCACCGATGCGGTCACCGAGCACGGCACCCCCCTACCGCGCGTCCCGCCCCGGTCCGCCGCGGCCTCGAGCCCTCCCCTGAGCCGCTTGCCGACGTACCGATGCGGGAGATGTATGACGGTATTGACGATTGAACCCGTATGGCAAGACCTGGAACCAGGTCTCACGTTTTTGTTGGTTTGCCGTCATCCGTTCTTCTTACGGGGCGTTTTCGCGCGGCGTTCGGTCCCCCGGACCGTTCCGCTTTGCCCCCCGAAGCCCAAGATGCCGGGCCTAAATGTGACGCAGCCCGCAGGAGAGCGTCAAGGGCGCACTGGTGTTCGCGCTGACTTTCGTCCGATATTGAATGACTGTCAGCCATTTCTTGGCATGGACACTTCCTGTCAACGGCGTAGCCGCTACCACGGTTGTAGCAGAGATCCTGCTAAAGGAGGTTCCATGAGACGTTCCCGACTTGTCGGCTTCCTGAGTTCACTCCTCCTCGCCGTCGGCGCCGCCCTCACCGGGGCCGCGACCGCTCAGGCGGCCCAACTCGCCGCAGCCGAGGGCTATGTGGCGCTCGGCGACTCCTACTCCTCCGGGGTCGGAGCGGGTAGCTACATCGGCTCCAGCGGCGACTGCAAGCGCAGCACGAAGGCCCATCCGTACCTGTGGGCCGCCGCCAACTCTCCCTCTTCGTTCGACTTCACCGCCTGTGCCGGCGCCCGAACGGGTGATGTTCTCGCCGGGCAGCTCGGCCCGCTCAGCTCCGCCACCGGCCTGGTCTCGATCAGCGTCGGCGGCAACGACGCCGGCTTCGCCGACGTCATGATGGCGTGTGTGCTCCAGTCCGACAGCTCCTGCCTGTCGCGGATCGCCACCGCGAAGGCGTACGTCGACTCGACGCTGCCCGGCAACCTCGACAGCGTCTACTCGGCCATCCGCGACAAGGCCCCGGGCGCCCATGTCGTCGTCATCGGCTACCCGCGCTTCTACCAGCTCGGCACCTCCTGCATCGGCCTCTCCGAGACCAAGCGGAAGGCGATCAACGACGCCTCCGACCACCTCAACACCGCCATCGCCAAGCGCGCCGCCGACCACGGCTTCACCTTCGGCGACGTGCGTCCCACCTTCACCGGTCACGAGATCTGCTCCGGCAGCTCCTGGCTGCACAGCGTGAACTGGCTCAACATCGGCGAGTCGTACCACCCGACCGCGGCCGGCCAGTCCGGCGGCTACCTGCCGGTCCTCAACGGCGCCGCCTGACCGGAAGCGGAATGAGAAGGAGAAGGAGAAGAGGAGGGGGAGGCCCCGCCCGTCGGGGTCTCCGTCTCCGGCTCCGTCTCCGTACCCGTCTCACAGGCCACGGAGAACGCCACCGAGTTCGACGTGGCCTCCACCGGAGACCGCACCTCCACGCGGACCACGCCCTCGAACGTGCCGCTGTCGTCGTTCGTCGTCACGACGACCGTGTCCTGCCGTGAGCGGTCACCCCCCGTCGGGAAGGACAACGTCTTCCACCCCGGGTCGGAGACCGACCCGTCCTCCGTCACCCAGCGGTAGCCGACCTGCGCGGGCAGCCGCCCCACCGTGAACGTCGCCGTGAAGGCGGGCGCCCGGTCGTGCGGCGGCGGACAGACCCCCGAGTACTCGGTGTGCGAGCCCGCCACGGAGACCTTCACCGACTGCGGTGCGGGACTGCTCTCCGGGCTGGGGCTGCCGGAAGAGGCCGACGGGCTCGGCTCCTCGCTCGACTCCGTCCGGCCCGGCGCGCCCGAACTCGCCCCAGGATCCTGGCTCCCGCCCGAACCCGCCGTACCGCCGTCACCGTCCGAGCGGTTCAGCAGCGCGTACGTCAGTCCGGCCAGTGCGAGCACGAGCGCCACCAGCCCCACGACCAGCACCGCCCGCGCGCGCCGGTCCCGGCCCCCGGACGAGGTGGGCGCGGACCGGGCGGCCGTCGCAGTCGCCGGCACCGGCGCCGGCATCGGCATCGGCGGTGTCGCCCGGACCGGCTCCGGACGGGCCGCGACGGTCGGGGCGTAGGCGCCGGCCCGCATCGTGTTCGCGGGCGGCGCGCCTCCCCCGGCGCCCAGGTTCCGCAGCTCCCGCTCGGCACGCTCGGCCGGGAGCCGGTCGGCCGGATCCTTGCGCAGCAGGCCCTCGATGACGGGCGCGAGCGCGCCGGCCCGGTGCGGCGGCGGCAACTCCTCGTCGACGATCGCCCGCAGGGTGCTCAGCGGGGTGTCCTGACGGAAGGGCGAGGCGCCCTCGACCGCCGCGTAGAGCAGCACGCCCAGCGACCAGAGGTCGGACTCGGGGCCGGGCGTGCGGCCCAGCGCCCGTTCCGGCGCGAGGAACTCGGGCGAGCCGATGACCTCGCCGGTCATGGTCAGCGCCGAGCTGCCCTCGACCATGGCGATCCCGAAGTCGGTGAGGACCACCCGGCCGTCGTTCGCCAGCAGCACGTTGGCCGGCTTCACGTCCCGGTGCAGCACGCCCGCCCCGTGCGCGGCCCGCAGCGCGGCCAGCACCTCGGCACCGATCCGCGCGGCCCGCCGCGGCTCCAGCGGGCCCTCGGCTTCCAACTGGTCGGACAGGGAGAGCCCGCGGACCAGTTCCATCACGATCCAGGGCCGGCCGCCGTCGGTGGCCACGTCGTACACCGTGACCACGTTGTGGTGGGCGACCCGGGCGGCGGCCCATGCCTCGCGCTCCAGCCGCGCGTACATCCGCTGCACATCGGTCTCCGGCAACCCGGCGGGCGCGCGTACCTCCTTGACGGCGACCTCGCGGTGCAGCACCTCGTCGCGGGCGCGCCACACGGTGCCCATGCCGCCCTCGCCGAGGGGGGACAGGAGACGGTAGCGGCCGGCGATCACGCGCTCACTGCCGGGTTCCTGGAACACCGGCGCCCCCTATGACGTCTCGCGCGGACATTCCCCGGGAACGGGCCCGAACACTCCCGCATTCATCCCAAAAGTAGCTCAGCCGAGGGCGGATGCGGCCCCCCTGAACACCAATCCGGCCCCGAGGACCACCACCACGAACGCCGACCCGAGGGGAGTGGCCCGGCGCACCAGTCCGGCCAGTGGGCCCGACGCCCACCGGGGACGCCGCCGCAGCAGGCGGCTCGCACCACCGCCGAGCCGCACGACCGCGACACCGCCCTCGCCGCCGACCATGGCGACAAGGGCGCCTGGGCGCTGCATGTCAGCGGCCGCGACGCGGAGGCGTTGCCGTAGGCCCGGCGGGCCACGGCAACGAGGTCGAGGGCTGGTGGGACCTGACTGAGTACGACTGCGTTCTGGCGTGCGTGTGTGAGTACGGGGGCGGGGGTCTGCTTTGTCATGCGAAGGGAGGGAACGAAAAAGGGAGGCCGCCGTCGGTGCGTGCCTGTTCGACTTAAGGCCCGCCCCTCGGCACACCGTCACCACGACATCCGGTACTCCGTCGACGGCCACGGGCCCCGCCGTCAGCGCTACGGCCGGCACTGTGGCACCTCCGACGAAACGAGGCGCCCGTCCTTCCCGGGAAGGGCCCGCAAAGAGCCGGGGCGGGACCCGGAAGCTCCGGTGAAGAACCCGGAATCCCGTTCCGCGGCCAACTCGTGCCCGGCCGACCCGCGTTTTCCGCCCGTCGATCCGTAACTCCTGCGGAGGGCGTGCCGCGGGCCGCGCCCGGCGGTGACGTGGACGGGCCGGGCGCGGCCCGCGGGGAGAGAGGGGGAACGGGTGGAGGCGGACGAGCTGCTGATGCTCGTGGCGGACGGCGACCAGAAGGCCTTCGAGGAGCTGTACGGGCTGGTATCCGGCCCGGTGTTCGGACTCGTACGGCGCGTGGTGCGCGACCCCGCCCAGTCGGAGGAGGTGGCGCAGGAGGTGCTGCTCGAACTCTGGCGGTCCGCCGCACGGTTCGACCCGCGCCGCGGAAGCGCCCTGTCCTGGATCCTCACCGTCGCCCACCGCCGCGCCGTCGACCGGGTGCGCAGCGCCCGCGCGGCCGGCGAACGCGAGCAGCGCGAGGCCCGCCGCGCCCACCACCCCGCCTTCGACCAGGTCTCCGAGGAGGTCGAGGCGGGCCTGGAACGCGAGTGGGTGCGCCGCTGTCTGGACCGCCTGACCGCACTGCAGCGCCAGTCGGTCACCCTCGCCTACTACGACGGCTACACCTATCGGGAGGTGGCCGAGCGCCTCTCCCTTCCGCTGGGCACGGTGAAGACACGGATGAGAGACGGACTCAACCGCCTGCGCGACTGCCTGGGAGGTGTCGCATGAGCCTCTTCGGCCGGCTGCCGCGCCGCGGCGACCTCCACTCGCTCGCCGCCCCCTACGCCCTGGACGCCCTCGAAGGCGCCGAACGGGTCCGCTTCGAACGGCACCTGGAGCGGTGCGAGCGCTGCGCCGCCGAGGTGCGGGCCCTGTCCGAGGACGCCGTGCGGCTGGCCTGGTCCACGGCCGCCCCGGCACCGGCCGCCCTGCGCGACCGCGTCCTGGCCGCCGTACGCACGACCGCGCAGGAGCTCGCTCCCGGGCGCGGGCCCGTGCGCCGGCTGCCGCCCCACGTGTGGGGCGTCCAGCCGCCGCCGGAACGCACCCGCGCGTCCCGGCCGCGCCCCCTGCTCGTGCCCTTCGCCACGGCGACGGCGGCCGCGGCGCTCGTGGTCGCCTCGCTCTTCGCCGTCCAGGCCAACCGGACGCAGGGCGAACTGGACGCCGCGCGGGACCGGGCACGTGAGATCGCCCACGTTCTGGCCGCGCCGGACGCCCGCGCGACGAGCGGCGAGGACGACCGGGGCCGCAGTATCGGAGTGGTCGCCTCCGCTTCTGAGGGGCGCGCGGTCGTCACCCTGAGCGGGTACGGCGAGCCGTCCGGCGACCGCGTGCACCAACTCTGGCTCATGCGCCCCGGCGCGGTGCCGCGCTCCCTCGGGCTCTTCGACGGCGACACGCCCCTGATCGCCTCCGACCTGAACCGGACCGCCACCTCACTGGCGGTGACGATCGAGCCCGACGGGGGCTCGGCCCGCCCGACGAGCAGGCCGGTTGTCCAACTCACCCTGGAATCTGTTGGATTCGGAGAGTAATCGTCAACCCCCTTACGGGGAAGGTGAATCCTGTGACCGCGATACACGCATGCCGTACCGGGGCGATAGGGTTACTCTGCCCGGGCCGGGTGGACTCGTACGGGTGGGGAGTGACATGGAACAGATAACAGTGCGCAGCAGGGCAAGGGTCCCTGCGATCACTTGCGGAAGCAGCGCGACCAGCTCGCGTCTCGACCGTCATCTCGCGGTGCTCGGAGGGCCTGCCCTCCCGCAACGGGAGACGGTGGAGGCGACATCGCTGATGCGTGAGCTGACCGCGCGTGAGCCCGCGCACAAGCGCAGCAGCAGGGGCGCCAGGGTGCGCCGGGTCTCGCTGTTCGCGCCACTGCGCCGACTGCGCCGCTCGCTGTTCGGCGGCAACTGAGGCCCGCGCGCCGGCGGTCACACCGACCCGGCGCGGCGCCGCGCACTCGTCCGTCATCCCCACGGCACGCAGCGGCGCCCCGGTGTGCTCCCGAGCGCGGGTAATCCTCCGTACGCCCGTACCCGTTCGTACGCCCGCGTCTTCCTACGCGTTCTTCCGTACGCCCGTCTCTCTCGTACGTCCGTCCCGCCGACTCCCACCCGGCGGTGACGCCCACCGGCCCGCTCAGCCCTGCCCGCGCGCGTACCGGCGTACGGCGAGCGGGACGAACACCGCCAGCAGTACCGTGCACCAGGCCAGCGATCCGGCGACGGGATGCGCCACCGGCCAGGCGGCCCCCTCCGGCACGGGCGCGTTGCCGAAGAGATCGCGCAGCGCCGTGGTGACCGCGCTGATCGGATTCCACTCGGCGACCGTGCGCAGCCAGCCCGGCAGTCCCTCGGTCGGGATGTACGCGTTGGACAGCAGCGGCAGGATGAAGGTCGCGCCGCCCAGTTGACCGGCGGCCTCCTCGTTCCGGGTGAGCAGCCCCAGGAAGATCCCGACCCACGTCGTCGCGAACCGGAACAGCAACAGCAGCCCCACGGCACCCACCGCGCCGAGCGCGCCGCCCTCGATCCGCCAGCCCACCGCGAGCCCGACCAGCAGGAAGGGCACCGTCCCGGCGGCCGTGACGAGCACGTCGGCGACCGACTGCCCGAGCGGCACCGCCGCCCGGCTCACCGGCAGCGTCCGGAGGCGGTCGGTCACGCCCCGGTGCGTGTCCTGGGCGGCCTGGAACATGCCCGTCATGATGCCGTTCGCGGCCGTCGCGACGAGCAGGCCCGGCACCAGGAAGGACCGGTACTCCTCGCCCGGCATCGCCAGCGCGCTGCCGAAGACGTAGCCGAAGAACAGCAGCATCGTGACCGGCATCGTCTGGGTGAGGATCAGCAGCCCCGGATTGTTCCGCAGCCGCCGCAGTTGCCGGCTCAGCATGGCCGTGCCGTCGTACGCCAGGTCGTAGGTCACCGTGCTCATGCCACAAGCTCCTTGTCGTCGCCGGTCAGGCGGAGGAAGACGTCGTCGAGGGTCGGCGGACGCAGGCTCGCGTCCACCAGGGGCACGCCTGCCGCGTCGAGTTCGCGCACCAGGCGCGGCAGGGTCAGCGTCGGATCGGTGCTGACCGCGCCGACGGTGCGCCGGTCCTGGTCCAGCGCTGGTTCGGCTCCGGTGAGCCGGTCCAGGACCGCCGCAGCCCGTGCCATGGCGTCCGCGTCCGCGACGACGGCCTCCGCGTAGGCCCCCACCAGCGCCTTGAGTTCGGCCGGCGACCCCGTGTGCGCGACCCGGCCCCGGTCCACCAGGGCGATGTCGTCGGCGAGGCGGTCGGCCTCCTCCAGATACTGCGTGGTGAGCAGCACGGTCGTGCCGTCCGCCTTGAGGGCGCGCACGGCGTCCCAGATCTGATTGCGGCTGGCCGGGTCGAGGCCCGTCGTCGGCTCGTCCAGGAACAGCACCTCGGGGCGCCGCACGAGGCTCGCGGCCAGGTCGAGGCGGCGCCGCATGCCACCCGACAGGGTGGAGGCGGGCCGGTCGGCGGCGTCGGCCAGCGCGAAGCGGTCGAGCAGCTCGTCGGCCCGCGCGGAGGCGTCCCGTACCCGGTGCAGCCGGGCGAACAGCCGCAGGTTCTGGCGTCCGGTGAGGTCCCCGTCCACCGACGCGTACTGCCCGGTCACACCGATCCGGCGGCGAACGGTGGCGGCCTCGCGGACCAGGTCGTGCCCGGCGATCCGCGCCGAACCCGCGTCCGGCCGCAGCAGTGTGGTCAGCAGGCGCACCGCCGTGGTCTTGCCCGCCCCGTTCGGCCCGAGCAGTCCGCACACCGTGCCCTCGGCCACCGCCAGATCCAGCCCGCGCAGCGCGTGCACATCGCCGAAGCGCTTCTCCAGCCCTTCACTAAGTACAGCGTACGTAGTAGTCATGGGTCGACCATAGCGCACTACGTACGCTGTACGTAACTAGGATGGTGGCCGAGGTGATGAACGATGGCGGGCCGAGCGGCCGTACCCGAAGTGATCTGGTCGCGCCCCGAGCGCACCGGCCGGGGGCCGAGACCGGCGTACACCCGCGCCGACATCGCCGCCGCCGCGGTGCGGATCGCCGACGCCGAGGGACTGGACGCGGTCTCCATGCGCCGCGTGGCCGTCGAGCTCGGCTGCGGCACCATGTCGCTCTACAACTACGTCCCCCGCAAGGAGGACCTGTACGAGCTGATGATGGACGCCGTCAGCGGCGAACACGAGCTGTGGGAGCCGAGCGGCGACTGGCGCGCCGACATGATCCGGGTGGCCCACCAGACCCGGGCGCTGATGCACCGCCACACCTGGCTGCCCCGCCTGATGTCCCCGGTCTACGGCTTCAGCCCCAACGCCCTGCGCTACCTGGAGCACTGCCTGGCCTGCCTCGACCCCTTCGACGCGCCCTACGGCACGAAGATGGAGCTGGTCGCCATGGTGAACGGCGTCGTGACGACCTACGTCACCAACGAGATCTCCACCGCCGAGCGCACCCGCTCGCTGCCCTGGTCCGAGGAGCAGGAGAACGCGACGCGCATCGCCTACCTGGGTCGGCAGATCGCGAGCGGCGACTATCCGCGGCTGGCGGCGTCCTTCGCCGGGGACGCCGGCCCGATCGACCTGGAGGCGGTCTTCGAGCGGGCGCTGACCCGGGTGCTGGACGGGTTCGCCTGAGCCGGACGGGCCCGGCCTGAGTCAGACGGGTTTACAGCAGCGCCAGCTGCCCCTCCGGCCCCTCCTCCCGGCCGTCCAGGACGGAGGCCGGCCGGCGGGCCGCCGGGGGCGCCGGCAGCACGCCCGCCTCGCGCAGCTCGGCCGACGTGATCCCGTCCGTCACGGTCAACTCCCGGCAGCGTGGCCGCACTTCGGCGAGCAGGGCGAGGACGGTGATCAGTTCCAGCAGCTCGGACGTCCAGGTCTGCGGCCAGGTGGCCGGGCGGATCGCCGCCAGCGTGCCCGGCTCACCCTCGGCGGTACGGGCCGCGAACCACTGCTCCAGCACCCGCGCCCCGCCCACCTCGAAGTCCCAGGCACCGGGCGGCACGGGGGAGACCCGGCCCTCGTCCAGGTACAGGGCCTCCTCGTCCCGGTCGTAGCGCAGGGTCAGCGGGCGCGCGGGCAGTGGGGCGCGGACGTACGGGCGACGGCCGCCGGGCAGCTTGGGGCGCTCCCCGTCGCGGCGCATCAGCCACAGGGCGCGCCGGCCGAGGCCGACACCGTGCTCCCACAGCGCCGGGTCCGCGGTGAGCGGGACCAGGGAACCCTCCCGCACGGTGGCCACCGCCCAGGCCAGTACGTCCTCCGGCGCGGGACGCCGGCCGAGCCGGGCGGCCAGGTGGTCGAGGAGACCGGGGGCCAGGTTCGGCTCCGCCCCGCCGGGACGCCGGTACAGCGGGCGCACCCGGGCTCCGCCGAGCAGCGGCAGCCGCGAGGTCGCGACGAGCAGGGGAGGACCGGCGGCGTCGGGCGCCTCCACCACGAAGACCTGTCGCTCGTCCGCCACCCGCCACAGCTCCGGACGGGCCGCGTCGATCAGCCGATGGTCGGGGATGAGCCACTGCTCGTCGAAGGGCGCGCGCAGCACACGGACCGGCTCCGGACACGGCCCCGACGCGCGGGCCAGCTTCCCGGTGCCACCGGCCCCGCCCGGCAGCCGTCCGACCGCCGTGTGCGCGGTCCGCGAGCGCGTCGGCTCGAACAGGGCCTCCCGGTCGGGCCCCTCGGCCTTCATCAGGGCGTCCCAGCGGGCCTTGAGGGACGTCGCGTCGGGTGCCGTCGGCCACCCCCGGCCGAGCCGCGGCGGTGCGACGGACCACGGCATGAGGTCCGCCAGCGGCGGAGCGTCGTCGTGCGTCACGCTGGGCATCGTACGACGGGGTGCTTGGGCCTCACGTGGCGTCCAGGGTGACCGTGAACGAGAAACGGTCCCCCCGGTAGTGGATGACCGCCACGTCCAGGACCCGCCCCGCCGTGTCGTACGTGATGCCCGTGTAGTGCAGGATCGGGCTGAGCAGCGGGACTTCGAGCAGCCGCGCCGTCTCCGGGTCCGCGAGCCGGGCCTCCACCGTGTCCGTGATCCGGCTGATGTCCATGCCCACCACGTCCCGCAGCACCTTGGTCATCGGCCAACGGGCCAGGTCGTCCACGTCGATGCGGGCGGCGACTTCGGGACGGACGTAGTTGCGGGCGTGGTTGGTGGGCTCGCCCGTCTTCTCGTCGCAGCGCAGCCGGTGGTACGTCGCCGTCTCCGCCAGGTCCGGGAAGAACTCGGCGAGTTCGGGCGGCACGGGCCCGGTGCCGTGGCCCAGCAGCTCGGCCTTCATGCCGGACTGCTGGGCCACGATCGCGTCGACCGAGCCCAGCAGCCGCACCGGGGCGCCCCGCCGGGCGTCGGGCTCGATGAACGTGCCGCGCCGGCGGTGCCGCGTGATCAGCCCCTCGTCCTCCAGCTCCTTCAGCGCCTGCCGCATGGTCAGCACGCTCACCCCGTAGTGACCGGCCAGCTGCTCCTCCGTGGGCAGGCGCAGCGGGTCCCGGGGCGAGCGGCCGAGTATCGAGGCGCGCAGCGACTGCGACACCTGGTACCACAGCGGCAGCTTGCGGTTCAGGACGATGGAGTCCGGGGCGAAGGAGGTCACGGGCCATCCGTACCGGTAGGGAATCCTCAGTGCAAGGGGCGGAAGTGACGCTCCAGGCCCTGCCAGACGTCGTCGTAGCGCGGTTGCAGGTGTTCGGCGCGGGCCGCGTGGGGCGTGAGGGTCACCGGCCAGCGCGTCTCGAACATGAACGCCAGCCCGTCGTCGATCCGCTGCGGCTTCAGCTCCGCCGCGCTCGCCCGGTCGAAGGTCTCCCGGTCCGGACCGTGCGCCGACATCATGTTGTGCAGCGAGCCGCCGCCCGGCACGAAGCCTTCCGCCTTCGCGTCGTAGGCGCCCTCGATCAGGCCCATGTATTCGCTCATCACGTTCCGGTGGAAGTACGGCGGCCGGAAGGTGTCCTCGCCCACCAGCCAGCGCGGCGCGAAGACCACGAAGTCGACGCCCGCGAGGCCGGGGGTGTCCGACGGGGAGGTCAGCACCGTGAAGATCGACGGGTCCGGGTGGTCGTACGAGATCGTGCCGATGACGTTGAAGCGGCGCAGGTCGTAGACGTACGGGACATGGTTGCCGTGCCAGGCGACCACGTCGAGCGGGGAGTGATCGTAGGTGGCCGTCCAGAGGTTGCCGCAGAACTTGTTGACCACCTCCACCGGCCCTTCGACGTCCTCATAGGCCGCGACGGGCGCCATGAAGTCCCGCACGTTCGCGAGCCCGTTGGCGCCGATCGGGCCGAGGTCGGGGAGGCGGAAGGGGGCGCCGTAGTTCTCGCAGACGTAGCCGCGGGCCCCCTTGTCGAGCAGTTCCACGCGGAAGCGGACCCCGCGCGGGATCAGCGCCACATGGCCGGGCTCGGCGTGCAGCAGCCCGAACTCGGTGCGCAGCAACAGGCCGCCGCGCTCCGGCACGATCAGCAGCTCGCCGTCGGCGTCGCTGAAGACGCGCTCCATGGAGGCCGTGGCGTGGTATAGATGCACGGCCATGCCGGTGCGCTGGGTGACGTCGCCGTTGCCGCCGAGCGTCCACAGGCCCGCCAGGAAGTCGGTCCCCGCCTCCGGCTCGGGCAGCGGGTTCCACCGCAGCCGGTTCGGGTCCGGTACGGCCTGGGTGAAG
Source organism: Streptomyces sp. NPDC056296 (assembly GCF_042268605.1). Classification (NCBI taxonomy): domain Bacteria; kingdom Bacillati; phylum Actinomycetota; class Actinomycetes; order Kitasatosporales; family Streptomycetaceae; genus Streptomyces; species Streptomyces sp. NPDC056296. The sequence goes on along the minus strand of NZ_JBHJRX010000060.1, from coordinate 12,209 downwards.
GGCGCCGTGCGGATCGCGCCGTTGCCCGCGCGGGTGAACGCCGGGTGCGCGGCCGACGGGCGGATCCGGTACAGCCAGGAGCGCCGGTTGTCCGCCCTCGGCTCCGTGAACGCCGTGCCGCTCAGCTGCTCCGCGTACAGGCCCAGGGGCGCCCGCTGCGGCGAGTTCCGGCCCTCGGGCAGTGCGCCCGGAACGGCCTGCGAGCTGTGCTCGTTGCCGAAACCGGACAGGTAGGCCAGTCCCTCCGCGGTCTTCCGCGCGTCCCCGCTCATTGATCGCTCCCTCGCAACCCGATTCCCACCCGATTCCTATGGGACACCGTAGGATTGCGGTTTCCCGTGCGCAAGAGGTCGTACGGGGTTCGGGTCCACGCGGGTCATACCGGGGGAGGATGGCCGGAACCAGACCCCCGGGGGATCCGGACTGTCGGACCGGTGTTCTAGTCTCCCGTCATGTCGTGGATGCGGGGAGTGCTCGCCGTGCTCGCGGTCTGTGTCCTGCTGCTGACCGGACCCGCCGGGTGCGGCTCCAGTGATACGGGCGGGACGGGCGAACCGGAGGCCCGGGATTCGGCCACACCGGTGGGCAGGCTGCTCGACGCCACCGACGAGGAGGGCCGGCGCTACCGGGAGGTGGACGGCGAGCGCGCTCCCGAGGTCGGTATCGAGGTACAGCCCGAGACCGACGACAGCTGGGTCGTACGCCTGACCGTCCGCGACTTCAGGTTCTCGCCGGCCGGGACGGAGGCGAAGGCGGTGGCCGGCCGCGGTGTCGCCCACCTCTTCCTCGACGGCGACCTCCTCACCCGCCTGCGCGGACCGGAGTACCGCCTCGCCGCCGACCTCGTGCCCCGCGGCACCCACCAGCTCACGGTCCGCCTGTACGCCGACGACGGCACCGTCTGGGCCGTCGACGGCGAACCCGTCGAGAGCACGGCGGACATCACGGCGTCGGACGCGGAGCCGTCGGAGGCGACGGAGCCGGAGGAGATAGCGGAACCGGAGGAGATAACCGAGCCGGAGGGGACAGAGGAGCAGGCGCTTCCCGCACGCACGGCGGCTGCCGCACGCGCGGCGGCATGGTGAGCGAAGTCGGTGGCCGTCGCCGTACTGAAGGTCACAGTTCACCGGACCGCGGCGGAAGGGCATCATGAAGACCGTGTCCCACGCGACCTCGCTCCGCCGTGCCCCCGTGCAGCGGCGCAGCGCCGAACGGCTGACCCGGATCCTCGACGCCTGCGCGGACCTCCTCGACGAGGTCGGCTACGACGCCCTGAGCACCCGCGCCGTGGCGCTGCGCGCGGACGTCCCCATCGGCTCCGTGTACCGCTTCTTCGGCAACAAGCGGCAGATGGCCGACGCGCTGGCCCAGCGCAACCTGGAGCGCTACGCGGAGCGCGTGACCGAACGGCTGACGGAGACGGGCGACGGCGACTGGCGCGGGGCGCTGGACGCGGTGCTCGACGAGTACCTGGCGATGAAGCGAACCGCGCCCGGCTTCTCCCTGATCGACTTCGGCAACCAGATACCGGTCGGGGGCCGCCACGCCGTCCCCAACCACCGCGTCGCCGACCGGCTCACCGAGCTGCTCTCCGGCTACCTCGGCCGCCGCCCCGACGACGATCTGCGCCGCACCTTTCTTGTCGCCGTGGAGACGGCCGACACCCTCGTACAGCTCGCCTTCCGGGTCGCGCCGGACGGGGACGAGAAGATCATCGAGGAGGCCCGGGAACTGCTGCGGGCGTATCTGGGGCGGGTGCTCGACTGACGGGCCGGCCGTGCTCGGCCGACGGGCCCGGCCGTGCTCGGCCGACGGGCCCGGCCGTGCTCGACCGGCGGGCTGCCCGTGCCTGACCGGCGGGCGGTCCGGTGCCTGACCGGCGGGCCCGGTCGTGCTCGACTGACGGGCCGGCCGTGCTCGATCGGCGGGCTGCCCGTGCATGACCGACGAGCGGTCCGTGATCGGCCGGCGGGCCGGTGTCGTACCGCTGTTCACGCAACCGTCGGCGCAAAGCCTCCCCAGCATGCCTACCGGTCGGTATGCTCGCCGCCAGAGAGCGTCACCGCCGCCTTCCGGGAGGACCCGTGTCCCGCACCGCCCTGCGTATCTGCCCCCTGTGCGAGGCCACCTGCGGCCTGGCGCTCACCATCGACGGCACCACGGTCACCGCGGCCCGAGGGGACCGCGACGACGTCTTCAGTCGCGGGTTCATCTGCCCCAAGGGCGCCTCCTTCGGCGCCGTCGACTCCGACCCCGACCGGCTGCGCGCGCCCCTGGTGCGCAGGGACGGCGAGCTGCGCGAGGCCACCTGGGAGGAGGCGTTCGACGCGGTCGCCGCCGGTATCCGGCCCGTCGTCGAGCGGTACGGGCCGCACTCCGTCGGCGTCGTCCTCGGCAACCCCAACGTGCACACCATGGCCGGCGCCCTCTACCCGACCGTCCTGATCGGCGCCCTCGGCACCCGCAGCCTCTTCACCGCGTCGACGGTCGACCAGATGCCCAAGCACGTCTCCAGCGGGCTGCTCTTCGGTGACGCGGGCGCCATCCCGGTGCCCGACCTCGACCACACCGACCACCTGCTCCTCATCGGCGCCAACCCGCTGGAGTCCAACGGCAGTCTGTGCACGGCCCCCGACTTCCCCGGCCGCCTCAAGGCGCTCAGGGCCCGCGGCGGCACCCTCACCGTCATCGACCCGCGCCGCACCCGCACCGCGAAGCTCGCCGACCGACACGTGGCGATCCGCCCCGGCACCGACGCTCTGCTCCTCGCCGCGATGGCCCACGTACTGTTCGAAGAGGACCTGGTGGACCTCGGCGCACTCGCCCCACACGTCGAAGGGGTCGCGGAACTCGCCGCCGCCGTGGGCGACTTCACGCCGGAGTCCGTCGCCGCCGCCTGCGACGTGGAGGCCGAGGTGACGCGGGCCCTCGCCCGTGAACTCGCCGCCGCCCCCACCGCCGCCGTCTACGGCCGCATCGGCAGCTGCACCGTCCCGCACGGCACGCTCGCCAGCTGGCTCGTGGACGTCCTCAACATCCTCACCGGCAACCTCGACCGGCCCGGCGGCGCCCTCTTCCCGCAGGCGGCCACCGACAGGACGCCCCGCCCCGCCGGATCCGGCCACGGGTTCGCGCTCGGCCGCTGGCGCTCCCGGGTGAGCGGGCACCCCGAGGCCAAGGGCGAACTGCCGCTGTCCGCCCTCGCCGAGGAGATCGACACCGCCACTGCCGTCGAGGAGATCGACACCGCCGTCGCCGTCGAGACGGGCGAGCCGGTCCGCGCGCTGGTCACCGTCGCCGCCAACCCCGTACTGTCCGCACCCGACGGCGACCGGCTCGACAAGGCGCTGGCCTCGCTCGACTTCATGGTGAGCGTCGACCCCTACCTCAACGAGACCTCGCGCCACGCCCACGTCGTCCTCCCGCCGCCCCCGCCGGCCCAGAGCCCGCACCACGACTTCGCCTTCAACACCCTCGCCGTGCGCAACCAGGTCCGCTACACCCGCCCCGCCGTCCCGCTGGAATCCGGCCGCATGGCCGAGACCGAGATCCTGGCCCGGCTGATCCTGGCCGCCACCGGCAGGCACGGCGCCGACCCGGCCGCCGTCGACGCCATGGTGATCGAACAGACCCTCGGCAAGGCCGTACGGGAGCCGCACTCACCCGTGCACGGACGCGACCCGGGCGAACTGACCGCCCGGCTCACCGGCGAGAACGGCCCCGAGCGGCGGCTCGACATGATGCTGCGCCTCGGCCCCTACGGCGACGGCTTCGGCGTACGGCCCGACGGGCTGTCCCTTCAGCGGCTGCTCGCCCACCCCCACGGCATCGACCTCGGCCCGCTGCGCCCGCGGCTGCCGCAGCCGCTGAAGACCCGCAGTGGCAAGGTGGAGCTGCTGCCGGGGCCGATCGCCGACGATCTGCCGCGCCTGCGGCAGGCCCTGGCCGAGCGCCCCGACGGGCTCGTCCTCGTCGGCCGCCGCCACCTGCGCTCCAACAACAGCTGGATGCACAACATCCCGGCCCTCACCGGCGGCTCCAACCGCTGCACCCTGCACCTCCACCCCGACGACGCCGAACGGCTCGGCGTGCGCAGCGGAGAGCCCGTGCGCGTGATGGGCGCCGGGGGAGAGGTGACCGCCCCCGCAGAAGTCACCGACGCGGTGCGGCCGGGCGTGGTCAGCCTCCCGCACGGCTGGGGCCACGATCGCCCCGGCACCCGTCTGACCCACGCCGCCACCGAGCCCGGCGTCAACGTCAACCAGCTCCTCGACGGCAGCCTGCTCGACCCGCTCTCGGGCAACGCGGTCCTCAACGGCGTACCCGTCGCGATCGCCCCCGCGACCCGGCCCTGACCGGCGCAAAGCTGTGACCTGGAGTTTTGCGCTTATTGCTCGCATGTCAACGTCTTGTTAACGCTGCTTTGCGGCACCTAACGTCGCTCGCACCGCCTGCCCCGGTGGAATGTTCAAGGGCGAACGTTAGGTACTCATACATGCTGACCATCCTCGGCTTCGCCATGATCGCGACCTTCCTGGTCCTGATCATGATGAAGAAGATGTCGCCGATCGCGGCGCTCGTGCTGATCCCCGCGCTGTTCTGCGTGTTCGTCGGCAAGGGCGCCCACCTCGGTGACTACGTCATCGACGGCGTGTCCAGCCTCGCCCCCACCGCGGCGATGCTCATGTTCGCGATCGTCTATTTCGGGGTGATGATCGACGTCGGGCTCTTCGACCCGATCGTCCGGGCCATCCTGAAGTTCTGCAAGGCCGACCCGATGCGGATCGTCGTCGGTACGGCCCTGCTCGCCGCCATCGTCTCGCTGGACGGCGACGGCTCCACCACCTTCATGATCACGGTTTCGGCGATGTACCCGCTGTACAAGCGCCTGAAGATGAGCCTGGTCGTGATGACCGGCGTCGCCGCGATGGCCAACGGTGTGATGAACACGCTGCCCTGGGGCGGCCCCACCGCCCGCGCCGCCACCGCCCTGAAGGTCGACGCCACCGACATCTTCGTCCCGATGATCCCGGCCCTGGCCGTCGGTCTGCTCGCGGTCATCGCCCTGTCGTACGTGCTCGGTCTGCGCGAGCGCCGGCGGGTGGGCACGCTGACGCTGGACGAGGCGCTGGTGCGGGAGCCGGAGCCGGAGCCGGAGAGCGAGACGGTGCTGGTCGGCGCGGGTGCCGGTGCCGGTGCCGGTGCCGGTGCGGGTTCGGGGAAGGCATCTGTGGGCGGGGGTGGGTCCCTCGGGTCCCAGGACGCCGCCGTCGAGGACGGCGAGTCCGACGACGAGTCCGACGACGACTTCAAGGGTCTCGACCCGAACCGGCCCACCTTGCGCCCCAAGCTGTACTGGTTCAACGCGCTGCTCACGGTCGCGCTGCTCAGCGCCATGATCATGGAGGTGCTGCCGATCCCGGTGCTCTTCCTGCTCGGCGCCGCCCTCGCGCTCACCGTCAACTTCCCGCACATCCCCGACCAGAAGGCCCGGATCGCGGCCCACGCCGACAACGTCCTCAACGTCTCCGGCATGGTCTTCGCCGCCGCCGTCTTCACCGGCGTCCTCACCGGCACCGGCATGGTCGACCACATGGCCAACTGGCTCGTGGACACCATCCCCGACGGCATGGGCCCGCAGATGGGCCTGGTCACCGGTCTGCTGAGCCTGCCGCTGACCTACTTCATGTCGAACGACGGCTTCTACTTCGGCGTCCTGCCGGTGCTCGCCGAGGCCGGTCAGGCGCACGGCGTGTCGACGCTGGAGATCGCCCGCGCCTCGATCGTCGGCCAGCCGCTGCACATGTCCAGCCCGCTCGTCCCGGCCGTCTACGTCCTGGTCGGCATGGCCAAGGTCGAGTTCGGCGACCACACGCGGTTCGTGGTGAAGTGGGCGGTCCTGACGAGCCTGGTCATTCTCGCGGCGGGCATTCTGTTCGGCATCATCTGATCATCGGCCCGGCTTCTGGGGGGCCGGGCAGGGACTCGGCAGTCCGGGAAGGACACGATCATGGCGCCCGGTGGGAACCGCGGCTGGCTGCTCCGCCTCGTCATCGCCTTCGGCTTCGCGCAGGGGGCGGTGTCGATGGCCCGGCCCGCCGTCTCCTACCGGGCCCTCGCGCTGGGCGCGGACGAACAGGCGGTCGGCGTCATCGCCGGTGTGTACGCGCTGCTGCCGCTGTTCGCCGCCGTCCCGCTCGGCCGCCGCACCGACCACGGCCGCTGCGCGCCCTTGCTGCCCGTCGGCGTGGTGCTCATCGCCGGCGGCTGCGCGCTGAGCGGCATCGCGGGCTCCTTGTGGGCGATGGCCCTGTGGAGCGGCGTCATGGGCCTCGGCCACCTCTGCTTCGTCATCGGCGCGCAGTCGCTGGTCGCCCGCCAGTCCGCGCCGCACGAACAGGACCGCAACTTCGGCCACTTCACCATCGGCGCCTCGCTGGGCCAACTCGTCGGGCCCGTCGCGGCGGGCGCGCTGATCGGCGGCCACGACATGGCGGGCAGCAGCGCGCTGGCCCTGGTGGTGGCGGGGGCGGGCGCGGCGGTGGCGTTCACGTCGCTGTGGCGCATAGAGCACCCGGCGGCCGCCAAATCCCGTACGGAGGCAGGCGCGCGCGTGCCCGTGGGGAGCATCCTGCGCGCCCGGGGCGTGCCCGCGGGGATCCTGATCAGCCTGTCCGTCCTGTCCGCCACCGACATCCTCACCGCCTACCTGCCGGTCGTCGGCGAGCACCGGGGGATCTCCCCGGCCGTGATCGGCGTCCTGCTCAGCCTGCGTGCGGCGGCCACCATCGCCTGCCGACTGGTGCTGACGCCCCTGCTGCGGCTGCTCGGCCGCACCGCGCTGCTCACGGTCACGTGTCTGCTGGCCGCCCTGCTGTGCGCCGGTGTCGCGCTGCCGGTGCCGGTCTGGGCGCTCGCGCTGATGCTGGTCGTCCTCGGCTTCTGCCTCGGCGTCGGCCAGCCGCTGTCCATGACGACCGTCGTCCAGGCGGCCCCCGACGGAGCCCGCTCCACCGCCCTCGCCCTGCGCCTGACCGGCAACCGCCTCGGCCAGGTCGCCGCACCCGCCGCGGCGGGCCTGATCGCCGGCGTCGCGGGCGTGGCCGCGCCGTTCGTGATGCTCGGCGCCCTACTGCTCATGTCCTCGGGCATCGCCCTGCGCGCCCCGTCCACGGGACCGTCCGGGGACCGCCCGCCCCTGGAGGACGAGCCCGGGGCCACGCCCCGCCGCCGTCCGCTGCGCCGGACGACCCGTTAGGACGGCCGGGGCCACCCGCGGAAGCCTGTCCGCCCCGCCGCCTGTTTCCCGGGGCCGCCCGCGGAAGCCTGTCCGGCCCGCCGCCTGTTTCCCGGGGCCGCCCGCCGAAGCCTGCTCGCCCTGCTGCCTGCGCCCCCGCCGCCTGCGTCCCGGCGCCCGCACGCGCTTCGTGCTGCCTCACGCGCGCGGTCATCGCGGTCGGGTCGGGGCGCCCCGGTGGGTTCCTGTTCACCGCACCGCCCGCGGCTCGCCCGTGGACCGGCCTTCCATCGGAGCGGTCGCGGACCAGCCGTCCACCGGCTCGCCCGCGGACCGACCGTCCACCGGCTCGCCCGTGGACCGGCCGTCCACCGGCTCGCCCGTGGACCGGCCGTCCACCGGAGCGGTCGCGGACCGACCGTCCACCGGCTCGCCCGCGGACCGGCCGTCCACCGAGGACGAGCCCGAGGGCACGCCCCGCACGCACCACACGCCCCACCGCCGGCGCCGCGCCGGGCGGCCGTAGGACCGCCAGGGCCGGCCCGCCCGCCCCGCGGCGCCCGCCGCTCCCGCACCTCCCCCTCGTCCGCCGGATCGCCGAAGGCACCGGGCATCCGACCCCTCGCCCGAGACGCCCCGCCCCTGAATCCGGCCGTCCGCTTTCTCACCAGATGGACGGTGGCACCGAGATATGGTCCAGCGTCTTCCCCCGGCCGCGCACATTCCGTTAGCTTCCGTGACTCAAACGCCCCGTACGACCCGCACGAGGGCGTCCGACCGCGGAGCACCAGCGCTCAGTGAGCCCCCGGGGGCACCAGCCATGACACGCGCCATCTCCCTGCACGACGTGAGCAAGACCTACGCGCGAGGCGTCCGCGTGGTGGACCGGCTGTCGCTGGACATCGCGCCCGGCGAGTTCCTCGTCCTGCTCGGCCCCTCCGGCTGCGGCAAGTCCACCGTGCTGCGCATGATCGCCGGCCTGGAGGAGATCACCGACGGGCGGCTGCTGCTGGACGGCGCCTACGCCAACGACCTGCTCCCCTCCGAGCGGAGCATGGCGATGGTCTTCCAGAACTTCGCCCTGTACCCGAACATGACCACCCGCGGGAACATCGGCTTCCCGCTGCGCGTCGAGGCCCCCCAGACCGACCCCGGCCCCCGGGTGGACGCCACCGCCCGCATGCTGGGCATCGAGGACCTCCTCGACCGCTTCCCCGCCCAGCTCTCCGGCGGCGAACGCCAGCGCGTCGCCATGGGCCGGGCCATCGCCCGCCACCCCAGCGCCTTCCTGATGGACGAGCCGCTGTCCAACCTCGACGCCAAGCTCCGCAACCACCTGCGCGCCGAGATCACCAAACTGACCCGGGAACTCGGCGTCACCACGATCTACGTCACCCACGACCAGTCCGAGGCCATGTCCCTCGGCGACCGCGTCGCCGTCCTGCGCGGCGGCGTGCTCCAGCAGGTGGACAGCCCGCGCGCCGTGTACGCCCTGCCGCGCAACGTCTTCGTCGCCGCCTTCATCGGCACCCCGCGCATCAACCTGCTGCGCGGCCTCGTACGGGCGCCGCTCGACGGTGCGATGACCATCAGTCTGGGCAAGCAGTTCCTGCGCCTGCCCGAACCGCTCTCCCTGGACCACCAGCTGCTCCGCGTCCAGCAGGGCCGCGAGGTCATCGTCGGCCTGCGCTCGGAGGCAGTACGAATCGCGAAGCCCGCCTCCGCTCGCCCCGGCGAGGTGCTGCTCACCGGCCTGGTGGAGCACGTCGAGTTCCAGGGCCACGAGGTCCTCGTCCACTTCAACACCGGCTCGCGGCCCGCCGTCGTGCCCGACCTTGAGGCTCCGCGCCCCGCCACCCGCCCCGCCAGACGCCGCCGCCGCGACGGCACGGTCCTGGACCGGCTGAAGGAGCGGGCGGGGGCCCTGCGCGCCGGGCCGGTGGTGGTCATGGACGACGAGGAGGACGAGCAACCGGCGGTCGCCGCCCCCGACGGCCGCCTCCCCGGTGACCTGATCGTCCGGACCACCCCCGACATCGACCTGCGTCACGGCATGCAGGTCCCCCTCCTCGTCGACCTCGCCCACCTGTTCGTCTTCGACCAGCACGGCGAACGGATCTGCCCCGCCCCGGCCCGGCTGCCGGACCTGGAGGAGTAAGCGCGTCGGGACCGGGCCCGGCGGAAGGGTGAGCCGCGCCACCATGGTGGCCGCCCCTGGTGCCGTAAAACTATCGGCGCTAGTTTGGGGCGCGGATGACGAGGCCCGCCCGGAAGGAACGCGATGAAGGCACATGACGGCATGTACATCGACGGAGCCTGGCGGCCCGCCGACGGCCGGGACACGATCGAGGTCGTGAACCCGGCCGACGAGCAGGTGATCGGCAAGGTCCCCGCCGGCACCGCCCTGGACGTCGACAGCGCCGTACGGGCCGCCCGCGCCGCCCTGCCGGCCTGGGCCGCCACCCCGCCCGCCGAGCGGGCCGCCCGCCTGGCCGCCCTTCGGGACGTACTGGTGGCCCGCAAGGACGAGGTCGCCGAGACGGTCACCGCCGAGCTGGGTTCCCCGCTGAAGTTCTCGCAGGCCGTGCACGCCGCCGCCCCGATCGCGGTCGCGGGCTCCTATGCCGAGCTGGCGGCGACCTACGCCTTCGAGGAGAAGGTCGGCAACTCCGTGGTCCACCACGAGCCGATCGGCGTGGTCGGCGCCATCACCCCCTGGAACTACCCCCTCCACCAGATCGTCGCCAAGGTCGCCCCGGCGCTCGCGGCCGGCTGCACGATCGTGCTGAAGCCCGCCGAGGACACCCCCCTCACCGCCCAGCTCTTCGCGGAGGCGGTGCACGAGGCCGGCGTCCCGGCGGGCGTCTTCAACCTGGTCACCGGCCTCGGCCCGGTCGCCGGGCAGGCCCTCGCCGAGCACCCCGGCGTCGACCTGGTCTCCTTCACGGGCTCCACGGCCGTGGGCCGGCGGATCGGTGCCCTCGCCGGTGCCGCCGTCAAGCAGGTCGCGCTCGAACTCGGCGGCAAGTCCGCCAACGTCATCCTCCCGAGCGCCGACCTGGCCAAGGCCGTGAACGTAGGCGTCGCCAACGTCATGTCCAACTCCGGTCAGACGTGCAGCGCCTGGACCCGCATGCTCGTGCCCGCCGCCCGGTACGACGAGGCCGTGGAGCTGGCCGCCGAGGCCGCCGCGAAGTACGGCGACCGGATCGGCCCGGTCGTCAACGCCAAGCAGCAGGAGCGCGTGCGCGGTTACATCGAGAAGGGCGTCGCCGAGGGCGCGCGCCTGGTCGCGGGCGGCCCCGAAGCCCCGCGCGAGGAGGGCTACTTCGTCAGCCCGACCGTCTTCGCCGACGTGAGCGAGGACATGACCATCGCCCAGGAGGAGATCTTCGGGCCGGTCCTGTCCATCCTCCGGTACGACGACGAGGAGGACGCCCTGCGGATCGCCAACGGCACGGTCTACGGCCTCGCCGGCGCCGTCTGGGCCGGCGACGAGGCGGAGGCCGTCGCCTTCGCCCGCCGCATGGACACCGGCCAGGTCGACATCAACGGCGGCCGGTTCAACCCGCTGGCGCCCTTCGGGGGCTACAAGCAGTCGGGCGTGGGCCGCGAACTGGGCTCGCACGGCCTGTCCGAGTACCTCCAGACCAAGTCCCTCCAGTTCTGACTCCAGGGGAGTTGTCCACGTCATGGCCGTCCGTACCGCTGTCCGTGCCGCCGTCGTACCCGCCGTAGGCGCCCCGCTGGAGGTCACCGGGATCGAGCTGCCCGAGCCCGGCCCGGGGCAGGTCCGGGTGAAGCTCGCCGCCGCCGGGGTCTGCCACTCCGACCTGTCCCTGTCCAACGGCACCATGCGCGTGCCCGTCCCCGCCGTCCTCGGCCACGAGGGCGCCGGCACGGTCCTCGCCGTCGGCGAGGGCGTCACCCGCGTCGCCCCCGGCGGCGACGTCGTCCTCAACTGGGCCCCGTCCTGCGGCGCCTGCCACGCCTGCTCGCTCGGCGAGGTCTGGCTGTGCGCGAACGCCCTGGCCGGCGCGGCCAACGTGCACGCCCGCCGCGCCGACGACGGCACCGACCTGCACCCCGGCCTGAACGTCGCCGCGTTCGCCGAGGAGACTGTCGTGGACGCCGGCTGCGTCCTGCCCGTCCCGGACGGCATCCCGCTCACCGACGCCGCCCTGCTCGGCTGCGCGGTCCTCACCGGCTACGGCGCCGTCCACCACTCGGCGAAGGTCTGCGAGGGCGAGACGGTCGCCGTGTTCGGCGTCGGGGGAGTGGGCCTCGCCACGCTCCAGGCGGCCCGGATCGCGGGCGCGTCGAAGATCGTCGCCGTCGACGTGTCCCCGGAGAAGGAGGACCTGGCCCGCGCCGCCGGCGCCACCGACTACCTGATCGCCTCCGACACCACCGCCCGCGAGATCCGCGCCCTCACCGGCAAGCAGGGCGTCGACGTCGCCGTCGAGTGCGTCGGCCGTGCGGTCACCATCCGCACCGCCTGGGAATCCACCCGGCGTGGCGGCCGCACCACGGTCGTCGGCATCGGCGGCAAGGACCAGCAGGTCACCTTCAACGCCCTGGAGATCTTCCACTGGGGCCGCACCCTCTCCGGCTGCGTCTACGGCAACGCCGACCCGGCCCGGGACCTCCCGGTGCTGGCCGAGCACGTCCGGGCCGGACGCCTGGACCTCGGCGCCCTGGTGACCGAGCGCATCGCCCTGGACGGCATCCCGGCGGCCTTCGAGAACATGCTGGCGGGCAAGGGCGGGCGGGCGCTGGTGGTGTTCTAGGTGTATTGACCCGCGGGGTTGTTCACGCGGCTGATCGGTGGCTGGCCGCCGAGTGCGGTGTGGCAGCGGTGGTGGTTGTAGGTGTGCAGGAAGTCTGCCAGAGCTTCGGACCGTTCCTGGTTGCTGGTGTAGGGCCGCAGGTAGGCCCATTCGTCGAGCAGGGTGCGGTTGAAGCGTTCGAC
>NZ_JBHJRX010000059.1:0-56002 GCF_042268605.1 Streptomyces sp. NPDC056296 | reverse complement strand
GCCGGGCCCCGCCACGCGCGCGTGACGGCCGCCGGGCCCCCGGAGCGCGCGCGGCACGTCGGCGGGTGCCCGCGTGCGCGCGGGTGAACCGCGGGTCAGGCGCCGGTCGGGTCCTCGCCGCGGTCGAGGGCCTTCCAGAGGTCCTCGGGGCGGTCCGGGTCGACGGTCTGCGGCTTGCGGCGCGGGCGCGGGGTGCCGTCGCGCTCGTAGCGGCCGGACATCGCGGGCCACAGGCGGCCGTAGCGCAGGGCGAGCAGCCCGGCCAGCAGGAGCAGGGCGCCGCCCACGGCCGCGACGTACGGCCAGGCGGTGTGGGAGAGGGCGTCCACGGTGGCCGAGGTGTCGCCGGCGGCCTTCGCGGCCTTGTCGTCCAGGGCGGAGCTGTCGGAGGCACCGACCAGGGCCGCGGCGACGGTGCCCGCGCCGCTCAGCGCGAGCAGGGCGGCGACGGCGAACCGGCCCGCGCGGCGGACGGCGAAGACGGCCACGAGCGCGGCGAGGCCCACTATGGCGAGCGCCGCGGGTACGCCCGTGACGTCGCTGCCCGTGGCGGTCAGGGGAAACGCGCCGCCGGCCACCGTCGCGGTGCCCTCCGCCCACTCCTGCCGGGTGGCGAGCAGGGCGACGGCCGCGCCGAGCGCGCCGCACAGCAGGGCGGCGGCGAGGCTCCGGCGGCCGGCCCGGGCGGGTCCTGCGGCTGGGGTACGGGGGTGAGGAACGGCTGTCACGTACTCCACTATCACCCGAACCCCGGGCGAACCATCACCCGGGGTTCGGATTGGCGGGCGTGAGATCCGCCCCACCGCCCCGGCCTGTGCGGCTGCCGGATCGCCCTACCGCCCCAGCCGGTTGGCCGTGTGCACCGCCCGCAGCACCGCCGCCGCCTTGTTGCGGCACTCGGTGTCCTCGGCGACCGGGTCAGAGTCGGCGACGACGCCGGCGCCGGCCTGCACGTAGGCGGTGCCGTCGCGCAGCAGTGCCGTACGGATGGCGATGGCGGTGTCGGAGTCCCCCGCGAAGTCGAGGTAGCCGACGCAGCCGCCGTACAGGCCGCGCCGGGACGGTTCGAGCTCGTCGATGATCTGCAGGGCGCGCGGCTTGGGGGCGCCGGAGAGCGTGCCGGCCGGGAAGCAGGCGGTGAGGACGTCGAAGGCGGTGCGGCCCGGGGCGACCCGTCCGGTGACCGTCGAGACGATGTGCATGACGTGTGAGTACCGCTCGACGGACATGAAGTCGACGACCTCGACGGAGCCGGGTTCGCAGACCCGCCCGAGGTCGTTGCGGCCGAGGTCGACGAGCATGAGGTGCTCGGCGCGCTCCTTGGGATCGGCGAGCAGTTCGTCGGCGAGGGCCTGGTCCTCCTGCGGGGTGGCGCCGCGGGGCCGGGTGCCGGCGATGGGGTGGACCATGGCCCGCCCGTCCTCGACCTTGACCAGGGCCTCCGGGGACGATCCGACGACGTCGAAGCCGTCGAGGCGGAGCAGGTACATGTACGGGGACGGGTTGGTGGCCCGCAGCACCCGGTACACATCCAGGGCGCTCGCCGTGCACGGTGTCTCGAAGCGCTGGGAGGGCACGACCTGAAAGGCCTCGCCCGCGCGGATGCGCTCCTTGATGTCCTCGACGGCCTCCTGGAAGTCGGGTCCGCCCCACAGCGCCGTGTACTCGGGCAGCTCGGACGGCGGCAGCGCGGCCGGGGGCTGGGCCACCGCGCGCGTGAGGTCGGCCTCCATGGCGTCCAGGCGGGCCACCGCATCGGCGTAGGCCTCGTCGACGCCGGTCTCCAGGTCGTTGTGGTTGATCGCGTTGGCGATCAGCAGGACCGAGCCCTCCCAGTGGTCCATGACGGCGAGATCGCTGGTGAGCAGCATGGTCAGCTCGGGCAGCTTCAGGTCGTCGCGCTCCCCGGGGCCGACCTTCTCCAGGCGGCGCACGATGTCGTAGCCGAGGTAGCCGACCATGCCGCCGGTGAAGGGCGGCAGGCCCAGGTCGTGGGCGAGGTCGCGCGGGGTGTGCAGGGCCTCGACGGTGGCGCGCAGGGCGGCGAGCGGGTCGCCGTCGGTGGGGACGCCGACGGGCGGGGTGCCCTGCCAGTGGGCCTGCCCGTCCCTCTCGGTGAGGGTGGCGGCGCTGCGGACGCCGACGAAGGAGTATCTGGACCAGGAGCGGCCGTTCTCCGCGGACTCCAGCAGGAAGGTGCCGGGGCGTTCGGCGGCGAGCTTGCGGTAGAGCGCGACCGGGGTGTCGCCGTCGGCGAGGAGCTTGCGGCTGACCGGGATCACGCGGCGGTCGGCGGCCAGCTTGCGGAAGGTGTCGAGGTCCATGACGTCCATGTCGTCCATGTGGGCAGACCCTACTGATCCGCGCCGGGCGCGCCGGAGTCCGTGCCGTCCGTGCGGGCGTCGAGCAGCACGTCCGCGTCGAAGCAGGTGCGGTCGCCGGTGTGGCAGGCGGCGCCGACCTGGTCGACCTTGACCAGGACGGTGTCGGCGTCGCAGTCCAGGGCGACGGACTTCACCCACTGGAAGTGCCCGGAGGTGTCGCCCTTGACCCAGTACTCCTGACGGCTGCGCGACCAGTAGGTGCAGCGTCCCGTCGTCAGGGTGCGGTGCAGTGCCTCGTCGTCCATCCAGCCGAGCATCAGCACCTCACCGGTGTCGTACTGCTGGGCGATGGCGGGCAGGAGGCCGTCGGCGCCGCGTTTGAGACGCGCGGCGATCTCCGGGGCGAGCGGGCTGGGACGCCGGGGGGAGCTGCTGGTCATGCGCCCATTGTGCCGCGCGGGACGGACACGCCCCGGCCCTGTCCATTGGGCGGACCCGGCCGGCCGCCGTAGGCTGACTTCATGTCGACTTTCGCCAAGCGTGAACGACTTCTGCTCGCGGACCTGTTGGAGACGGCGGGTCCGGACGCCCCGACCTTGTGCGACGGCTGGCGGACCCGTGACCTCGCCGCGCACGTGGTGGTGCGCGAGCGCCGGCCGGACGCCGCCGGGGGCACCCTGATCAAGCAGCTGGCGTCCCGGCTCGACCGGGTGATGGAGGAGTACGGCGCGAAGCCGTACGAGGAACTGCTCCAGCTGATCCGCACCGGCCCGCCCCGCTTCTCCCCCTTCCAGCTCAAGCAGGTCGACGAGGCGGCGAACACGGTGGAGTTCTACGTCCACACCGAGGACGTGCGCCGCGCCCAGCCGGACTGGTCGCCGCGCGAGCTGGACCCGGTCTTCCAGGACGCCCTGTGGTCCCGCCTGGAGCGCGCCGCCCGCCTGATGGGCCGCGGCATCCCGACGGGCCTGGTGCTGCGCCGCCCGAACGGCCAGACGACGGTCGCCCACCGGGGTACGCCGGTGGTCACCGCGACCGGCGAGCCGTCCGAGCTGCTGCTGTTCGCGTACGGCCGGCAGAGCGCCGCGAAGGTGGAGCTGGAGGGCGAGAAGGACGCGATCGCGAGGCTGCACGAGACGAAGCAGCTGGGGATCTGAGGCGGGGCCGGTTGCCCGAGGGCCCGGCGCGGGCCGCAGCCCGGGATCGTTACCCCGGCAGTTCGGCCCGCCGTACGCCCGGCGCGCACAGGGCGACGACCCCGCCGAGTGCGCAGACCGCGCCGCTGACGGCGAAGACCGGGCCGGTGCCCCAGACGCCGATGGCGGCGGCGGACAGCGGCATGCTCAGCGGCGCGATGCCCAGGCTGACGATTCCGCCGACCGCGGTGACGCGCCCCAGGTAGGCGGGCTCGGCCTGGGTCTGCAGCAGGGCCCCGCACATGGCGCCGCTGAGCCCTGTGAGCAGCCCGACGACCACCGCGGTGCCGACGGCCACGGGCAGTCCGGGAGCCTGTGCCAGGGCGCCGATCGCGGCCGCGCCGGGGATGATCGCACCGGCGGCGACACACCCGGCGCGCGGCAGGCGCCCCCGCACGGTCAGCAGCAGGGCGGCGACTCCGGCCCCCGTGCCGAACCCCGCGAGCACCCAGCCCATCCCGGACGCGCCCCAGCCGCGTTCGTCCGCGAGCAGGGTCAGGCCGACGTTGAGGGGGCCGACGAAGCCGAGGTCGCCGAGGGCGATGGCCACCATCAGCGGGCCGAGGACGCGGTGCCGGCGGATGTAGCGGAGCCCGGCCACCAGGTCCCGCCACGCGGTGGTGTCCTCCGCGGCGGGCGCGCCGGTCGCGTCGTCGGGCGGCAGTTCGCGCATCCGTACGGAGATCAGCAGCGGCACCGACACGGCGATCAGCAGCCCCGCGAGCGCGAAGGCCGCCGCCGCGCCGCCGACCGCCACGCCGAGCCCGCCGAGCGGTGCGCCCACGACGGCGGCGAACCGGACGGCGAGGCCGCGCATGCCCTGGACGCGGGCGAGCTGGTCCTTGCCGGTGATGCGGGCGGGCAGCGCCCCGACGGCGGGCAGGAAGAGGGCGTCGACCGTGCCGAAGACGACCGCGAGCAGGGCGAGGAGCCACAGCCCCGGGTCGGTCACGAAGAGCAGCGCGGCGACCGCCAGCACCGTGGCGCACCGTACGGCGTCGCTGCCGATGACGACCTTGCGCGGCCCGAACCGGTCGGCGACCACCCCGCCGCCGAGCATGAGCAGCGCCCGGGGCACCGCGCTGACGGCGGCGACGAGGCCGGCCTGCGCGGGGGTGCCGTTCTGCACGGCGGCCCAGGACAGCGCGAGGTAGAAGACCATGTCGCCGACCATGGAGGCGGTGTAGGCGGCGACCCAGCGCAGGACGTTGGGGTCGCGGTGGGCGGGGCGTTCGGTGGCGAGGGACGCCCCGCGAGTGGGTATGTCCGTGAGGTCGGTCACCGGTTCATTCAGCCCAGTCGCGGAGCAGGCGGGCGGTTTCGGGGAGGTCGGCCTCGTCGCTTCGGATGTCGGCGACGAGCTTGGCCACCTCTCCGTACGGCAGCTCGAACGGCATCCCGGACTGTTCCATGTACTCCCAGGCACAGGCCACACCGATGGAGGCGTTGTAGTCGCTGAACGGCCTGAGCCGCAGGGCGGTGTGCAGGAACGTCGCAGCCCGCGAGGGTACTTCCTCGTAGTAGGCCTCACCGGCGACGCGCTCGTACCTGTGCCGCTCGACCATGCAGTGCAGCGCGCCCCAGTCCCGGATCGGCGTGTTCTGTGGAGACACGTTGACCTGGATATTGAGGACCCAGCCGGTGTCCACGTACAGGGTCATCGAAGGCCCTTCGGGAAGCGCTCCTCGAAGTCGGCCATGATTTCGCGAGCCTTCTTCGAAGCGCCCTCCACGAACCGCTGCTTCTGCCGCCGACGCACCACGTCTTCGGTCAGTATGTCGTGCGCCAATCGCTTGATCGCGACGCCCTGCTCCTTGGCCTCCGCGCGCAGCTCGGCCAGCTCTTCCTCGGTGAACTCAATCGTGATCCCAGGCATATGAGCACGTTAGCCAACGTGGAACCATGATCACTACCGCGCTCACTACCCAGGGCGACATCTCGAACTAGCGAACGGGATGCCCCGCCCCCCGCAGCGTCTCCTTCACCTCTCCGATCCGCAGGTCGCCGAAGTGGAAGACCGACGCCGCCAGGACCGCGTCCGCGCCCGCCTCGACGGCCGGGGGGAAGTCGGTGAGGCGGCCCGCGCCGCCGGAGGCGATGACCGGGACGGTCACGTGCCCCCGGACCGCCGCGATCATCTCCAGGTCGTAGCCGTCCTTCGTGCCGTCCGCGTCCATCGAGTTCAGCAGGATCTCCCCCGCGCCCAGCTCGGCCGCGCGGTGCGCCCACTCCACCGCGTCGATGCCGGTGCCGCGCCGGCCGCCGTGGGTGGTCACCTCGAAGGTGCCCGCCTCGGTGCGACGGGCGTCGACCGACAGGACCAGGACCTGGCGGCCGAAGCGCTCGGCGATCTCGCGGATCAGGTCCGGGCGGGCGATGGCGGCCGTGTTCACGCCCACCTTGTCCGCGCCGGCCCGCAGCAGCTTGTCGACGTCGTCGGCGGTGCGCACGCCGCCGCCGACGGTCAGCGGGATGAACACCTGCTCGGCGGTGCGGCGCACCACGTCGTACGTCGTCTCGCGGTCGCCCGACGAGGCGGTGATGTCCAGGAACGTCAGCTCGTCGGCGCCCTCGGTGTCGTACACCTTGGCCATCTCGACGGGGTCGCCCGCGTCGCGCAGGTTCTGGAAGTTGACGCCCTTGACGACCCGACCGTTGTCCACGTCCAGGCAGGGGATGACTCGGACCGCCAGGGTCATGAATCCGTGCTCCTCTGATGACCTCTCAGGGCCCGGCGGGGCCTCTGAATGCTTCCACTTCCACCGACACCAGGACCCGCGAGTCCATGAACCCCTCCACGACCAGCAGGGTCGTGACCGGGCGTACGGTGTCGAACAGCTCCTTGTGGGCGCGGCCCACCTCGTCGACGTCCCGCGAATGTGCCAGATACACACGGGTCCGGATCACGGACTCGATGTCCAGCCCGAACTCGCCGATCGCCTCGACCGCGGTGGCGAAGGCCACCTTGGTCTGTTCGTACGGGTCGCCGTCGCCGTACAGCAGGTCGCCCTTGAAGGCGGTCGTGCCCGCCACGATGACATGATCACCCGCCGCCACGGCACGTGCGAAACCGAAAGAATCTTCCCAGGGACTTCCGCTCTGCACGCGCCGTACGGCTTCGGATGTCATGGCGCTGTATCCATTTTCACGACGTAGCCTCCAAGGCTTCTTCCAGGGTGAACGCCTTCGCGTACAGGGCCTTCCCGACGATGGCCCCCTCGACACCGGCCGGGACGAGTCCGGCGATCGCGCGGAGGTCGTCCAGGGACGACACGCCGCCCGACGCCACGACCGGGCGGTCGGTCGCCGCGCAGACGTTCTTCAGAAGCTCCAGGTTGGGGCCCTGGAGGGTGCCGTCCTTGGCGATGTCGGTGACGACGTACCGGGCGCAGCCCTCCTTGTTCAGGCGGTCCAGCGTCTCGTAGAGGTCGCCGCCGTCGCGGGTCCAGCCGCGGCCCCGGAGCGTGGTGCCCCGTACGTCCAGGCCGACCGCGATCTTGTCGCCGTGCTCGGCGATGACCTTGGCGACCCACTCGGGGGTCTCCAGGGCGGCGGTGCCGAGGTTCACGCGCGTGCAGCCGGTGGCGAGCGCGGCGGCGAGGGTGGCGTCGTCGCGGATGCCGCCGGAGAGCTCCACCTTGATGTCCATCGCCTTGGCGACGTCGGCGATCAGCTCGCGGTTGTCCCCGGTGCCGAACGCGGCGTCCAGGTCGACGAGGTGCAGCCACTCGGCGCCGGAGCGCTGCCAGGCGAGGGCGGCCTCCAACGGCGAGCCGTAGGAGGTCTCGGTGCCGGACTCGCCGTGCACGAGGCGGACGGCCTGGCCGTCGCGGACGTCGACGGCGGGGAGGAGTTCGAGCTTGCTCATCTCTACAGGGTCTCGATCCAGTTGGTGAGGAGCTGGGCTCCGGCGTCGCCGGACTTCTCGGGGTGGAACTGCGTGGCCCACAGGGCGCCGTTCTCCACGGCCGCCACGAAGGGCTTGCCGTGCGTGGACCAGGTGACCTTGGGAGCGGCGATCAGCGGGTTGTGCGACTCCTGCGTCCAGTCGTGGACGGCGTAGGAGTGCACGAAGTAGAACCGGGCGTCCGCGTCCAGGCCGGCGAAGAGCTGGGAGTCGGCCGGTGCCTCGACCGTGTTCCAGCCCATGTGCGGCACGATGTCGGCCTGGAGCGGTCCGACGGTGCCGGGCCACTCGTCCAGGCCCTCGGCCTCCACGTCGTGCTCGATGCCGCGCGCGAACAGGATCTGCATGCCGACGCAGATGCCCATCACCGGGCGCCCGCCGGACAGCCGGCGGTCGACGACCCAGTCGCCGCGCGCGGCCTTCAGGCCGTCCATGCAGGCGGCGAAGGCGCCGACACCCGGCACCAGCAGCCCGTCGGCGTTCATGGCCTTGTCGTAGTCACCGGTGATCTCGACGTCGGCGCCCGCGCGCGCGAGGGCACGCTCGGCGGAACGGACGTTGCCGAAGCCGTAGTCGAAGACGACGACCCGCTTGGCGGCGGAGTTCACAGAGGTCAACTCCACACCTCCAGCCTCAGGACGCCCGCGAAGAGGCACATCGCGGCGCCGATGGAGAGCAGCACGATCAACCCCTTGGGCATCTGCTGCTTGGCGAAGGAGTAGATGCCGCCCAGGAAGAAGAGACCGACGACGATCAGTGCGGTGGACGTACCGTTCATGGGTTACAGCGCACCCTTCGTGGAAGGCAGGATGCCGACGGCGCGCGGGTCGCGCTCCGAGGCGTAGCGCAGGGCCCGGGCCAGCGCCTTGAACTGGCATTCCACGATGTGGTGCGCGTTGCGCCCGTAGGGCACGTGCACGTGCAGCGCGATCTGCGCCTGGGCGACGAAGGACTCCAGGATGTGCCGGGTCATCGTCGTGTCGTACTCGCCGATCATCGGCGCCATCTTCTCGGGCTCGGTGTGCACGAGGTAGGGGCGGCCGGACAGGTCGACGGTGACCTGGGCGAGGGACTCGTCCAGCGGGACCGTGCAGTTGCCGAAGCGGTAGATGCCCACCTTGTCGCCGAGGGCCTGCTTGAAGGCGGCGCCCAGCGCGAGGGCGGTGTCCTCGATGGTGTGGTGGGAGTCGATGTGCAGGTCGCCGTCGGTCTTCACGGTCAGGTCGAACAGACCGTGCCGGCCGAGCTGGTCGAGCATATGGTCGTAGAAGCCGACGCCGGTGGCGATGTCGGTCTTGCCGGTTCCGTCGAGGTCGATCTCGACGAGGACCGAGGTCTCCTTGGTGGTGCGCTCCACGCGCCCGACGCGGCTCATCCGCTCTGCTCCTGTTCCTTCTTCAGTTCGCGTACCGCATCGAGGAACGCGTCGTTCTCCGCCGGGGTGCCGGCGGTCACCCGCAGCCATCCCGGCACGCCGTTGTCCCGGACCAGGACGCCCCGGTCGAGGATCTTCTGCCAGACCTCATGCGAGTCCGCGAACCGCCCGAACTGGACGAAGTTCGCGTCGGACTCGGTCACCTCGTAGCCGATCGCGCGCAGTTCGGCGACGAGTCGGTCCCGCTCGGTCTTCAGCTGCTCGACGTACTTCAGCAGCGTGCCGGTGTGCTCCAGGGCGGCCAGCGCGGTCGCCTGGGTGACCGCCGAGAGGTGGTACGGCAGCCGTACGAGCTGGACGGCGTCGACGACGGCCGGGTGCGCGGCGAGGTAGCCCAGGCGCAGGCCCGCCGCGCCGAACGCCTTCGACATCGTGCGGGAGACGACGAGGTACGGCCGGCCCTCCAGCAGCGACAGCAGGGAGGCGCCGTGGCTGAACTCGATGTAGGCCTCGTCGACCACGACCATGGAGGGCTTGGCGGCCTGTGCCGCCTCGTACAGCGCGAGGACGGTCTCGGCCGGGACCGCGTTGCCGGTGGGGTTGTTGGGGGTCGTGATGAAGACGACGTCCGGACGGTGCTCGGCCAAGGCCCGCTCGGCCGCGGGGACGTCGATGGTGAAGTCGTCGTGGCGCGGGCCGGAGATCCAGCCCGTGCCGGTGCCGCGCGCGATGAGGCCGTGCATCGAGTACGAGGGCTCGAAGCCGATCGCGGTACGGCCCGGTCCGCCGAAGGCCTGCAACAGCTGCTGGATGACCTCGTTGGAGCCGTTGGCCGCCCAGACGTTGCGCACGTCCACGGCGTACCCGGAGGTCTCCGTCAGGTACTCGGCGAGCTTGGTACGCAGCTCGACCGCGTCCCGGTCGGGGTAGCGGTTGAGGTCGCGGGCGGCCTCGCGGACCCGCTCGGTGATCCGCTCGACCAGCGCCTCGGGCAGCGGGTAGGGGTTCTCGTTGGTGTTCAGCCGTACGGGCACGTCCAGCTGGGGCGCGCCGTAGGGGGACTTGCCGCGCAGCTCGTCCCGTACGGGGAGATCGTCGATTCCGAACGTCACTTGCTCTCCGGGACCTTCCACTCGAACCTCGCCTTGATCGCCGCGCCGTGCGCGGGCAGGTCCTCCGCCTCCGCCAGCGTCACCACGTGGTGCGCGACCTCGGCGAGCGCGTCGCGCGTGTAGTCGACGATGTGGATGCCGCGCAGGAAGGACTGCACCGACAGGCCCGAGGAGTGGCAGGCGCAGCCACCGGTGGGCAGGACGTGGTTGGACCCGGCCGCGTAGTCGCCGAGCGAGACGGGCGCCCAGGGGCCGACGAAGATCGCGCCGGCGTTCTTCACCCGGTCGGCCAGCGCCGCCGCGTCGGCGGTCTGGATCTCCAGGTGCTCGGCGCCGTAGGCGTCGACCACGCGCAGGCCCTCGTCCAAACCGTCGACCAGGACGATCGCGGACTGGCGGCCGGCGAGGGCCGGGCGGATGCGGTCCTCGATGTGCTTGGTGGCCTCGACCTGTGGCTGGAGTTCCTTCTCCACCGCGTCCGCGAGCTCCACGGAGTCGGTGACCAGGACGGCGGCCGCCAGCGGGTCGTGCTCGGCCTGGCTGATCAGGTCGGAGGCGACGTGCACCGGGTCGGCCGTGGAGTCGGCGAGGACCGCGATCTCGGTCGGACCGGCCTCGGCGTCGATGCCGATCTTTCCGGTGAAGTAGCGCTTGGCGGCGGCGACCCAGATGTTGCCGGGGCCGGTGACCATGTCGGCGGGCGGGCAGGACTCGGTCCCGTACGCGAACATCGCGACGGCGGTGGCGCCGCCGGCCGCGTACACCTCGTCGACGCCGAGCAGGGCGCAGGCGGCGAGGATCGTCGGGTGCGGCAGGCCGTGGAACTCCGCCTGCGCCGGGGAGGCGAGCGCGATCGACTCGACGCCGGCCTCCTGCGCGGGCACCACGTTCATGATCACGGACGACGGGTAGACCGAGCGCCCGCCGGGCGCGTAGAGGCCGACCCGCTCGACCGGCACCCACTTCTCGGTGACCGAGCCGCCGGGCACCACCTGAGTGGTGTGGGTCGTACGGCGCTGCTCGCGGTGGACGAGACGGGCGCGGCGGATGGACTCCTCCAGGGCCGCGCGCACGGCCGGGTCGAGCTCCTCCAGCGCGCGCGTGAGCGCGGCGGCCGGTACCCGGACCTGGTCGAGCCGGACACCGTCGAACCGCTCGGCGAAGTCGATCAGCGCCGCGTCGCCACGATGATGCACGTCCTCGCAGATCGGACGCACCTTCTCCAGGGCGGCCGAGACGTCGAAGTCGGCTCGGGGCAGCAGGGCGCGCAGGGCGGGACCCTCGGGGAGGTCGTCGCCGCGCAGATCGATTCGGGAGATCACGGAACCAATTCTCTCAGACCCGCGTCGGACACCGTCCGCGCGTATCAATGGCTGATACAGAACGCGACGGGCCCTCGCGGCCACGGCGGGGCCGAGGCGGGGCCCCGGGCAGATCGTGCTCACTTTGAGTGTTCGGTGGGTCACCCAGT
Source organism: Streptomyces sp. NPDC056296 (assembly GCF_042268605.1). Lineage (NCBI taxonomy): Bacteria > Bacillati > Actinomycetota > Actinomycetes > Kitasatosporales > Streptomycetaceae > Streptomyces > Streptomyces sp. NPDC056296. Next base: position 44,617 of record NZ_JBHJRX010000059.1, on the reverse strand, counting down.
GGGCATGAACGGTTGTACGAAGAGTGAGCGACCGGCGAGTAGTTGGGGAGGGGGTGAAGCGCCGTGACCGAGGGGGCCGGCCACCGTGACGGAGAGCTGCCGGACGACCTGACCGCCACCGAGGCCGGCATGTGGCAGGCCTTCCGCAACGGCAGCGTGTACGACCTGAGCAGCGGGGACGCACTCGTCGACGACCCGCACGGCGCGCAGCCGTGGGGACCGGAGCGGACGGTGCGGGCCCGCATCGTGTGCTGGCTGCTTCTCGACGGTCCGCCCGCGCTCGCCGGCCGGGTGTCCTCGCTGCAGCTCGTGGGCGTGCGGATCAGCGACACGATGGATCTCGCGGGCGGCACGGTGGTGCCCTACGTCGAGTTGCGGGGCTGCCGTTTCGAGCGGGAGGTCCTGCTGCCGGAGACCCGTTTCACGACCGTACGGCTGGTGGACTGCTACGTGCCCCGGCTGGAGGCGGCCCGGCTGCAGACCGAGGGCGACCTGCATCTGCCGCGTTCCCGCTTCCCGGGCGGGATCCGACTCACGGACGCGCAGATAGGCACCGACCTGCTGCTCAACCAGGCGATCGTGCACCGGGACCGCAGCGGGCGTTCCATAGCCGCGGACGGCCTGACCGTCGGGCAGGACCTCCAGGCCGAGATGCTGGAGTCGTACGGCGAGGTGAGTCTGCGCAGCGCCCAGGTCGGCGTCTCGCTGAGCCTGCGCGGCGCCCGGCTCCTCAACCCGTACACGCGGCACGCGCTGAACGCCCCGCAGCTGACGGTGGAGCGCACGCTCTACATGACCCCGGCGGGCCTGGGCAGCCCGCTGCTGCGGGGCACCACCCCGGCGCAGGGGACACGGATCCAGCGGTTCGAGTGCGAGGGCGGGGTGCGGCTGGACGACGGGCGGTTCGGCGACGCCGTCGACTTGGAGCACGCCCGGTTCACGTTCACCGACGACCAGGAGTTGTCGCTGCGCCGCGTGCAGACGCCCGAGCTGCGGTTCCTGGGCGAGCGACCGGCGCGCGGCCGGGTCGTGCTGTCGGGGGCGCGGGTGGTCAACCTGATGGACCGGGCGGACAGCTGGCCGGGCCCGGGCCGTCTGCACATGGGCGGCTTCGCCTACGAGAACCTGGTGCCCCGGGGTCCGTTCCCGCTGGCGAAGCGGCTGCGGTGGGTGGGCGCCGCGACCGCAGAGTACAACCCGGAGCCGTACGAGCGCCTCGCCGCCGTGCTGCGGGCCGGCGGTGAGGACGAGGACGCCCGCGAGGTGCTGCTCGCCAAGCATCGCCGACGCCGCGAGAGCCTGCCGATCGCCGCGAAGCTGGTGGGGTACGCGCAGGACTGGACGGTCGCCTACGGCTACCGGCCGGGCCGGGCGGCGGTGTGGATGGCGGTGCTGTGGGCGGCCGGCTCGTTCGCCTTCGCCCGCGCCGACCCGCCACCCCTGAAGAGCGGCGAGCATCCCGACTGGAACCCCGCCCTCTTCGCCCTCGACCTGCTCCTGCCGGTCATCGACCTCGGCCAGGCCGGCTCCTGGCAGCTCCACGACGGCTGGCAGTGGCTGGCGACGGCCCTGATCCTGCTGGGCTGGATCCTGGCGACGACGGTCGCGGCAGGAGCGACGCGGCTGCTCCGCCGGAACTGACCGCGTGAGGGGCCGGCAGCACGGCTTCCCGTCGCGGGCGCCACCCGGCCGGGAGCCGCGCTGTCCCGGGCCAAGGCGCCACGCCGCCCCGGCCGGGAGCCGCGCTCCGGCGCCCCGGCCCGGGACAGCGCAGCACCACGCCCGGAGCAGCACGGGGCCCGGCCCGGGACAGCACAGCACCACGCCTGGAGCAGCGCGGCACCCGCCGGGGCATTCGGCTTGCCCAGGGGCCTGGGCATAGCGCCTTCCCCCCGGTGGCAGCACCGCCTCCCGCCGGGACATGGAACAGACGGCGCATTTCGAAGACGACCTTGCCCGCCGCGTCCGCCTCCCGGAGCGCTCCGGCTTCCCATGGCCCCGGGGCACCCCGACTGCCCCCGGGGCAGTACAGCCTCCCGCCCGGGCAGGCAGTACAGCCTCCTGCCACACCCACACCCACACCCGCACCCGCACCCGCACCCGCACCCACACCCAACGAACCCAGCACGGATGGCGCGGTCGGGAACACGAACGGCCCAAGGCGGAGCCGAGCCGCACAACCATCGCGAACCGTCGGTCGTCGTACTGGCCATGCTGCGCGCGTTCCTCCGGACGGCGGCCCGGGCCCGCTCCCGGGCGTCACGGCCCGCCCAAGACGACGACGTGCTCCTCGACGCCCCCGACGACCGCCTCGCCCCCGCCCTGGTCGCGGCGGCCCAGGGCGAGTACGCGCCCTCGGCCGGTCTCCTCGCCGGCACCCGGGAGAGCGCCGACTGGGAGCACCGCGACCGCTACGCGACCCGGCTGGCCGCCTTCGCCCGCTCACGCGCCGAATGGCTCGAGAACTGGCGCGCCACCGCCCCGGACGACCCCGACGCCCTGCTGATCGCGGCCCGCCTGACGGTGGACCGGCACTGGGACTCACCGGCCCGCGCCGAACTGCTGCGCCAGATCGCCCCCGCGGTCACCGCCGCCGCCGAGGCCGGCGGACGCGACCCGGTGCCGTGGCGGACCGCACTGGACGCGGCAAGGGGCGCACGCGCCGGACACACCGAGTTCGAGCGGCTGTGGGCGCAGGCGGTGCGCCGCTCCCCGCACCACTACGGCTGCCACGTCGCCGCCCTGGAGTACCTGGCCGCCGCCTCGCCCGCCGCCCACCGCGAGTGCCTGGACTTCGCCGAGACGGCGGCGCAGGACGCGCCCGAGGACGCGCTCGTACGGGCGCTGCCGGTACGAGCGGCCTTCATCTGTCTGACCACGAACGACGACGGCGGCGCGGCCGGCGTGCCCCGGGCCCGCCTGGACGCGGCCGCCGACCGCGCGATCGCCCTCTCGGCCGCCCACCCGGCGGCCGACCCGTGGCCGGCGGAGCTGCGGAACCTCCTGACGTACGTACTGGTACGCCTGGAGCGGCATCAGGACGCGGCCGAGCAACTGCGTCTGACCGGCCCGTACGTCACGTCCTTCCCCTGGGCCCGGGACACGGACGACCCGCTCGGCCGCTTCCTCCAGGTGCGCGCGCACGTCCGTGCGGCGGTGGCCTCCGGGTCCGGGACGACAGGTTCAGGTCATCCACGAAGTGGGCACGGCGGTCGCGTCCGCCCCGGCGACCATTAGGCTTCTGCGTCGTGACCACCGTCCGGCTTCCCCTCTTCCCCCTGAACTCGGTTCTGTTCCCGGGGCTGGTGCTCCCGCTCAACATCTTCGAGGAGCGCTATCGCGCCATGATGCGCGAGCTGCTGAAGACCCCCGAGGACGAACCGCGCCGGTTCGCCGTCGTGGCGATCCGCGACGGCTACGAGGTCGCCCAGAGCGAGCCGGGCCTGCCCGACCCGACGGCGACGCTGGAGCGCGGGCCGGCGGCCGGGTTCGGGACCGACCCGGTCAAGGCGTTCCACAAGGTGGGCTGCATCGCGGACGCGGCGACGATCCGCGAACGCGCCGACGGCACTTTCGAGGTGCTGGCGACCGGCACGAACCGGGTGCGGCTGCTCTCGGTGGAGGCCTCGGGCCCCTTCCTGACGGCCGAGCTGGAGCCGCTGTCCGAGGAGCCCGGTGACGAGGCGGGGGCGCTGGCCGAGGGGGTGCTGCGGTCCTTCCGGCAGTACCAGAAGCGGCTGGCGGGGGCACGCGAGCGGTCGCTGGCGACCGGCGCCGAACTGCCGGACGAGCCGGGCGTGGTCTCCTACCTGGTCGCCGCCGCGATGATGCTGGACACACCGACCAAGCAGCGTCTGCTCCAGGCCCCGGACACGGCGTCCCGTCTCCGGGACGAGCTGAAACTCCTTCGCTCCGAGACGGCCATCATCCGTACGCTGCCTTCCCTGCCCGCGTCGGAGCTGACGCGCGGCCCGACGAGTCTCAACTGAGGTACCGGCCCGCATGGCGAAGAAGTCGAAGAAGCAGCAGCAGTCCGGTGGCACCCCGGCGACGGTGGCGCTCGCGGCGGCCGGCGTGACGTACGCGGTCCACGCGTACGACCACGACCCCGCCCACCCGTCCTACGGCGAGGAGGCGGCCGAGGCGATGGGCGTCTCGCCGGAGCGGGTCTTCAAGACGCTGGTGGCGGACGTCGACGGCGGGCTGACGGTCGCCGTGGTGCCGGTGGCGGGTCAGCTGGACCTGAAGGCGCTGGCGGCCGCGGTCGGCGGCAAACGCGCGGCGATGGCCGACCCGGCGCTGGCCGAGCGCACCACGGGCTATGTGCGGGGCGGAATCTCGCCCCTGGGCCAGCGCAAGAGGCTCCCGACGGTCCTGGACGCGTCCGCCTCGGGCCACGCCACGATCTGCGTCTCGGCGGGCCGCCGCGGCCTGGAGGTCGAACTCGCTCCCGAGGACCTGGCCAAGCTCACGGACGCGGTCCTCGCCCCGATCGGCCGCGCGTAGCCCCTCGACGGGCGCCCGGTTCTCGGCTAATCAGACAGAACATGTCGAAGAGAACCCGCAAACGCAAGTGGCGCGTCAGGAAGCGCAAAGCCAACCACGGCCGCCGCCCCGCCTAGCGGGACTACGCCGACTTGTCCCCGTACGGCCCCGCCGGGTACCGCTGGGGCGCGGGCCAGGGGTCGGGCTCCGGGTCCCGGGGCCCGAACAGCCCCGTCAGTCCCAGGTGAACCACCAGCGCCGCCACCGACCACGCCAGCAAGGCTCCCTTGGCCCCCAGTTTCAGCGGCGCGGAGAACGTCACTCCCTTGCCGACGTCTTTCGCGTGGGCGATCACGTCCTGCGCGGGCCCCAGCCACACGCCGACCCGCCACGCCAGCAGCGACCCGAGCAGCCCGCCGACGCCCAGCGCCACCACCAGCGGCACACCGCCGCGCCGCCGCAGCAGGAAGACGACCACCGCGCTGAGTGCCCCGAACGCCAGCGCGAGCAGGGTGAACGTGCCGTCGACGCCGACCGCGTGCTCGCTCTCGGACTGCTTGAGGTAGACGACCCACTCGTCGCCCACCAGATCCCCGACCAGCGGCACGCTCGGCGCCAGCTTCCACCACAGCACGCCCAGCAGCACCCCGGAGATCGTCACCGCCAGCACGGTCACGGCGGCCTGACGCACTTCGGTCAACATCCCGGGACCGTCCTGTTCGCCGTGGTGGTCGTACGTGGCGCCGGACGCGGCGCCCACCGCGTGCGCGCCGACGGGCGGAGGCACCGGCCCGCCCTGGTACGACGAGCGTTCGTTCGGGGGCGGTGGCGGAGTCAGAGGTGCGGTCACCCCGCCATCGTGCCAAACCCGCCTGTGCGGCGCGTCACCGGACGGCGGCCCGGCGGTACGCCCAGGTGGCGACGGCCAGCGAGATCACGCCGACCACGGCGCACACCGCGAGGTCACCGAGGACGAAGGCCCAGTCGGGCCGGTCGCCGAACGTACGCGCGAAGGCCTCTACTCCGTACGTGGAGGGCAGCAGGTCCCGTGCCAGGCGCACCGCCTCCGGCATCCGCTCGGCGGGCAGCACGCCCAGCAGCAGCGCCGCCGACATGCCCAGCTGGCCCAGCAGCGTGGCGAACTCGGGCCGCGGCGCGAGCAGGCCCAGCGCCGCGCCCAGCCCGGCGAGCGCGGCGCCGGCCAGCGGGATCACGGCGATCAGCACCCACAGATGCGTCATCGGCAGCCCGAACAGCAGGCACCCGAACACCGCCGTCACCACGGTCCCCGGCACGGTGAAGGACGCGTACGCGCCCGCCGCGCCCAGCACCACCGCGGCCGGCGGCACCGGCAGCGTCGCGTAGTGGTCGAGGCCGCCGCTCGCGCGCAGCTGGCCGAAGTACTGGGCGAGGAGGTTCAGCGCGACGAAGGCCACGACGAGCACCGCCGACCCGGCGACCACGGCCTGCGCCTCACCGCCGCCGTCCACCACCCCGCGCATCAGGATCATGATGCCGACCGACTGGAAGGTGGCTACGAACAGCAGCGGGATGCGCGCGACCCGCGCCCGGGACAGCTGCGCCCGGTACACGGCCACCAGGGAGGGCCACAGCCGCGCCTTGGGGCCGAGCTCGGCCGCGCCGACGGCGCCCTGCTCCTCGACGGCCAGGGCACCGCCCGGCAGGACATCGGCGGGTACGACACTCACGTCGCGCTACTCCCCTTCGTCCGGGTCGTTCGAATAGGTCAGGGTCGTTCGAAGTGGTCGCCCTGATGGGTACGGATCGGGTACGGGTACGGATGCGGCGGCCGGTGTGCTCACCGTTCGGGTGCTCAAGCCCTCACCAGTCCCTGTCGCGCGGCGCCGCCCAGCGCCAGGTAGACGTCCTCCAGGCTGGGCGTGGCGAGGGTGAAGTCGTCCAGCGCGGCGAAGGCGGCGCCGCCGGTGACGGTGGCGACCACCGCGCGGGCCTCCTCGGGGGCGAGCCGCAGCGTCCAGCGGCGCCCCGACTCGGTGGCCCGGTCGCGCAGTGCGGCGACCTCCGGGACGTGCAGCGGTGCCGTCTCGCGCCACACCAGGTCGACCCGGACCTCTCCGGCGACCTTCTCCTTGAGCCCGGAGGGGGTGTCGCAGGCGATCACCCGTCCCCGGTCGAGGACGGCGACCCGGTCCATCACGGTCTCGGCCTCGATGACGTTGTGGGTGACCAGCAGCACGGTCGTGCCGTGCTCGGCGCGCCGCCGGTCGACGGCCGCCCACACCGCGCGCCGGGCCACCGGGTCCATGCCGGTGGTCGGCTCGTCCAGGACGAGCAGCGGGCGCTCCCCCACCAGCGCGGCGGCGAAGCAGGCCAGACGGCGCTGCCCGCCGGAGAGCTTCTTGATCGGGCGGGCGGCGAGCGGGGTCAGGCCCAGCTCGTCGAGGACGGCGTCCCGCTCGGCCCGTGCCTGCCGCACCTCCAGGCCGCGCAGCCGTCCGGTGGTCTCGGCGGCGAGCGACACGGTCAGCTCGTCCAGGGCGCTGGACTCCTGGCCGAGGTAGGCGAGGATCCGCGCGGCCCGCTCCGGGTGGCGCACGATGTCGTGGCCGAGGATCTCCACGCTGCCGTGGTCGGGCCGCATCAGCCCGGTGAGCTGGCGTACGAGGGTGGACTTGCCGGCGCCGTTCGGCCCGAGCAGTCCGAAGATCTCACCGCGGCGGATCTCCAGGGTCACGTCGTCGGTGGCCCGCACCTCGGGAGTGGCGGGAACGCCGCGCCTGCCGCGTACCGCCGGATAGGTCTTGGTCAGTCCGCGCATCACGCACACGGCATCGCCACCGGGTCGAAGTGCCTGTGCCGCGCGCGTACTCACAAGGGACGAGACTACGGGGTCCGCCCCCGCGCTCCGCCCTCGGGTCCGCCCATAAGTGTCGATTCAGCCGGGGAAAGCCAGGGGGCGGCCGGAGGGTCTCACTCCGCCGCGGGGGTGCGCTCGGTCGCCGTCCGCACATCGATCTCCCGCCAGAACCCGGCCCGGATGGCGTACCGGTCGTGCTCGTCGATCTGGTCGTCCTTGTGGGCCAGCAACCCGAAGCGGGCCGCGTAGCGCAGCAGCTCACCGTCGACGCGGTGCGGGATGCGCGGGTACATCCCGGAGAGCTTCTGCAGGTGGCCGTGGTCGCCGAGGCGCTCCAGCCAGCGGCGGGCGAAGACCTGCCCGACCTCGTAGGGGTCGCCGCCGACCGTGGTGATGTCCTCCTCGCGGTCGGCCCAGCGTTGCTCGGCCGTGGTCAGCTGGGCCAGCGTCGGCAGCGAGACGGCCTCGGGCGGCTCGGCGCCGGACCGGTCGACCCAGCCCTTGTCGGAGGACCAGCGCAGGGTCGCGGTCGGGGGGTGCGGGGCGGGATGGGCGGCTCCGGGCGCGCGCAGGGCGGCGAGGTCCTTGGGGGTGGGGACGCCCTTGGCGGGCGGTACGCGCTCCTCGGTGCCGTTGCGGGCGGCGGCGCCGGTCGCGGTGGGGTGCTCCGGCTCCTGGGCGGGCCGTTCGGTGGCCGCGGAGAGGGCGGACTCGGGCAGCGGTGCGGAGAGGATCGCGGCGATCTCGGGGCGGGGCACGGGCGGCGGCGCGCAGATCCCGCCGAGTTCCTTGGCGCGTACGGCCTTGGTGATCCACGTACGGTCCAGCACGCGGCGCTCGTCGGCCTCCGCGACCAGGTCCTCGGACTGGTTGTAGTCGCCGTCGGCGGCCTGCACGGCCCACAGGTGGACGGCGACGCCGTGCTCCTTGGCGGCCATCATGCCCGGCAGCAGGTCGCCGTCGCCGGTCACCAGGACGACGTCGGAGCAGGCGCGGTTGCGGGCCAGCTCGGTCAGCTCGGCGTGCATGGCGGCGTCCACGCCCTTCTGCGCCCAGCGGCCGTCACTGCGCGTGAGGGCACCCAGCCGGACGGTGACCCGGGGCATGACGCGCAGGCGGCGGTGTTCGGGCTGCGGGACGCGGTCGGGGGCGCCGTCGAACCAGTAGATGCGCAGCAGGGGCTGCTGCGTGTCGGACTCGGCGCGATCGCGAAGCCCCTGGATGAGGGCGGCGTGATCGACGGTGATGCGCGAGCGTGAGGGCTCTCCGGCGAGGAGACTGGCGGCGGCCCCCAGCAGATACCCGGCGTCCACCAGGACGATGCAGCGGTCCACGCGATCCACCCTCTTTCCGGGAGGTTTGCTTCGGGCTTCCTTCGAGTCTGCCCGACCACGCGGAGGTTAACGGCCGGAACTCGATCTTCGGCGTGGCGTTTCGGCACAAGTGGTCCGCCACCGCACCCCGACGAGCCGCGTCACGGACGGTAATTGCCCGATATGCGTTCTTTGTTGGCCTATGTGAATCTGGTTCCGGCCCTGGCCCCTAGATCCCCCTCAGGAGGTAGATCACCATGGCCAAGAACAAGAACAACCGTGATCGTAAGCAGCCCCAGGCCGAGCGCGCGCAGCAGACGGCCGAGTCGACCGTGATGGACCGCGAGGAGCAGCACGGCCCGCAGCTGACGCCCGGCGACGTCGCCTCCCGCAAGCGGCAGAAGCGCTTCGGCCACAACTGACATCCGCGAACCGGGCCGTTACGGCCCTGCGGACACGAGGGGCGCACCCGGCACCGGGTGCGCCCCTGTCTCGTTCCGCCCGCTCAGCCCGCCAGACAGGACGGGCCGAGGAGCACCTTCAGGTCGCCGAACAGGGCCGGGTCGGGCTTCACCCGGTGCCGGTCCAGGCGCAGCACCGTCGTCTTCGTCGGCCCCTGGAGCTTGATCCGCACCTCGCTGTCGCCGCGGTGGTGCGTGAGGATCTCGCCGAGGCGGCTGACCATCGGCGGAGTGACCCTGGTCGCCGGGATGGTGAGGACCACGGGCGCGTTGGTGCCCGCGTTGGACAGGTCGGGGACCAGCAGCTCCATCGCGACCAGCCGCGGCACGTCCTCGCGCTTGTCGAGCCGTCCCTTGACGAACACGACGGCGTCCTCGACGAGTTGGGTGGACACCAGCTGGTAGGTCGCCGGGAAGAACATGCACTCGATGGAGCCCGCCAGGTCCTCGACGGTGGCGATGGCCCAGGCGTTGCCCTGCTTGGTCATCTTGCGCTGGAGGCCCGAGATGATGCCGCCGATGGTGACGACCGCGCCGTCGCCGAAGTCACCGCCGGTGAGCTGGGAGATGCCCGCGTCGGCCTTGTCGGACAGCACGTGCTCCAGGCCGAAGAGCGGGTGGTCGGAGACGTAGAGGCCGAGCATCTCCCGCTCCTGGGCGAGGAGGTAGGTCTTGTCCCACTCGTCCTCGCCGAAGACGACGTCGAGTCCGAAGCCGGGCTCGTCGGTCGCCTCCTCGCCCATGCCGCCGAAGAGGTCGAACTGACCCTCGGCCTCCTTGCGCTTGACCGCGACCACGTTGTCGATCATCGGCTCGTACTGCGCGGTGAGGCCCTTGCGGGTGTGGCCCATCTCGTCGAAGGCGCCGGCCTTGATCAGCGACTCCGTCGTCCGCTTGTTGCAGACGACCGCCTCCACCTTGTCCAGGTAGTCGGGGAAGGAGCCGTACTTCCCCTTGGCCTTGCGGCACCTGATGATCGACTCGACGACGTTGGTGCCGACGTTGCGCACGGCGGAGAGGCCGAAGAGGATCACGTCGTCGCCCTGCGCGGCGAAGTTCGACATGGACTCGTTGACGTTGGGCGGCAGGACCTTGATGCCCATGCGCCGGCACTCGTTCAGGTAGACGGCCGACTTGTCCTTGTCGTCCTTGACCGAGGTGAGCAGGGCGGCCATGTACTCGGCCGGGTAGTTCGCCTTCAGGTATCCGGTCCAGTACGAGACCAGTCCGTACGCGGCCGAGTGCGCCTTGTTGAAGGCGTAGCCGGCGAAGGGGACCAGCACGTCCCACAGGGCCTGGATGGCCTCGTCGCTGTAACCGTTCTTCCTGGCGCCCTCCTGGAAGAGGACGAAGTTCTTCGCCAGCTCGTCGGGCTTCTTCTTGCCCATCACGCGGCGCAGGATGTCGGCCTCGCCGAGCGAGTAGCCCGCGATGATCTGGGCGGCCTTCTGCACCTGCTCCTGGTAGACGATCAGGCCGTGGGTGACCGCCAGGACCTCCTGGAGGGGCTCCTCCAGCTCCTTGTGGATCGGCGTGATCTCCTGGAGGCCGTTCTTGCGCAGCGCGTAGTTGGTGTGCGAGTCCATGCCCATGGGGCCGGGACGGTAGAGCGCGGAGACGGCGGAGATGTCTTCGAAGTTGTCCGGCTTCATCAGCCGCAGCAGCGAGCGCATCGGTCCGCCGTCGAACTGGAAGACGCCGAGCGTGTCGCCGCGCTGGAGCAGGTCGAAGGTCGTGGGGTCGTCCAGCGGCAGGGACAGCAGGTCGAGGTCGACGCCCTTGTTGGACTTCACCATCTTGACGGCGTCGTCCATGATCGTGAGGTTGCGCAGGCCGAGGAAGTCCATCTTCAGCAGGCCGAGCGACTCGCACTGCGGGTAGTCCCACTGCGTGATGGTCACGCCGTCGGTGTGCCGCACCCAGATCGGGGCGTGGTCGACGATGGGCTCGCTGGACATGATCACGCCGGCCGCGTGCACGCCCATCTGCCGGACCAGGCCCTCGACGCCCTTGGCGGTGTCGATGACCTTCTTCACGTCCGGCTCGTTCTCGTACATCGAGCGGATCTCGCCGGCCTCGCTGTAGCGGGGGTGCGTGGAGTCCGTGATGCCGTTGAGGTCGATGCCCTTGCCGAGGACGTCGGCGGGCATGGCCTTGGTGAGCCGGTCGCCCATGGCGTACGGGTAGCCCAGCACGCGCGCGGAGTCCTTGATGGCGTTCTTCGCCTTGATCTTGCCGTACGTGCCGATCATGGCGACCTTGTCGGCGCCGTACTTCTCCGTCACGTACCTGATCACCTCGACGCGCCTGCGCTCGTCGAAGTCGATGTCGACGTCGGGCATGGAGACGCGCTCGGGGTTGAGGAACCGCTCGAAGATCAGGCCGTGCGGGATCGGGTCGAGGTCGGTGATGCCCATGGCGTACGCCACGATCGAACCGGCTGCGGAGCCTCGGCCGGGGCCGACCGCGATGCCCTGGTTCTTGGCCCACATGATGAAGTCGGCGACCACGAGGAAGTAGCCCGGGAACCCCATCTGGATGATGACGTCCATCTCGTACTCGGCCTGCTTCTGGCGGTCCTCGGGGACCTGGCCCGAGAAGCGGCGCTCCATGCCGCGGCGGACCTCCTCCTGGAACCAGGTGACCTCGGTGAAGCCCGCGGGGATGTCGAACTTCGGCATGAGGTCGCGCTTCTCGAACATGCCGTCGACGTCGATCATCTCGGCGATCAGGCGCGTGTTGGCGCAGCCCTCCTGCCAGGCGTCGGAGGAGTCGATGGCGTACATCTCGTCCGTCGACTTCAGGTAGTAGCCGGTGCCGTCGAAGCGGAAGCGGTCCGGGTCGGAGAGGTTCTTGCCGGTCTGGATGCACAGCAGGGCGTCGTGGGCGGTCGCCTCGTGCGCGTAGGTGTAGTGCGAGTCGTTCGTCACCAGGGGCGGGATGCCGAGCTTCTTCCCGATCTCCAGCAGGCCGTCGCGGACCCGGTGCTCGATCTCGATGCCGTGGTCCATCAGCTCCAGGAAGTAGCGGTCCTTGCCGAAGATGTCCTGGTAGTCGGCGGCCGCCTGGAGGGCCTCGTCGAAGTGGCCGAGGCGCAGCCGGGTCTGCACCTCGCCGGAGGGGCAGCCGGTGGAGGCGACGATCCCCTCGGACCACTGGGAGATCGTCTCCTTGTCCATCCGGGGCCACTTCTGCAGCCAGCCCTCGGCGTACGCGTCGGAGGAGAGGCGGAAGAGGTTGTGCAGGCCGGTCTTGTTGGTCGCCCACATCGTCTTGTGGGTGTAACCGCCCGAACCGGAGACGTCGTCCCGCTTCTGGTGCGGCTGGCCCCACTGGATCTTGCGCTTGTTGCGGCGGGACTCGGGGGCGACGTACGCCTCGATGCCGATGATCGGCGTGACTCCGGCCTTCTTCGCGGAGTGGAAGAAGTCGTACGCCCCGTGCAGGTTGCCGTGGTCGGACATGGCGATGTGCGACATGCCCATCTCATTGCAGGCGTCGAACATGTCCTTCAGCCGCGCGGCACCGTCCAGCAGCGAGTACTGGGTGTGGACGTGCAGGTGCGTGAACGGCGGCTTGGACACGTTCGGCCTCCTGGGAGAACAGTGGGCGACGGGCCGACGGCGGGCTGCGGTCGGTCCGGGGGTCAGCGTCGAAGTCTATGCCTCGCCACTGACACTCCGAGGGTTTCCCCGCGTACCTTCGGGGGCGGGCCCGCGTGTCGGGGCGAGCCCCCGGGCACGGGCCGGGGCGAGCCCCCGGGCACGGGCACTCCCGCACCCCTTCGAACGTTGGTCCGAGTGGAGGATCGCTCCGCTCGTCACGCACCATCCGCACCAGGAGGCACCAGGCATGTCGGTCCCGCAGCTCAACGAGGAGCGCGGCGAGGAGATCCTCGCCGTCTTCGACACCGCCTTCGGCCAGCTGCTGGCCGCGGATCCGGCGGCGTTCCGCGTGAAGTTCCGGAAGATGGCGGCCTCGGCCTTCGCGTTCTACCGCGGCACCGCAAACCTCTTTTACCACGATTTGACCGTGGACCAGGAGTTCGGTTCGAAGAGCGGCGGCCCGTACCTGGACGACCGGACCTCCCGGGTCTGGATCCACGGCGACCTGCACGCGGAGAACTTCGGCACGTACATGGACTCGACCGGTCGGCTGATCTTCAATGTCAACGACTTCGACGAGGCCTACGTCGGCCCCTTCACCTGGGACCTCAAGCGCTTCGCCGCCTCCGTCGCGCTGATCGGGTACGCGAAGGCGTTCAGCGACGAGCAGATCACCGAGCTGGTGCGGGTGTACGCGGGCGCGTACCGCGAGCGGATCCACGCCCTGGCCACCGGCGCCAAGAGCGACGAGGTGCCGCCGTTCACGCTGGACACCGCGGACGGGCCGCTGCTGGGCGCGCTGCGCGTGGCCCGCTCCCTGACCCGTTTCGGGCTGCTGGAGTCGATGACGGAGATCCGTGACTTCGAACGCCGCTTCGCCCCGGGCGGCGGCTCCATCGAGCTGGACGCGGCCACGCGCTACAAGGTGCTCGCGGCCTTCGACGGCTACCTGGAGACGCTCCCGGAGTCGTCCCTGGCCCGCCCCGACTCCTACCGCGTGAAGGACGTCGTCGGCCGCCGGGGCATCGGCATCGGATCGGCCGGCCTGCCCTCGTACAACATCCTCCTGGAGGGCAACAGCGACGCCCTGGAGAACGACGTCGTGATCTACATCAAGCAGGCCCAGACCCCGGCGGTCTCCCGGTACATCACCGACGAGGCGATCCGGGACTACTTCCAGCACGAGGGCCACCGCACGGTGATCTCCCAGCGCGCCCTCCAGGCGCACGCCGACCCGTGGCTGGGCTGGACCGAGCTGGACGGCTCGGGCCAGCTGGTCGCGGAGGTCTCGCCGTACGCGGTCGACCTGGACTGGGGCGACATCGACGACCCGGAGGAGATCGCCGAGGTCGTCGCCGACCTGGGCCGGGCCACGGCCACCATGCACGGGGCGGCGGACGACCAGTCCGGGGAGTCCCTGGTGCCCTTCTCCACCGAGCGGGCCATCGACGCGGCGATCGCGGCGGACGAGGAGAACTTCGCGCCCCTGCTGATCGACTTCGCGCACCAGTACGGCGCACGCGCGCGTGCCGACCACCAGACCTTCGTCGACCTGTTCCGCAACGGCCGGATCCCAGGTCTATAACCGTCCGCTTCCTCACAGGAACCCTTTAGCGGTCCCTTACCGGGCCCCATGACACACTCTTCTATCGCTATGGACATATCCGGAACCCCGCTCAGAGCCGTACGCGCGGCGCTGTTCACGGCACTCGTCGTGACGCTCAGCACCGCGTCGCACGTGTTGCTGTCCGGGGTTCCGCTGCCGCTGCCCACCGTGGCCGCAGTCGCCGCCGTCGTGTTCCTGATCGCGTACGCCCTGGCCGGGCGGCGCGAGCGCGGCTTCGGGCGGATCGCCGCCCTGCTGATCCCGCTGGAGCTGGCCGCCGACACGGTCTTCACCACCGGCCAGCACGTCTGCTACGGGCGGACGGGCGGCCCGGTCGCGGGCCCGTTGCGCTCCGTCGGCTTCGACGTGCTGTGCGGCGACGGGACGGGCGTCCACGCCGGCGTCGCCGCCCCGCTGACCCGGGTGACCGGCGCCGAGACCGACCGGCTGGCGACCGTGCTCGCCGACGCCGACCCCGCGACCGCCTGGCTGCTGCTCGGCGCGCACGTGGGCGTCGGCCTGCTGGCCGCGGCCTGGCTGCGGCGCGGCGAACGCGCGCTGGCCCAGTTGCTGAGCGCCGTGGCCGCGACCACCTTCCGGCCGCTGCTGCTCGCCGTCGCGGCCGTGAGCGTGCGCCGGGCCCCGGCGGTTCGCCGCCCGGCAGCCCCGGCCCGCCGCAGCACCGGCGCCCGCGAGCGGATCCTCACGCACTCCCTGGGGCGTCGCGGACCGCCGTGCTCGGCCGCCCTCGTGTGACCCGTCACCGAGCACCAGCAGTCCCCCATACGTATTCCGCACACCCCCGTGTGCGCGTCCCCGGAGAGATCATCACCATGAGCAAGCGGAACAGCCAGGCGGCGAAGTCGGCGGCCCGTGAGCGCCTGCGCCAGGAGCGCGAGCGTCAGGCCAAGCGCGACAAGGCCAAGCGGCAGGGCATCGTGGCCGTCTCCATCGTCGGCGTGCTGGCGATAGCCGGCGGCATCGGCTACGCCGTCATGCAGATGAACGAGCCCTCGAAGTGGGAGAAGGCCGCCGACGCCAAGGTGACGGCCCCGGCCAACACCTCCGGCAAGAACGGCACCACGGTCACTCTCGGCGAGTCCAAGAGCGACAACGTCGTCCACCTCTACGAGGACCCGCGCTGCCCGGGCTGCGCCTCCTTCGAGCAGGGCATCGGCGAGGCCGTCAACAAGGGCATGGAGGACGGCGACTACAAGCTCTCCTTCACGATCGGCACCTTCCTCGACGGGAACCTCGGCGGCGAGGGCTCGAAGAACGCGCTCAGCGCGCTCGGTGCCGCGCTGAACGTCAGCCCCGAGGCGTTCATCGACTACAAGACCGCGCTGTACTCCGCCGAGTACCACCCGGAGGAGTCGACCGACGAGTTCGCCAAGGACGACTACCTGATCAAGGTCGCCAACTCGGTCGACGCCCTGAAGAACAACAAGAAGTTCCAGGACGCCGTCGAGAAGGGCACCTACGACGCCTGGGCGATGAAGATGGGCGATTCCTTCCAGAAGGCCGAGGGCGTCCAGTCGACCCCGACCGTCAAGATCAACGACAAGGTGATCGAGACTCCGAGCACCGACGCCGAGTGGCAGAAGGCGCTCAAGGACGCGGGCGTCACCAAGTAACGAAGAACGGCGAACGAGCGGGCGAACTTTGGCGAGTTCGCCCGCTCGCGCGCTTACCGATCAGTAATCTGATCGCCCGTGACCAGTCGACACAGATCATCCGAGAGCACCTTCCCGTCGTCCGCCGACGGCGCGAACACCCGCACCCCGAGCCGCCGCACGGTCGTCAAGGCCGCGGCGGCCGGCGCCGTTCTGGCCGCCCCGCTCGCGGCGGCGCTGCCCGCCGGTGCCGCCGACGCCGCCCCCGCCTTCCTGCACGGTGTCGCCTCCGGCGATCCGCTGCCCGACGGTGTCCTGCTGTGGACCCGGGTGACCCCGACGCCCGAGGCGATACCGGGCTCGGGCCTCGGCCCGGACACCGAGGTGGGCTGGGTCGTCGCCCTGGACAAAGGGTTCACGAACATCGTCGCCAAGGGGTCCACCACGGCGACGGCCGCCTCCGACCACACCGTCAAGGCGGACATCCGGGGCCTCGCCCCCGCCACGGACTACTGGTTCCGCTTCTCCGCCGGTCCCACCGACTCCCCCGCCGCCCGCACCCGCACCGCCCCCGCGGCCGACGCCGCCGTCCCGGGCCTGCGCTTCGGCGTGGTCTCCTGCGCCAACTGGGAGGCCGGCCACTTCTCGTCGTACCGGCATCTCGCGGCCCGCGGCGATCTGGACACCTGGCTGCATCTGGGCGACTACATCTACGAGTACGGCACCGGCGAGTACGGCACCCGGGACACCGTCGTACGGCCGCACGCACCCGCCCACGAGATCCTCACGCTCGCCGACTACCGCGTCCGGCACGGCCGGTACAAGACCGACCCCGACCTCCAGGCGCTGCACGCCGCGGCACCGGTCGTGGCGATCTGGGACGACCACGAGATCGCCAACGACACCTGGTCGGGCGGCGCCGAGAACCACACCGAGGGCGCCGAGGGCACCTGGGCGGCGCGGCAGGCCGCCGGCAAGCGGGCCTACTTCGAGTGGATGCCGGTCCGTCCCGCGATCGCCGGCACCACCTACCGCAGGCTGCGCTTCGGCAAGCTGGCCGACCTGTCGCTGCTGGACCTGCGTTCCTTCCGCTCGCAGCAGGTGGCGCTCGGCGACGGCGAGGTCGACGACCCGGAGCGCACCCTCACCGGCCGCGCCCAGCTCGACTGGCTCAAGTCCGGGCTCACGGCCTCCGACACCACCTGGCGGCTGGTCGGCAACTCGGTGATGATCTCGCCGTTCGCCGTCGGCTCGATCCCCGCCGAGCTGCTGAAGCCGCTCGCCGAGCTGCTGGGGCTGCCCAAGGAGGGCCTCGCCCTCAACACCGACCAGTGGGACGGGTACACCGACGACCGCCGCGAACTGCTGGCGCACCTGCGCGCGCACGCCATCCGCAACACGGTCTTCCTGACCGGCGACATCCACATGGCGTGGGCCAACGACGTGCCGCACAACGCCGCCACGTACCCGCTGTCCGCCTCCGCCGCCACGGAGTTCGTCGTCACCTCGGTGACCTCCGACAACCTCGACGACATCGTGAAGGTCCCCGAGGGCACGGTCTCGGCGATCGCGGCGCCGGTCATCCGGGCCGCGAACCGGCACGTCCGCTGGGTCGACACCGACCGGCACGGCTACGGCGTGCTGGACATCACCGCGGACCGGACGCAGATGGACTACTACGTCGTCTCCGACCGCACCGATCCGGACGCCACGTCGAAGTGGGCCCGTTCGTACCGCACGCGCAGCGGCACACAGCGGGTCGAGCGCGTCTACGCGCCGGTCTGATCCCCGTCGCCGGGAGCGTCCGCCTCCTGGAGCGAGTCGAGGAAGCCGAGCGCCACCCGCCAGGTGGCCTCGGCCGCCTCCTCGTCGTGGTCCGGCAGGTCGGGGTCGGTGTAGAGGTGGCCGGCCCCCGCGTATCTGTACACCTCGACGTCGGCGCCGATCCGGCCCATCTGGAGATACCAGGCGCTGAGCCAGTCGTCCGTCTCGAAGGCGTCCGGCTCGGCGACGTGCAGCTGGACCGGCAGGTCGTCCACCGAGGCGTTGGCCGCGATGTCCGAGGTGCCGTGCAGGAGCAGCAGTCCGCGCGCCCGGTGGTCGCCGAGGGCGAGGGTCTGGGCGATGGAGGCGCCGAGCGAGAACCCGGCGTACACCAGTCCGCGTTCGGAATAGGGGGCGGCGGCCAGCACCGCCCGCTTCAGCAGCTCCTCCCTGCCGATGCCGTCCTGATGGGCCATGCCCTCCTCGACCGTGTCGAACGTCCGGCCCTCGAAGAGGTCCGGGGTCCACACCTGGTGCCCGGCTTCGCGCAGCCGGTCGGCGGCCTGCCGCACCGCGGGCCTCGGGCCAAGGGTCGAGTGAAAGAGCACGATGTTCATGAGGCCATGGTGCCAGCCGGGTGTGACAACGCGGTGCGCGGCGATACCCGGGACGGGACGGAAGTCACAGGTTCACAGCGTGGCGGGGACGGTTACGTTCGAGGGATGGAGACCATACTCCGCCCCCTGATCGTGGTCGGCGGTTCCGTCCTGCTGACCTTGGTCATCGGATGGGCCACCGACCTGCTGCTGCGCAAGGCCGACGGACGGCACCCCGAGACGCCCCTGTGGGGGCTGCTGCGCCGTGCCCGCATTCCCTACCAGCTCCTCCTCTGCTCGGCGCTGCTGAGAGGGTCGTACGTCGAGGCACAGGTGTTCCCCGACCACCGGGAGGGGGTCGGCCGGACGCTGACGCTGGTGCTGATCGGCTCGGCGGCCTGGATGGTGATCCGGATCGCCGCGGCGGTCGTCGAGACCTCGTACTCCCGCTACGCCCACGCGCACGCCCAGCGGAACCCGGCCCGGGTACGCCGGGTGCGTACCCAGGTGTCGCTGATCATGCGGGTGGTCTCGGCGGTCGTCGGCGTGGTCGCCGTGGCGTCGATGCTGCTGACGTTCCCCGCGATGCAGGCGGCGGGCGCCTCGCTGCTGGCCTCGGCCGGCATCCTCGGCATCGTCGCCGGTGTCGCCGCCCAGTCCACGCTCAGCAACATGTTCGCCGGGTTCCAGATCGCCTTCGGCGACATGGTGCGCATGGGCGACACGGTCGTGGTGGACGGGGAGTGGGGCACCGTCGAGGAGATCACGCTCACCTTCCTGACCGTGCGCACCTGGGACGAGCGCCGGATCACCATGCCGGTGTCGTACTTCACGTCCAAGCCGTTCGAGAACTGGTCGCGCGGCACCCCGCAGATGACCGGCACCGTCTTCTGGTACCTCGACCACTCGGCTCCCCTGGAGGCGATGCGGGAGCGGCTGCGCGACGTCCTGCGCGAGTGCCCGGCCTGGGACGGCCGCGACTACAACCTGACCGTCACGGACACCACCCCGAACACCTTGCAGGTCCGGGCCCTGGTGACGGCGAAGGACGCGGACGACATCTGGACGGTCCGGGTGACGGTCCGCGAGGGAATGATCCGCTGGCTCGCCGACGAGCACCCGTACGCCCTGCCCCGGGTCAACACGGCGGACGCGGCCCTGCGCGGGTCCCCCGACGGCTTGCACCGCCCCCGCCGGTCCCCCGACGGAGCCCCCCGCCGCTTCCCTGACCAGCCGGCGAAGAGCCTGTGACCGCGAGGACGAGCTTGTGACCGCGTCAAAGAGCTCGTGACGGCGACGGCGAGATCGTGACCGCGTCAAAGAGCTCGTGACGGCGAGGGCGAGATCGTGACCGCGAGGACGTGCGCGGCCCGCTCAGCGCAGGCTGCGCACGTCCAGCTGGCGCAGCACCCGGTCCACGATCTCCGGGGTGGCTCCCGGTTCGCTGCGCGCGGCCAGCACCTCGTGGCGCGCGGCGCTCATCATCTCGCCCTGGATGCGGCGGATCCGCTTCAGCCGCCGGGCCCGCTGCTCCTGCGCCTCGCGCCGCTCCTCGTCGCCGACGTCGGGACTGATCCGCATCCCGATGTCGAGGGCCCGTCGCAGCAACTGCTCGGACAGCTCCTCCGGCAGTTCCTCGACCGACTCGATCTCCCTGAGCCGCTGCTTGGCCGCCTTGGCCGCCCGTACGGCCAGCTCCTTCTCGTACTCCTTCTCCCGCTCGGTGTCCGCCCGCACCCCGAGCCGGCTCACCAGCCACGGCAGCGTCAGGCCCTGCAGCAGCAGCGTGACCATGATCACGCCGAAGGCGACGAAGATGATCTCCTCGCGGTGCGGGAAGGCGGATCCGTCGTCCGTCTTCAGCGGGATCGCGAGCGCCAGCGCGACCGAGGCGACGCCCCGCATGCCCGACCACCACATGACGACGGTCTCCCGCAAGGACATGGGGATGTCCTCGTCGTGGTCGCGTCTGGCGTGCAGCCGCTTCGTCAGCCAGGTGGCCGGCAGCAGCCACACCAGCCGCACCAGGATCACCACGCCGGCGATGGCCGCGGCCCAGCCGAGCAGTTCGGTCCAGCGTCCGGAGGCCGTGCGGATCGCGTTGTGCAGTTCCAGGCCGACGAGCCCGAAGGCGACGCCGGTGACGAGCGTGTCGACCACGTCCCACACGGTGTGCCCGGCGAGCCGGGTCATCACGTCGTCGGCGTCGAAGGCGTACTCGGCGAGGAACATCGCGGTGGTGAGCACCGCGAGCACCCCGGAGCCGTGCAGTTCCTCGGCCAGGACGTACGACCCGTAGGGCACCAGCAGCGTCAGGCCGATCTGCAGGGTGGCGTCCCCCAGCAGGCTCAGCAGTTTGTTGGTGGCCCAGCCCAGCGCGAGACCGACCGCGACGGCGACGACGGCGGACAGCACCAGGTCGAGTCCGGCCCGCCACGGCGAGAAGGTGCCGCCGACGGCCGCGGCGATGGCCACGTGGTACAGGACGATGGCCGTCACGTCGTTGAACAGCCCCTCGCCCTCCAGAATGGAGACCAGGCGGCGTGGCAGCCCGAGTTGACCGGCGACGGCGGTCGCCGCGACCGGGTCGGGCGGCGCCACCAGCGCGCCCAGGGCGAAGGCGGCGGCGATCGGCAGCCCCGGCACGACGGCGCTCGCCACCGCGGCCACGCAGGTCATGGTGACGAAGACCAGCGCGACCGCCAGCAGGAAGATCGGGCGCTTGTTGGCCGCGAACTGCCGCCAGGACGTGCGCCGCACGGCCGCGTAGAGCAGCGGCGGCAGCAGCGCGGGCAGGATCAGCTCGGGCGGGATGTCGACGTTGGGCACGAATTCGAGCAGCGCCAGGACGATGCCGAGGACCGTCATCAGCACCGGCGCCGGCAGCCCGAGCCGGGCGCCGATCGGAACGCTCAGCAGGGCCCCGAGCAGCAGGATGAACAACAGGGCCAGCTGATCCACGGTCACCGCTCCGGTGGGGTCTCGGCGTTCACACGGCGGACCTCAAGCCTGCCACGTCACCGGCCCCACCAGCCGTTCGGCGCCTTGGCCTACAGGGCGCGCCGCATCGCGCGGTGGGGGATCCCGGCGTCGGGGAACTCGGGTCCGTACGCCTCGTACCCCAGTCGCTCGTAGAAACCCAGGGCGTGGGTCTGCGCGTGCAGGTCCACCGCGGTGAGTCCACGCGCGCGTGCCGTCTCCTCGACGGCCCGCACGAGGGCGGCTCCGACGCCCAGTCCGCGGGCGGGCGCGGTCACCGCGAGCCGGCCCAGGGAGCCGACGGCCGGGTCGCCGTCGCCGTTCTTCGCCGCGGCGGCCTCCCCGTGCAGCAGCCGGCCGGTACCCAGCGGTACGCCGTCCGCCCGGACCGCCAGGACGTGCACGGCGTCGGCGTCGTAGGCGTCGTACTCGATGTCCTCCGGGACCCTCTGCTCGACGACGAAGACGTCCTTGCGCACCGCGAAGCACGCCTCCCGGTCGCCGGGGTCCTCGGCCACCCGCACCACGTACGACAGCGCCCGGTCCGGGACGCTCATCCGTAGGTCTCCTCGCGAACCAGGTCCAGGGCCTGCTGGAGGTCGTCGGGGTACTCGCTGGCGTACTCGACCCACTGCCCGTCGCCGGGGTGCTCGAAGCCGAGCCGTACGGCGTGCAGCCACTGGCGGGTGAGGCGCAGCCGCTTGCCGAGCGTGGGGTCGGCGCCGTAGGTCAGGTCGCCGACGCAGGGGTGGCGGTGGGCGGCCATGTGGACGCGGATCTGGTGGGTGCGGCCGGTCTCCAGCTTCACGTCGAGCAGGGAGGCGGCGCGGAAGGCCTCGATGAGGTCGTAGTGCGTGACGGAGGGCTTGCCCTCGGCGGTGACGGCCCACTTGTAGTCGTGCTGGGGGTGGCGGCCGATGGGGGCGTCGATGGTGCCGCTGGTCGGGTCGGGGTGGCCCTGCACGAGCGTGTGGTAGCGCTTGTCGACCGTGCGCTCCTTGAACTGACGCTTGAGCGAGGTGTACGCCCGCTCCGACTTCGCCACCGCCATCAGGCCGGACGTGCCCACGTCGAGGCGGTGCACGATGCCCTGCCGCTCGGCGGCGCCGGACGTGGAGATGCGGTACCCGGCGGCGGCCAGGCCGCCGATGACCGTCGGTCCGCTCCAGCCGGGCGAGGGGTGGGCGGCGACGCCGACCGGCTTGACGATGACGACCACGTCGTCGTCGTCGTGCACGATCTCCATGCCCTCGACGGGCTCGGCGACGATCTGCACGGGCGCGGGCGCCTGCGGCATCTCGACCTCGAGCCAGGCGCCGCCGTGGACGCGCTCGGACTTGCCGACCACCGATCCGTCGACCTGCACCTTGCCCGCCGCGGCGAGCTCCGCGGCCTTGGTACGGGAGAAGCCGAACATGCGGGAGATGGCGGCGTCGACGCGCTCGCCCTCCAGGCCGTCGGGCACGGGCAGGGTACGGATCTCGGGAATCGTGCTCACCCGTCGAGTATGCCGGACGGGTCGGACACTCCCGACCGCGCGCTCAGTCCTTGTGGACGGTCCCGTCCGGGTCCAGGCCCCGGAAGGAGAGGATCACGATCAGGATGCCGCCGCAGACGATCGCCGAGTCGGCGAGGTTGAAGACGGCGAAGTGCTTGGGTGCGATGAAGTCCACGACCGCGCCCTCGAAGACGCCGGGCGCACGGAAGATCCGGTCGGTGAGGTTGCCGAGGGCGCCGCCCAGCAGCATGCCGAGCGCGATCGCCCACGGCAGGCTGTAGAGCTTGCGCGCGAGGCGGGCGATCACCACGATGACGGCCGCCGCGATCACCGTGAAGATCACGGTGAAGGCCTCGCCGAAGCCGAAGGCCGCGCCCGCGTTGCGGATCGCCACGAACCGCAGCCAGTCCCCGACGATCTCGATGGGCTCCTGGTGCTCCAGCTTGGCGACCACGATCATCTTGCTGACCAGGTCGAGGAGGTACGCGAACGTGGCCACCGCGAACAGCACGGCGATACGCCGCTTGCCCCGAGGGTGCTCCGGGGGCCGCTCCTGCTCGGCGTCGGGCCGCTCCTGCCCGTCCCCCGCCGCATCCGGGGTGTCCGGCGTACCGATGATGCGCTCCGCCTCTGCCACGTGAGTCCCTCGACCTAGGTACCTGACTGAGGACGAGGGTACGGCACGCCTTCCGTCCCGGCGGCTGATCAGTACCGCCGCTCCTGCTTCTGCTTGCACTCGACGCACAGGGTGGCCCTCGGGAAGGCCTGCATGCGCGCCTTGCCGATGGGGTTGCCGCAGTTCTCGCACAGGCCGTAGGTGCCCGCGTCCAGGCGTTCCAGGGCGCGCTCGGTCTGGGTGAGCACCTCCCGCGCGGTGGCGGCCAGCGCCAGTTCGTGCTCGCGCGTGATGTTCTTGCTGCCGGTGTCCGCCTCGTCGTCGCCCGCACCGTCCCCGGAGTCCCGCATCATGCCCTGCAGCGACCGCTCGGAGGAGTCGATCTCGGTGCGCAGCCGGTCGGCCTCGGACTGCAGCTCCCCGCGCGCCTCCTCGACCTCTTGCGGGGTCCAGGGTTCCTCGCCGGGGCGTACCGCGAGGTCGCCGGGGTCCGCAGCGGCGCCGCGGGCCTTGGGAACGGCGGTCTTGGCCGCCGTGGCCGTGCCAGGAGTCTTCTTCGCAACCACCGTCGTGGCTCCCGTCTGCTCCGCGGCCTCGGCCGCGCCCACTTTCTTGGCCGTGCTCTTCTTCGCCGTGCTCTTCTTGGCCGCGGTCTTCTTCGCCGCGGTCTTCTTCGCCGCGGTCTTCTTCGCCGCGGTCTTCTTCGCGGTGGTGCTCTTCTCTTCGGTGCTCTTCTCTTCGGTGCTCTTCTTCGCCGCACTCTTCTTCGCGGCGGTCTTCTTCGCGGCCGTCGTCTTCTTGGCAGCGGACTTCTTCTCAGTCGCCTCCGACTGCTCTACGGCGGTCTTCTTCGCCACCATGGCCGCGGCCCCTTCACATATTGTGATCTTGCGCGCGAATCGTGCTGGGACGATAAATCGACTTGGGCCCCGCGGCAACGGGGCACGCCGCCCGATTCGCCCGCCCACCGCGAGCCGCGCGGCGAGCATGCATGCGTTGTGCCCAGCTCCCCGCCCGGTAATCCGCCGGCCCTGAGCCCTGCCGGACGCGCCGGGGCCCGACGCCCGACCGCGGCATTCGGGTCACGCCGGACCGTAAGGAGGCCGTACGACGCCCCGCCCCACCCGGCGCCGAAAACCGGTCGGCCGCTGTCCGCGCGGCGCCGTACACTGGGCGCAGCGAAAAGCGTGGATGGGGACGAGTAGCGACGTACGCAGCCCAGAGCGACCCGGGGACGGTGTGAGCCCGGGGGCGAGCGCGACGTGAAGATCACCCCGGAGCCGCCGGAAGAAAGCCGTGACCGGACGATCACGGCGAGTAGAGCCGGCTCGCGACCCCAATGAGGGGGCTGACCGGCGCACACGACGCGCCGGGGAGCCAAGGAGGGTGGTACCGCGGGAGCACGGCTCTCGTCCCTCCGACGGAAGGCAGCACGTCCGCCGGAGGAAGCTCGTTGAATACGCAGCCGCAGTACCGCCAGGTGCCCGCCCAGGTCGACCTGCCCGCGCTCGAACACGCGGTGCTCGACTTCTGGCGTGAGCAGAAGATCTTCGCCAAGAGCCTGGAGCAGTCCGAGGGCCGCCCCGAGTGGGTGTTCTACGAGGGCCCGCCCACCGCCAACGGCATGCCGGGCGCCCACCACATCGAGGCCCGCGTCTTCAAGGACGTCTTCCCCCGCTTCCGCACCATGCGCGGGTACCACGTGGGCCGCAAGGCCGGCTGGGACTGCCACGGCCTGCCGGTCGAGCTGGCGGTGGAGAAGGAGCTGGGCTTCTCCGGCAAGCAGGACATCGAGGCGTACGGCATCGCCGAGTTCAACGCCAAGTGCCGCGAGTCGGTGACCCGCCACACGGACGCCTTCGAAGAGCTCACGACCCGGATGGGCTACTGGGCCGACCTCCAGGACCCGTACCGCACGATGGACCCCGAGTACATCGAGTCCGTCTGGTGGTCGCTGAAGGAGATCTTCGACAAGGGCCTGCTGGTCCAGGACCACCGCGTCGCCCCCTGGTGCCCCCGCTGCGGCACCGGCCTGTCCGACCACGAGCTGGCGCAGGGCTACGAGACGGTCGTCGACCCGTCCGTCTTCGTGCGCTTCCCGCTGACCTCCGGCCCGCTGGCCGGCGAGGCCGCGCTGCTGATCTGGACGACCACGCCCTGGACGCTGGTCTCGAACACCGCCGTGGCCGCGCACCCGGACGTCACCTACGTCGTCGCCACGAACGGCGACGAGAAGGTCGTCGTCGCCGAGCCCCTGGTCGCCAAGGCCCTCGGCGAGGGCTGGGAGACCACCGGGCAGTCCTTCACCGGCGCCGACATGGAGCGCTGGACGTACCAGCGCCCGTTCGAGCTGGTGGAGTTCGCGGAGCCGGCGCACTACGTGGTGAACGCCGACTACGTCACCACCGAGGACGGCACCGGCCTCGTCCACCAGTCCCCCGCCTTCGGCGAGGACGACCTCAAGACCTGCCGCGCCTACGGCCTGCCGGTGGTCAACCCGGTCCGTCCCGACGGCACCTTCGAGGAGGACGTCCCGATGGTCGGCGGCGTCTTCTTCAAGAAGGCCGACGAGAAGCTGACGGAGGACCTGGACGCCCGGGGCCTGCTCTTCCGACACACTCCGTACGAGCACAGCTACCCGCACTGCTGGCGCTGCCACACCGCGCTGCTGTACTACGCGCAGCCGTCCTGGTACATCCGCACCACGGCCGTCAAGGACCGTCTCCTCCAGGAGAACGAGAAGACCAACTGGTTCCCCGACTCGGTCAAGCACGGCCGGTACGGCGACTGGCTGAACAACAACATCGACTGGGCGCTCTCCCGCAACCGCTACTGGGGCACCCCGCTGCCGATCTGGCGCTGCGAGGACGACCACCTCACGGTCGCCGGCTCCCGCGCCGAACTGACCGAGCTGACCGGCACCGACCAGTCCGCCCTGGACCCGCACCGCCCGTACATCGACGAGGTCACCTTCGCCTGCCCGCAGGACGGCTGCGGCAGGACGGCCACGCGTGTGCCGGAGGTCATCGACGCCTGGTACGACTCGGGCTCGATGCCGTTCGCGCAGTGGGGCTACCCGCACAAGAACAAGGAACTGTTCGAGAGCCGGTACCCGGCGCAGTTCATCTCCGAGGCCATCGACCAGACCCGCGGCTGGTTCTACACGCTGATGGCGGTCGGCACCCTGGTCTTCGACAAGTCGTCGTACGAGAACGTCGTCTGCCTCGGCCACATCCTCGCCGAGGACGGCCGCAAGATGTCCAAGCACCTGGGCAACACCCTGGACCCGGTCCCGCTGATGGACCGGCACGGCGCCGACGCCGTCCGGTGGTTCATGGCGGCCGGCGGCTCCCCGTGGGCGGCCCGGCGGGTCGGTCACGGCACCATCCAGGAGGTCGTCCGCAAGACGCTCCTCACGTACTGGAACACCGTCGCCTTCCAGGCCCTGTACGCCCGCACCACGGGCTGGGCCCCGAGCGAGGCCGACCCGGCGCCCGCCGACCGCCCGGTCCTGGACCGCTGGCTGCTCTCCGAGCTGCACGCGCTCACCGACCAGGTCACACAGGCGCTGGACGCCTACGACACCCAGCGCGCCGGCAAGCTGCTCTCCGCGTTCGTCGACGACCTGTCCAACTGGTACGTACGCCGCTCCCGCCGCCGCTTCTGGCAGGGCGACAAGGCGGCGCTGCGCACCCTGCACGAGGTCGTCGAGACGGTCACCAAGCTCATGGCCCCGCTGACCCCGTTCATCACCGAGCGGGTCTGGCAGGACCTGATCGTGCCGGTCGCCCCGGGCGCCCCCGAGTCGGTGCACCTGTCCTCGTGGCCGGAGGCGGACCTCGCGGCGATCGACCCCGAGCTGTCGAAGCAGATGGTGCTGGTCCGCCGCCTGGTCGAACTGGGCCGTGCCACGCGCGCGGAGTCGGGCGTCAAGACCCGCCAGCCGCTGAAGCGCGCGCTGGTCGCGGTGGCGGGCTTCGACGCGGTCTCCCCCGAACTGCACTCGCAGATCACGGACGAGCTGAACGTCGAGTCGCTCGCGTCGCTGAGCGAGGTCGGCGGCAGCCTGGTCGACACGACCGCGAAGGCCAACTTCCGTGCGCTCGGCAAGCGGTTCGGCAAGCGCGTCCAGGACGTCGCCAAGGCCGTCGCGAACGCGGACGCCGCGGCGCTCTCCCTCGCCCTGCGCGAGGGCACGGCGTCGGTGGAGGTCGACGGAGAGACGATCACCCTCGCTCCCGACGAGGTGATCATCACGGAGACGCCGCGCGAGGGCTGGTCGGTCGCCTCCGACTCGGGCGCGACGGTGGCGCTGGACCTGGAGATCACGGAGGAGCTGCGCCGCGCGGGTCTCGCCCGGGACGCGATCCGCCTGATCCAGGAGGCCCGCAAGAACAGCGGCCTTGACGTCGCCGACCGGATCGCGCTGCGCTGGACGGCCACGGACCCGGAGACGATCGCCGCCCTGACCGAGCACTCGGGTCTGATCGCCGACGAGGTCCTCGCCACGGACTTCGCCCAGGGCGAGGCGGACGACGCGTACGGGGAGCCGTTCACGGACGAGGGCCTGTCCCTGACGTTCCGGCTGCGCAAGCAGTAGCCACGTAGCAGCACCTGGGCCCGGTCTCCCTGGAGGCCGGGCCCTTCGTCGTACCGCCGCAGCTGCGGGCAGTCGTGCCTCCCCCAGTGCCTGAACGGCTCCCGCTCGAGCGCAGCCGAGAGTGGGGGAGGCACCCCGGCAGCGCCGGGCCACGCGACCCGCCCCGCGCCCACCCCAACGCCCAGCATGTGAACCCCGCACGACGAAAGGGCGGGCCCCGGGTCAGAAACCCGGGGCCCGCCCTGAACGCTGCCGACTGCTACGCCGTACTACCGGACGTCAGTCCTCCGACTCAGTTGTCGTCCTCGTCGATCAGGAACCCGCGCATCGGCGAGGGCGCCTGTCCCATCGGCGACGGACCCTGCGGCCGCACCGGAGCCATCGGCTGAGTCATGGCCGGCGACATCTGCTGCTGACCGCCGTAGGACGGACCGGACTGGCTCGGCCCGCTGCCCATCGACTGGTTGCCTCCGTACGACGGCGCACTCGCGCCGGCCGGAGCCATCGAAGGCGCCGGGGACGGCGGCAGGGAGGCCGTGGCGGGCGTACGCGGCGGGGCGAGCGAGTCGTCCGACTGGGTCTCCAGCTGACGCAGCTGCGACTCCAGGTACGACTTCAGCCGCGTCCGGTACTCGCGCTCGAAGCCGCGCAGGTCCTCGACCTTGCGCTCCAGCGTGGCGCGGGCGGACTCCAGGGAGCCCATCGCGACGCGGTGCTTCTCCTGCGCGTCCCGCTCCAGGGCGTCGGCCTTGGCGCGGGCGTCCCGCTCCAGACCCTCGGCACGCGAACGCGCCTCGCCGACGATCTTGTTGGCCTCGGAGCGAGCCTCGGCGATCGCCTGGTCGGCGGTCTGCTGGGCCAGCGAGAGGACACGGGCGGCGCTGTCGCCGCCGGGGCCGCCCTGACCGGGCATGCCGGGGCCACCGGGACCCTGCGGGCCGCCCATGGGGCCACCCATCGGACCGGGGCCCATCTGGCCCTGCATCGGGCCGTGGCCACCCTGGCCCATCGGCCCAGGACCCTGACCCATCGGGCCGGGACCCTGCGGGCCGCCCTGACCGCCGGGACCGGCGGGCAGCTGCGGGGCACCGCTAGGCAGCTGGGGCGGGCCACCCATGGGGCCACCCATCTGCTGCTGCGGCGGGCCCGATATGCCGGCGGGCACCGGAGCGCCGGGACCTCGCATGCCCTGCTGCGGCATGCCCTGCTGCTGTGGCGGGTGCTGCTGATGCTGGGGCGGCTGCTGATGCTGCGGCGGCTGCTGATCCTGCGGCGGTTCCGGAGGCTTGCGCATGTTCTGTTGATTCTGCGCGGCC
Source organism: Streptomyces sp. NPDC056296 (assembly GCF_042268605.1). Classification (NCBI taxonomy): domain Bacteria; kingdom Bacillati; phylum Actinomycetota; class Actinomycetes; order Kitasatosporales; family Streptomycetaceae; genus Streptomyces; species Streptomyces sp. NPDC056296. The sequence goes on along the minus strand of NZ_JBHJRX010000059.1, from coordinate 15,326 downwards.
GCGCGCGTCGCCGCGGCCAGCTTGGCGCGCAGGTCCTCGTTCTCGCGGAGCAGTCGGGTCAGTTCGGCTTCGACCTCGTCGAGGAAGGCATCGACCTCGTCCTCGTCATAGCCTTCTCGGAGGCGGACGGTCGTGAACTGCTTGTTCCGCACGTCCTCGGGGGTCAACGGCATCTCTTCACCTCAACGTTGTCGTCGGCATTCGGCAAGCCCGTATTTCTCTCATCGATCACAGCCGGCTCACGATCGAGATCAGGATGTAGACGATGATCATCAGTACGAAGAAGGACAGGTCGAGCGCCACGCCCCCGAGACGCAGCGGCGGAATGAACCGCCGCAGAAGCTTCAACGGTGGATCGGTGACAGTGTAAGTGGCCTCCAGAACGACCACCATCGCCTTGCCGGGTTGCCACGAGCGGGCGAACTGGAAGACGTAGTCCATGACCAACCGGAAGATGAGCACGATGAGGAAGCACATCAGCGCGATGTAGACGACATCCAGGACCACGCTCATGACCTGTGCTTCCCTCTCCCCTGAACCATCTCTCGGACCCGGTTTCGGATCCGTGTTCTTGCTCTGTACCGGTGGTGCGTCTCAGCTCTGGTTGAAGAACCCGCCCTCTGCGATACGGGCCTTGTCCTCCGCCGTGACATCGACGTTAGCAGGAGACAGCAGGAACACCTTCTGCGTCACCCGCTCGATACTGCCGTGAAGACCAAACACCAAACCGGCCGCAAAGTCGACAAGTCGCTTCGCATCTGTGTCATCCATCTCAGTGAGATTCATGATCACCGGCGTGCCCTCACGGAAGTGTTCCCCGATGGTACGGGCCTCGTTGTAGGTCCGGGGGTGAAGCGTGGTGATCCGGTAGGGCTCTCGTTCGGACACGACCTTGGGCATGATGACCGGTGCGCTCTTTTCCAGGCTTGCGCGTTCTTGTGTGATGGATGCCACGGGCGCGATACGCGCCGGGCGACCCGATTCCGCCGCGAGCGAAGCGGCCCGGGGCACCGGCTCGCGCGGCGCGGGCGGTTGTACGACTCGTACCTCTTCGTCCCTTAGGGGCTGATGTGAACCGTGCGGCTGGTGCGCCGGTTCGTGCCGCCGGTGGTCCCGCTCGGGCTCCGGGTCCAGTTCCGGTTCGAAGTCGTCATCGGGGTCGAACCCCCGGCCGTCGTACCCATCGTCCTCCACGAGGCCGAGGTAGACCGCCATCTTGCGCATCGCGCCGGCCATGCTCTGAGTCCTCCGCTCTGTGGTGGATCGGCTGACGACTGCCAAGTGCCTGCGATCCACGAGGTCGTTGCGTCCGCCTTTCGGCGGTAATGACCATATTTTCTGCTGTGGTCCGACTTCTTGGCGACGTTACCCGAGCCTGGGTCGGACTCCGAGTACCGCAGTACCGACGCGCACATGTGTCGCTCCGGCGGCCACGGCCTGTTCGAGGTCCGCACTCATCCCTGCGGAGACCATGTTCGCAGCCGGATGGGTTCGGCGCACGTAGGTCGACAAATCCATGAGGTGCTCGAACGCCGCCTGTTGGCGTCCCGCGTACTCGCCGGTGAGCGGGGCCACGGTCATCAGTCCGTCGAGCCGCAGCCCCTCGGACCGGGCGACCAGGTCGGCCAACTCTTCGATTCCCGCGGGCGAGACGCCACCGCGGTCACCGCGCGCGTTCTCCCCCGCGTCGAGCGCGACCTGGAGCAGGCAGCCCACCTCGCGCCCGGCCCGCACGGCCTCCTTCGACAGAGCCGTGACGAGCCTGGCCCGGTCGACCGACTGCACGACATCCGCGTAACCGACCACGGACCGCACCTTGTTGGTCTGCAACTGACCGACGAAATGCCACGAAAGCGGCAGATCCGAGCAGGCGGCGGCCTTCGGTGCCGCGTCCTGGTCGCGGTTCTCGGCGACATCGCGCACACCGAGTTCGGAGAGAATTCGCACATCGTCGGCCGGATAGGTCTTGGTGACCACGATGAGGGTCACCTCCTCGCGGCCGCGGCCCGCGGCCTCGCACGCCGCGGCGATGCGCTCTTCCACTTTCGCCAGGTTCGCGGCGAGTTCCTGCTTACGGTCCGTCATGCCCCATCAGTCCAGCCAGACGTAGCCCGCGAGCCGCCCGGTGGTGCGGTCGCGTCGGTACGAGAAGTGGTCCTTCGACTCCCGGGTGCACACCGGCGACTGCGCCCGGTCGCGCACCCCGAGGCGTTCGAGCTGCGCGTGCACGCCGGCGCCCACGTCGACCGCCGGTGTGCCCCAGCTCGTCACGGCGTACGCCGCCGGTTCGACGGCGGCCACCTCGGCGCGCATCTCCTCGGGCATCTCGTAGCACCGGCCGCACACGGCGGGTCCGGTGCGGGCGACGATCCTGGCGGGGTCCGCGCCGAGTTCGGTCATGGCCCGTACGGCGGCGGGGACGACCCCGGCGACCAGGCCGGGCCGGCCCGCGTGGGCCGCGGCGGCGACGCCCGCGACGGGGTCGGCGAGCAGGACGGGCACGCAGTCGGCGGTAAGGACGGCGAGGGCGAGGCCGCGTTCGGCGGTGACGACCGCGTCGACCCGCGGGACCGGCCGGTCCCCCCAGGGCCCGTCGACCACGGCGACGTCGGACCCGTGCACCTGGTTCATCCAGACCACCCGGGCCGGGTCGACGCCCAGCGACTTGGCCGCCAGCTCCCGGTTGGCCGTCACGGCGCCGGGGTCGTCGCCGACCGCGCCGCCGAGGTTGAGCTCCTCGTACGGAACGGCGCTCACTCCGCCCCACCGGTCGGTGAAGCCGAAGTGCGCGCCGTTCACGGTGTCGCGCTGTCCTATCACTTCAGGAAGTCCGGCACGTCCAGTTCCTCGGCCGCGCTGTCCGAGTAGGTGCGGGACGGCGGGACCGGCGGCGGGGAGACCGGCGGCAGGTCGCTGACCGGCTCCTGCGCGGGCGCCGGCTCCGGCTCCTCCTTCGGCTTGACGCTGCCGAGCGAGCCGAAGGACGGACGGCTCTCGGTCTGCCGTGCCGGGGTGGGCTCCTCGCGCTTGCCCGAGGAGGCGGAGCCGAGGACGTTGTCCCGCTGCTTGGACGGCGGCTGGCCCCCGTCGAAGCCGGCCGCGATCACGGTGACCCGGACCTCGTCGCCCAGGGCGTCGTCGATGACCGCGCCGAAGATGATGTTGGCCTCGGGGTGGGCGGCCTCGCTGACCAGCTGGGCGGCCTCGTTGATCTCGAACAGGCCGAGGTCGGAGCCTCCGGAGATGGAGAGCAGCACGCCCCGGGCGCCGTCGATGGACGCCTCGAGCAGCGGCGAGGAGATCGCCATCTCGGCGGCGGCCACCGCGCGGTCGTCGCCGCGGGCCGAACCGATGCCCATGAGGGCCGAACCGGCCTCGGACATGACCGACTTCACGTCGGCGAAGTCGAGGTTGATCAGGCCGGGCGTGGTGATGAGGTCGGTGATGCCCTGCACACCGGACAGCAGCACCTGGTCCGCGGACTTGAACGCGTCGAGCACGCTGACCTGGCGGTCCGAGATGGACAGCAGTCGGTCGTTGGGGATGACGATGAGGGTGTCGACCTCTTCGCGGAGCTCGGCGATGCCGTCCTCGGCCTGGTTGGCCCGGCGCCGTCCCTCGAAGGTGAACGGGCGGGTGACCACGCCGATGGTGAGGGCGCCGAGCGAGCGGGCGATGTTGGCCACGACGGGCGCGCCGCCGGTGCCGGTGCCGCCGCCTTCTCCGGCTGTCACGAAGACCATGTCGGCCCCCTTGAGGACCTCCTCGATCTCCTCGCGGTGGTCCTCGGCGGCCTTGCGGCCGACGGCCGGGTTGGCTCCGGCGCCGAGTCCGCGGGTGAGTTCGCGGCCGACGTCGAGCTTGACGTCGGCGTCGCTCATCAACAGAGCTTGCGCGTCGGTGTTGATGGCGATGAACTCGACGCCCTTGAGACCGACCTCGATCATCCGGTTGATGGCATTGACACCACCGCCGCCGACACCGATGACTTTGATGACTGCGAGGTAGTTCTGCGGTGCTGCCACGTCGAAGGCCTCTCGCCTCGAGTTACGTGTCGTCGAATCGCCGAAGCACTGCTGCCCCGCGACCCGGCGACTGATGCCGAATGGGACGGTCCGTAGCGCCGACCCGAACCCTAACGCTGAAGTTTAGGGTTACCAGTGTGTCTGTTCCTTGAAGTCTTCTGAACAGGACACTAAGTCGACAAGTGGCGCACGTTCAACGAACACGCCGAACCTCCCGTTTTTCTTTTCACCCTATGTGATCAGCCGTAGCGCTGCCCAACCAGGGTGCTGGCCTGCACGTATACCCGTCAACTCCGCGATGACGCCGGGGCGGTGGGGACACTCACGTCGAAGTGCCGTGCATCAGGCGCCGCTTTCATCAGCGCGGCGAGCGCACGCGCTTTCCGCACACCCTGCTCACCGCTCCCCCACGCCACGGTGCGGTCGCCGCTCAGCTCCAGCGAGATGTCGTCGTAGGAACGGACCTTGACGCTCCGCGTGTCCCTGGCGACCGCGTCCGGAAGACGACCGGCCACCCGCACCGCCTCCCGCACCAGGCGGTCCTCGTCGAAGCGGCGCAGACTGGCCGCGGCGGAGCCGGATCGGGCGGGCTCCAATTCCAGCTCGGGAACGTCTTTCGGGGCCCGGGAAACCGTAGCGAAACGGACGCCTTCATCGTCCACTTCCACGAACTTTCGGCCCTTTTGCACAATCAGAACCGGAGTGCGCTCGGTCACTTTCAGTCCGATTCCGTGCGGCCAGGAACGCTCCACGCCGACCTCGTCGATACGGGGCAATTCGCGGCGCAGCCGTGCCTCGACCGCCTCGGTGTCCACGGAGACCAGCGGGTCCCCGACGGGCACGTCGGCGGCCTCGCGCACCTGAGCGGGCGTCAGCACACGGGTACCGGAGACCGACACGCGTTCCACCCGCGTCCAGTTCGAACCGTAGAGGAGCCAGACGGTCCCGCCCGCGAGAAGCACGAGAGCGACGATCAGGATGATGATCGTACGAAGACGGGGCGGGCCGAACCAGCGCGCGCGGGGCGGGCCGGACGACTCCTGCTGGCGTTCACCGCGCTCGGCGGTGCTCGGTCCGGCCACGCTCCCTGCCTTCCGTCATCCCTGACTAGCGGTGCGCACGGGCGGCGATCGCCTCGTACACCATGCCGACGAGGAGGTCGTCGGCGTCCCGGCGGCCGAACTCGGCGGCGGCGCGGGACATCTCGTACAGCCGGTGCGGGTCGGCGAGCACGGGCAGGACGTTGTGCTGCAGCCACTCGGGCGTCAGTTCCGCGTCGTCGACCAGCAGTCCGCCGCCGGCCTTGACCACCGGCTGCGCGTTGAGCCGCTGTTCACCGTTGCCGATGGGCAGCGGGACGTAGGCGGCCGGGAGCCCGACGGCGGAGAGTTCGGCGACGGTCATCGCGCCCGCGCGGCAGAGCATCATGTCGGCCGCGGCGTACGCGAGGTCCATCCGGTCCAGGTAACTTACCGGGATGTACGGGGGCATCCCCGGCATCTGGTGCACCTGCGGCAGTTCGTTCTTGGGTCCGACCGCGTGCAGGATCTGGATGCCGGCCTGCTGGAGCCAGGGCGCGACCTGCTGGACCACCTCGTTGAGGCGGCGGGCGCCCTGCGAGCCACCGGTGACCAGCAGCGTGGGCAGGTTGGGGTCGAGCCCGAACATCGCGCGGGCCTCGGGGCGGGCGGCGGCCCGGTCCAGGGTGGCGATGGAGCGGCGCAGCGGGATGCCGATGTAGCGGGAGTTGCGCAGCTTGCTGTCGGGGGTGGAGACGGCGACCTGCGCGGCGTACCGCGAGCCGATCTTGTTGGCCAGGCCGGGGCGGGCGTTGGCCTCGTGGACGACGATCGGCACACCGAGCCGCTTGGCCGCGAGGTAGGCGGGCAGGGCGACGTAGCCGCCGAAGCCGGCCACGGCGTCCGCCTTGGTGCGCTCCAGGATCTGCTCGGCCGCCTTGATGGTGCCGCGCAGCCGACCCGGCACGGTGATCAGCTCGGGGGTGGGCTTGCGCGGCAGCGGTACGGCCGGGATCAGCGCCAGTTCGTACCCGCGCTCGGGTACGAGGCGGGTCTCGAGGCCGCGTTCCGTGCCCAGGGCCGTGATCCCCACGGTCGGATCCTGCCTGCGCAGGGCGTCCGCGAGGGCGAGCGCGGGCTCGATGTGGCCCGCGGTTCCTCCGCCGGCGAGTACGACATGCACCGAAATTCACCGCTCTCCGGACGAGCGCGCCGCCGAGGCGCGCCGTCGCATCGTGTTCCAACTCCGTGGGCTCCGCTTGGACCCGGTGCCCCCGGTTCCCCGCTTTCTACCAAAGCGAGGTTGCCGCAGCGCGAGCGCCGCCCGCGCACCGGGCTCGTCGCGTGCGAAGGCGATGAGCAGTCCGATGGCGAACATGGTCGGCAACAGGGCGGAACCCCCGTAGGAGAACAGCGGGAGGGGGACACCGGCGATCGGCAGCAGCCCGAGGACCGCACCCATGTTGATCACGGCCTGGGCCGTGATCCAGGTGGTCACGCCTCCCGCGGCATACCTCACGAAGGGGTCCTCCGTGCGTCCGGCCACGCGGATACCCGCATAGCCTAGAGCCGCGAAGAGGGCGAGTACCGACAGCGTCCCCGCCAGGCCCAGTTCCTCACCGGTGACGGCGAAGATGAAGTCGGTGTGTGCTTCGGGTAGTTGGCCCCATTTCTCCACGCTGGCGCCGAGCCCGGAACCGAACAGTCCGCCCGAGGCCAGGGCGTAGATGCCGTGCACCGCCTGCCAGCAGGAGTCGCCCGGTCCGGGGTCGGTGGCGCCGATGCAGTTCAGCCGGGCCATGCGGTTGGGGCTGGTCTTGATGAGGATGAAGCCCAGCAGCACGGCGATCGACAGCACGCCGGCGAACAGCCGCGTGGGCGCGCCCGCCAGCCACAGCAGGCCGAACAGGATCGCCGTCAGGATGATCGCCGTACCCATGTCGCCGCCGAGCATGATGAGCCCGAGCAGCATGAAGGCGGCCGGGACCAGCGGCACCAGCATGTGCTTCCACTGCGTCAGCAGCTTCTTGTCCTGCTTGCGGGCCAGCAGGTCCGCGCCCCACAGCACCAGGGCCAGCTTGCCGAACTCGCTGGGCTGGATCTGGAACGAGCCGCCCAGCGCGATCCAGTTCTGGTTGCCGTTGACCGCCATCCCTATCCCCGGCACCTGCACCAGGATCATCAGGAAGACGGCACCGGCGAGGATCGGGTAGGCCAGCGCCCGGTGCAGCTTCACCGGCATCTTCATGGCGGCCACCAGCAGCCCGGTGCCGATCAGGGCGGCCAGGGCCTGCTTGCGGAAGAAGTACGAGCCGGGCAGCGACAGCTGGAGCGCGGTGATCTGGGAGGCCGAGTAGACCATCACCAGACCGAGCACGGTGATCAGCGCACTGCCGCCGAAGATCAGGTAGTACGCGGTCAGCGGCCGGTCCCAGGCGCGGCGCAGACGCAGGTACAGGCGGAGCACGGGGTTCTCGTGCGGCGGCCTCGGCGCGGGGGGGCGTTCGGCGGCCCGCCGCACGGGCGGGCGTCCGGTACGGCTCTGGGGACTACCGGGCATCGCTGCCTCCGCTGTACGTCGGCATGGACCGTCCCACGCGTCCTCCCGAGGTCGCCCGGCGCAGGAGGCGGCCGGGTCAGGCGCCGAGTTCGCGAACGGCCTCCGCGAACGCGTCACCGCGCTTGTTGTAGTTGGTGAACATGTCCATGGAGGCACAGGCCGGGGCCAGCAGTACCGTGTCGCCGGGCCGGGCGAGTCGCTGGGCCTCCTGGACGGCCTGGAGCATCGCACCAGTGTCGGTCCGGTCGAGGTCGACCACGGGTACTTCGGGGGCGTGTCGCGCCAGGGCTTCGCGGATCAGGGCGCGGTCGGCGCCGATGAGGACGGCACCGCGCAGGCGCTTCGCCGCTCCGGCGACCAGCTCGTCGAAGGTCGCGCCCTTGGCCAGCCCGCCGGCGATCCAGACGATGGACTCGTACGCCGCCAAGGAGGCCTCGGTGGCGTGGGTGTTGGTGGCCTTGGAGTCGTCCACGTACGCCACCCCGTCGACGTCGGCGACGTGCGCGATGCGGTGGGCGTCGGGCGTGAAGGCCCGCAGCCCGTCCCGTACGGCCGCGGCGGGGACGCCGAAGGCACGGGCGAGGGCGGCGGCGGCAAGGGCGTTGGCGATGTTGTGCGGGGCCGACGGGTTGACGTCGGAGACCTCGGCGAGCTCCTGGGCGTTCTTCTGCCGGTCCTCGACGAAGGCGCGGTCGACCAGGATGCCCTCCACGACGCCGAGTTGGCCCGGTGCCGGAGTGCCGAGGGTGAAGCCGATCGCCCGGCAGCCCTCCTCGACGTCGGCCTCGCGGACCAGGTCCTCGGTGGCCTTGTCGGCGACGTTGTAGACGCAGGCGACGCGATTGCCCTCGTAGATACGGCCCTTGTCGGCGGCGTAGGCCTCCATGGAGCCGTGCCAGTCGAGGTGGTCGGGGGCGAGGTTGAGCACGGCGGCCGAGTGGGCGCGCAGGGAGGGCGCCCAGTGGAGCTGGTAGCTGGACAGCTCCACGGCCAGTACGTCGTACTCCGTCTCGCCGGTGACCGCGTCCAGCAGGGAGACGCCGATGTTGCCGACGGCGGCGGTGCGCAGGTCGGCGGCCTTCAGGATCGACGCCAGCATCTGGACGGTGGTGGTCTTGCCGTTGGTGCCGGTGACCGCGAGCCAGGGTGCGGAGTCGGGGCGGCGCAGGCGCCAGGCCAGTTCGACGTCGCCCCAGATCGGGACGCCGGCCTCGCGGGCCGCGGTGAACAGCGGCTTGTCCGGCTTCCAGCCCGGCGCGGTGACGATCAGCTCGGTGCCCTCGGGCAGGGTCGCCCCGTCGCCGAGGCGCACGGTGATACCGAGCGCCTCCAGCTCGGCCGCCTGCGCCCGCGCGCGCTCGTCGTCGCCGTCGTTGACGACGGTGACGCGCGCGCCGAGGCCGTGCAGGACCTTGGCCGCCGGGACGCCGGAGACGCCGAGTCCGGCGACGGTGACGTGCTTGCCCTGGAATTCGAAAGGCACCGAGGAGGTGGTCACTTGTCCGCTGCCCATCCCGCGTAGAAGAGGCCCAGTCCGACGATCACACAGATGCCCTGGATGATCCAGAAACGGACCACGACAAGGACCTCGGACCAGCCTTTGAGTTCGAAGTGGTGCTGGAGTGGCGCCATCCGGAAGACCCGCTTTCCGGTGAGGCGGAAGGAGCCGACCTGGATGACCACCGACATGGTGATCAGGACGAACAGGCCGCCGAGGATGGCCATCAGCAGTTCGGTGCGCGAGCAGATCGCCAGACCCGCGAGCACGCCGCCGAGCGCGAGCGAACCGGTGTCGCCCATGAAGATCTTGGCCGGCGAGGTGTTCCACCACAGGAAGCCGAGGCAGGCGCCCATCAGCGCGGACGCGACCACCGCGAGGTCGAGGGGGTCTCGCACCTCGTAGCAGGCGCCCGGGTTGGTCAGGGTCAGCGCGTTGGCGCAGGACTCCTGGAACTGCCAGACGCCGATGAAGGTGTAGGCGCCGAAGACCAGGACGGAGGCGCCGGTGGCCAGACCGTCCAGACCGTCGGTCAGGTTCACGCCGTTCGACATCGCGAGGATCATGAACAGCGCCCAGATGACGAACAGCACCGGGCCGATCGACCAGCCGAAGTCGGTGATGAACGACAGTTTCGTGGACGCCGGGGTGTTGCCCCGGTTGTCCGCGAACTGGAGTGAGAGCACCGCGAAGCCGATGCCGACGATCAGCTGGCCGGCCATCTTCGCCTTGGCTCTGAGGCCCAGCGAACGCCGCTTGACGATCTTGATGTAGTCGTCGAGGAAGCCGACCAGGCCCATGCCCACCATCAGGCCGAGCACCAGCAGGCCCGAGAAGGTCGGCCCCGCGTCCGTCTTCGGGTCCAGGTAGCTGGTGATCACCTTGGCCAGGAAGTAGGCGGCGACCGTGGCGAAGATGAAGGCGATACCGCCCATCGTCGGCGTACCGCGCTTGCTGGCGTGCTCGCGCGGGCCGTCGTCGCGGATGTACTGGCCGTAGCCCTTGCGGGCCAGGAGCTTGATCAGCAGCGGGGTGCCGACCAGCGTCAGGAAGAGGCCAATGACTCCCGCGAACAGGATCTGCTTCATCATCGGGCGGCAACCTCACCCTCGGCGCCGGTCTCGAGAAGCGCCGTCGCGACGCTCTCAAGACCCACCGAACGGGACGCCTTCACGAGCACGACGTCCCCCGGGCGCAACTCGCTGCGCAACAGGTCGACCGCCGCCTGTGCGTCGGACACGTGCACCGACTCCTCACCCCACGAACCCTCGTTATATGCGCCCAGTTGCAGCCATCGGGCTTCCCTGCCCCCGACCGCGACGAGCTTGCTGACGTTGAGCCGGACGGCGAGCCGCCCGACCGCGTCGTGCTCGGCGAGCGCCTCGTCCCCGAGCTCGGCCATCTTGCCGAGCACCGCCCACGTACGGCCCCCCTTCGCCCGTGAGGCCTCGCCGATGGCGACGAGCGCACGCAGCGCGGCCTTCATGGACTCGGGGTTCGCGTTGTAGGCGTCGTTGACGACCGTCACGCCGTCCGGGCGCTCGGTGACCTCCATCCGCCAGCGGGAGAGGGAGCCCGCCTCGGAGAGCGCGGTGGCGATCTCGTCTGCGGACATGCCCAACTCGTGGGCGACGGCGGCCGCGGCGAGCGCGTTCGACACGTGGTGCTCACCGTACAGGCGCATGGTCACATCGCTTGCACCGGAGGGTGTGTGAAGCCTGAAGGAAGGCTGTCCGGTGTCCGTGAGTCGCACGTTCTCGGCGGACACGTCCGCTTCGTCGGACTCTCCGAAAAGGATCACCTTCGCCTTCGTTCGGGACGCCATGGCCCGTACGAGCGGGTCGTCCGCGTTGAGGATCGCGGTGCCGCCCTCCTCGGCCGGCGGCAGCGCCTCGACGAGTTCGCCCTTGGCCTGGGCGATCTGCTCCCGGCCGCCGAACTCGCCGATGTGCGCGGAGCCGACGTTGAGGACGAGGCCGATCCGCGGCGGGGTCAGCTCGCAGAGGTAGCGGATGTGGCCGATGCCGCGGGCGCCCATCTCCAGGACGAGGAACTTGGTCTCCTCGGTGGCGGTGAGCGCGGTGAGCGGCAGCCCGACCTCGTTGTTCATGGAACCGGGCGTGAAGACCGTGGGCGCCTTGCGGCGCAGCACCTGGGCGATGAGGTCCTTGGTGCTGGTCTTGCCGGCGGACCCGGTGAGGGCCACGAGGGTGGTGCCGAGGCGCCGTACGACGTGGCGGGCGAGGGCGCCGAGGGCGGCCTGGACGTCGTCCACGACGATCGCGGGCACACCGACGGGGCGGGAGCCGAGTACGGCCACCGCACCCGCCTCGACGACCGCCGGCGCGAAGTCGTGGCCGTCCACCCGCTCGCCCACGAAGGCGACGAAGAGGCTGCCCGGCCCCGCTTCCCGCGAGTCACGGACGACCGGTCCGGTGACCTGCACGGACGCGTCCGGTATGTCGTGCATCCGCCCGCCGACGACTTCTGCGATCTCGGCGAGAGAGAGGGTGATCACAAGTTCGTCCCCTGGATCAGGATCAGGATCGGCTGGATCATTCGGGATCTCATCCCTGGGTCTTCTGGATGGCTTCGCGAAGCACCTGGCGGTCGTCGAAGGGACGGACCACCCCGGCGATGTCCTGGCCCTGCTCGTGCCCCTTGCCCGCCACCAGCACGGTGTCGCCGGGCTCGGCCCGGGCGACGGCGGCGGCGATCGCGGCGGCCCGGTCCTCGAAGACCTGGACCTCGCCGCGCTCGTGCGCGGGCACGGACGCCGCGCCCTGGAGCATGGTGGCGAGGATCGCGAGGGGGTCCTCGGAGCGGGGGTTGTCGGAGGTCAGTACGGCGGTGTCGGCGAACCGGGCCACGGCGGCGCCCATCGGCTCCCGCTTGGTGGTGTCCCGGTCGCCACCGCAGCCGAGCACGGCGTGCAGCTTGCCCTCGGTGACCTTGCGGAGCGCCCTGAGGACGGACTCGACCGCGTCGGTCTTGTGGGCGTAGTCGACCACCGCGAAGTAGGGCTGGCCCTCGTCCACGCGCTCCAGGCGACCCGGTACGCCCGGCACGGCGGCTACGCCGTCGGCGGCGGTCTGCGGGTCGAGGCCGGCGGCGGCGAGGGAGACGATCGCGGCGAGGGTGTTCGCCACGTTGAACGGGCCGGCCAGCGGCGACTTGGCGGCGATCCGCTCGCCCTTCGGCCCGAGCACGGTGAACGTCGAGTCCAGCGGGCCGACCTCGACCTCGTCGGCGCGCCAGTCGGCGTCGGGGTGGCCCTCCGCGGAGTAGGTGACGACCGGGACGGTGGCCTCGTTCGCCAGGCGGCGCCCGTACTCGTCGTCGACGTTGACGACGCCGAGCCTGCTGCGCTCCGGCGTGAACAACTGCGCCTTCGCCTGGAAGTAGTCCTCCATGCCGGAGTGGAACTCCATGTGCTCCGGGCTGAGGTTGGTGAAGACCGCGATGTCGAAGACGCAGGCGTCGACCCGGCCGAGCACCAGGGCGTGGCTGGAGACCTCCATGGCGACCGCGTCGGTGCCGCGCTCGCGCATCACCGCGAACAGCGCCTGGAGGTCGGTGGCCTCGGGCGTGGTGCGCTCGGACTTGATGCGCTCGTCGCCGATCCGCATCTCGACCGTGCCGATGAGCCCGGTGGACTTCGCCGTGCGCAGGCCACCCTCGACGAGGTAGGCGGTGGTGGTCTTGCCGGAGGTGCCGGTGATGCCGATCTGGAGGAGATCGCGGCCGGGGTGGCCGTAGATCGTGGCCGCCAGTTCGCCCATCCGCGCGCGCGGGCTGTCGACGACGAGCGCCGGCAGACCGGCGGCGGCGACGCGCTCGGCGCCGGACGGGTCGGTCAGCACGGCGACGGCTCCGAGACCGGCCGCCTGGGTGGCGAAGTCGGCGCCGTGGAGACGGGCTCCGGGGAGGGCGGCGTACAGGTCGCCGGGGCGGACGGCGCGCGAGTCATGGGTGATGCCCGTGACTCCGGCGGTGCTGTCCGGCGCGGTGACACCCAGCTGGTCGGCGAGTTCCGCGAGGGGTGTGGCGGAGATCTGGGCCGGCCGGGGCGGTCCCGGGTAGGTCACGGGGTGGCCCTTCTGGGTGGTTTGGGACTGATCAGCGTGTGGCACGGCGGTGAGCGTACCGGGCGTACCCGCTTCCGGGCGAAGTGAGGTGTGGGGGGTGCTCTGGTTCCCGGGATCGGGGGTGATCGTTGTCACGGGTGGTTCCTGGTGGCTCGGTACTGAATCGGCGCTGGCTCGGTACTGACTCCGGAGTGGTCAGGGTTTGAACCGGAGTGGTCAGGGTTTGAAGGTGACCGGGAGGTTGGCGGGGTCGGCTCCGGTCGGCGGGACCTGAAGGGTCTTCAGGGCGAACTCCATGACCTGCTTGTAGATGGGGCCGCAGATCTGGCCGCCGAAGTAACTGCCCTCGGTGGCGTTCTGGATGGCGCAGTAGACGGTGACGCGGGGCTTGTCGGCGGGGGCGAATCCGGCGAACGACGAGGTGTACCCCTTGTACATGCCGGTGGCCGGATCCACCCGGTTGGCCGTGCCCGTCTTGCCCGCGACGCGGTAGCCGGGGATGCGGGCCTTGGTGCCGGTGCCCTCCTCGTCGTCGACGACGGACTCCAGCATCTGCGCGAGGGTCTTCGCCGTCTTCTCGCTGATCACGCGGGTCTTCTTGGGCTCGGGAGCCGGGGTGAAGCGCCCGTCGTCCCCCTTGGTGCCGCGCACGAGCGTGGGTTCGACGCGGACGCCGCCGTTGGCGATGGTCGAGTACACGGAGGCCGCCTGGAGCGCGTTCACGGAGACACCCTGGCCGAAAGGAATCGTGTACTGCTGCGAGGTCGACCACTGGTCCGGCGGCGCGAGGATGCCCTTGGTCTCGCCGGGGAAGCCGAGCCCGCTGTAGCCGCCGAGGCCGAACTTGCGCAGGTAGGAGTGGAGCACCTTGTTGGCCTCCTCCTGCGTCTTGCCGAGTTCGCCGGTGGCCATGATGGTGCCGATGTTGCTGGACTTGGCGAGCACGCCGTTGAGCGTGAGGTACCAGGTGGGGTGGTCGATGTCGTCCTTGAAGAGCCGGTCACCGCGCTTGAGCCGGTTCGGGATGGTCAGGTGGGTCATCGGAGTGGCGGCCTTCTCCTCCAGCACCGCCGCCATCGACATCACCTTGGCGGTGGAGCCGGGTTCGAAGGCGTCCTGGAGGGCCGCGTTGCCCAGCGCGTCCGGGTCGGCGTGGGCGAGGTCGCCCGGGTCGAAGCCGGGCGAGTTGGCCATGGCGAGGATCTCGCCGGTGGCCGTGTCCTGGACGATGACGTAGCCGCCGTCCGCCTTGGACTTCTCCACCTGCTCGCTGATGGCGTGCTGGGCGGCCCACTGGATGTCGCGGTCGATGGTGAGTTCGACGTCGCTGCCGGGGACGGCGGGCGTCTCGGTGGAACCGGCGGTGGGTACCTGGCGGCCGCCGGACTGCGCGTAGCGGATCTTGCCGTCCTTGCCGGCCAGGGTCTCGTTCAGCTTCCGTTCCAGGCCGCCGCCGCCCTTGCCGTCCGCGCCGACCCAGCCGAGGATGCCGGCGGCGAGGTCGCCGCCCGGGTACACGCGCTTGCTGCTGGGGTCGGCGAAGACGCCCGCGAGGGCGTTGACCACGGACTTGTCCGTCTCCGCCTTCTTGGTCAGCGCGGTCTTCAGGTCCTTGATCTGGTTCCAGACCTGCGGGGTCTGGCGGCGGGCGAGGCGGACGTAGCGCAGCTCCTTGTTCTTCGGGCGGAGCACGTCGACGAGATCCTCCTGGTCCTCGCCGAGGATCGGCGCCAGGAGCGCCGCCGCCTGCTCGGGGCCGTCGCCGACCTTCAGCTGCTCCCGGGTGAACATCGTGGGGTCGGCGGTGATGTCGTAGGCGTCCACGGTGCTCGCGAGGGCCACGCCGTTGCGGTCGGTGATCCCGCCGCGCTCGGCGGGCAGCGTGTGGACGACGTAGCGGTTCTGCTCGGCCTTGGCTGCGTACGTGCCGGCGTCGACGGCCTGCACCTGGAGGAGCCGTACGACGAACGCGGACATCACCAGGGTCAGGGCGAGGCCGATCAGGCGCAGGCGGGGGCGGGGGCTGCCCAGCCGGATGGCGCGGGGTGCGGCCGGCCGGGGCGGGCCCGGTCGGCGGGCGGGCCGGGCGCCGGGGCCGGGCTGCCGCCGACCGCCGGGGCGGACGGGCCTCGCGGG
>NZ_JBHJRX010000058.1:0-57443 GCF_042268605.1 Streptomyces sp. NPDC056296 | reverse complement strand
GCGTACGCCTCCTGCGCGCCGTCCCGTACGCCGTGCGCGACGGCAGCCGCCCCCTGGAACTCGACCTGTGGCTCCCCGGCGAACCGGCCGCCGGCCCACCGCCCGTGATCCTCTTCGTCCACGGCGGCGCCTGGCGCACCGGGTTGCGCGACGACCTCGGCCCACGCTTCCGCGACTGGCGGCCCGGCCCCTTCGCCCGCCTCGTCCGGGCCGGGTTCGCCGTCGCCTGCCCCGACTACCGGCTCAGCGGCGAAGCCGTCTTCCCGGCCCCACTGGGCGACCTGACGGCGGCGCTGGCCTGGCTGCGCACCCGCGCCGCCGAGCTCGGCATCGACGCGGAACGGGCGGTCGCCTGGGGCGAGTCGGCGGGCGGCCACCTCGCCGCGCTGCTCGCCCTCACCGCCGCGCCGGCCGCCCTGCGCGGCTGCGTCGTCTGGTACGGCCCCGCCGACCTCACCGCCGCGCCCCCGCACACCCCGGAGGCGGCACTGCTCGGCGCCCCCGCCGCCGACGTCCCGGACCGCGCCCGCGCAGCCAGCCCCGTCTCCCGAGTCGCGCCCCGCGCGCCGCCCTGCCTGATCCTGCACTGAGCCGAGGACACCGTCGTCCCCGCCGCACAGGGAGAGGCACTCGCCTCCGCACCGCGCGCGGTGGGCACGGAGGCCGGCTTCCGGGCCGTCCCGGCGCCGACCACGTGTGGACCGGGGCGGCCGAACCGGACGTGGAGGACTGCTTCACCGCCTCCCTCGACTTCGTGCGCGGCCGGACCGGGTGATAGAAGCGGGCATGAGCAACTTGCCCTGCCCCGTGCCGCCGAAGCGCCTCCGTCCCGGCGGCAGCCGATGACCGCCGGCATCGATACCCCGGACCGCCGGGGCCGCACCGGACTCGACCGGGCCGGCCGGGACCTGACCGGCAACCCCCGGGTCAGGGTCCGGGACGTACGGCTCCTCTCCAGCCACTGGTACGTCGAACGCACCACGACCTTCGACTTCCGGCGAGCCGACGGCACTTGGAGCACCCAGGAGCGCGAGACCCACGACCGCGGCAACGGCGCCACCGTCCTGCTCTACGACGCGGCACGCGAAACCGTGCTGCTCACCCGCCAGTTCCGCCTCCCCGTCTACGTCAACGGCCACCCCGACGGCATGCTGATCGAGACACCCGGCGGGCTGCTCGACGACGAGGACGAGCACCCCGAGGTCGCCGTGCGGCGCGAGGTCGTCGAGGAGACCGGGCACACCGTCGGCGAGGTCCGGCACGTCTTCGACGTCTACATGAGCCCCGGCTCGGTCACCGAACGCGTCAGCTTCTACGCCGCCGCCTACGGCCCCGCCACCCGCACCCACGAGGGCGGTGGCCTGGACGAGGAGGCGAGGACATCGAGACCCTCGAACTGCCCTTCCGCCGGGCCCTGGAGATGATCCGCACCGGCCAGATCGCCGACGCGAAGACCATCATGCTGCTCCAGTGGGCGGCGCTGGACGGCCCGTTCGCCCGCCCTGCCGGAAAGGGCTGACGCCGAAGCCGCTTGACTTGAAGTGCACTTCAAACTGAAGACTCCCTCTCGTGCCCGGACGACCGGGTACGAAGGGGAGGAACACCATGAAGTACCGCACCATCGGCACCGACCCGGCCCACCGTCGTGAGGTGAGCGTGCTCGCGCTCGGCGCGATGCTGTTCGGCTCGCTGACCGACGAGAAGACCTCCTTCGCCGTCCTCGACCGCTATGTCGAGGCCGGCGGCAACTTCATCGACACGTCCGACAACTACGCCTTCTGGACGGACGGCGGCCAGGGCGGCCAGAGCGAGGAACTCCTCGGCCGCTGGCGGCGCAGCCGCGGTGTCGGTGACGAGATCGTCATCGCCACCAAGCTCGGCGCCCGCCCTTTGGCCCCCGGCACCAGCTACACCGACAACCCCGAGGGCCTGTCGGCCAAGGTGATCCGCGAGGCCGCGGACCGCAGCCGCGACCGGCTCGGCGTGGACAAGCTGGACCTGCTGTACGCGCACATCGACGACCACACCGTGCCGCAGCGCGAGACCGTCGAGGCGTTCGGTGAACTCGTCGCGGAGGGCACGGTCGGACTGCTCGGCGTCAGCAACCAGGCGATGTGGCGCGTGGAGCGGGCCCGCGCCCTCGCCGCCGCGGCCGCACTGCCCGGCTACGAGGTGCTCCAGTACCAGCACAGCCACCTGCGTCCCCGCTTCGACGTGCCCGGCGACTTCTCCCCGGACGGCAGCCTCGGCCACGCCGGCGCGGAACTGCTCGGCTACCTGCGGGCCGAGCCCGCCCTGACCCTGGTCGCCTACTCACCCCTCCTGGCCGGCGCCTACGACCGCGACGACAAGCCGCTGCCCCCGGACTACGACCACCCGGGCACCCCGGCCCGGCTCGCGGTGCTCCGCGACATCGCCCAGGAGACCGGCGCCACCGTGGGCCAGGTCGTCCTCGCCTGGCAGATCGGCGCCGAACTGCCGATCGTCCCGCTCGCCGGCGCGTCGTCGGTGGCGCAGCTGGCGGAGAACCTGGCCGCCGTGGACCTGGACCTCACCCCGGACCAGCGGACCCGCCTGGACACGGTCCACTGACCCCGGGAAAGGCACCGGTGGCCCCGGGAAAAGCACTGGCCCGGTCCGAGCCCGGCGACTAGCCTCGCCGGGCGTGGACACCGGCGACCCCAAGGACATCGTGCGGCGCGGATACGACGCCGTGGCGGCGCGCTACGACGAGGCGTACGGCGACGGCACCAAGTACGGGTCCTGGCTCGACGACCTGCGTCGGCAGCTCCCGGCCGGCGGCACGGTCCTGGACCTCGGCTGCGGCGGCGGCGTACCGGTCGCCCGAGTGCTGACCGACGCCGGGCACCCGGTGACCGGCGTCGACATCAGTGACGTGCAGATCCGCCGGGCGCGCGAACGGGTGCCAGGCGCCGTGTTCCACCGCGCCGACCTCACGGACGTCGACTTCGAGCCCGGCTCCTTCGACGCGGTGGTCTGCTTCTACGCCCTCATCCACCTCCCACTCACCGAACAGCCGCCGCTGCTGCGCCGGATCGCCGGCTGGCTGCGCCCCGGAGGCAGGTTCGTCGCCACCACCGGGCACGGCGCGTGGACCGGCGTCCAGGAGGACTGGCTCGGTGGCGGCGCCCCCATGTGGTGGAGCCACACGGACGCCGCCGGATACCGGAAGTGGATCAGCCTGGCCGGGCTGACCGTCGAACACGAGGAGTACGTCCCGGAGGGCGACGTCGGACACACCCTGTTCCGGGCCCGCCGACCGCTGCGGGCAGGCACCTAGCACTCAACTCCTCACCAGCAGCTGGAAGTCGAACGCGTACCGGGACGCGCGGTATATGTGCGTCCCGTATTCGACCGGCCGCCCGGTGTCGTCGTACGCCGTGCGCTGCATGGTCAGCAGTGCGGCGCCCTCCTTCTCGTCCAGGCGGTCCGCCTCCTCGCGGGTGGCCGAGCGGGCGCCCACCGTCTGGCGGGCGCTGTGCAGGGTGATGCCGGACGCGCGCATCATCCGGTACAGGCCGGTCGACTCCAGCCGGGCGTCGTCGAGGTCCAGCAGCGTCGTCGGCAGGTAGTTGCACAGCAGCGCCACCGGCTGGCCGTGGGTCAGGCGCAGCCGCTCCAGGACGGTGACCTCGCCGCCCTCCGCGATGCCGAGGGCCGCCGCCACGTCGGCCGGGGCGGGCACGCACTCGTTGCGTACCACCCGTGTGGTGGGCCCCTGACCGGCCGCCTCCAGGTCGTCGTAGAGACTGCTCAGCTCCAGGGGGCGCTTGACCTGGCTGTGCACCACCTGCGTGCCGACCCCGCGCCGTCGGACCAGTAGTCCCTTGTCGACCAGGGACTGGATGGCCTGGCGGACGGTCGGCCGGGACAGGCCGAGGCGGACGGAGAGGTCCACCTCGTTGCCCAGCAGGTTGCCCGGGGCGAGGACGCCGTGTTCGATCGCCGCCTCCAACTGCTGGGCGAGCTGGTAGTACAGCGGCACCGGACTGCCCCGGTCCAGGGCGAAGTCCAGGGTGCTGAGCGCGGGGGCGGTCACGGCACGTGCGGGGTCGCCGGTCTTCGCCATGGACGTACCTCCCTTGCGTAGGTGGCGGGGCGTCATAGGTGGCGGCCCGTCAGAGGTGGCGGCGGCGGTCGGCTACGGCGCGTTCGTACTCCGCGCGGGCGTCGGTGGCGGCCGCGCGGGCGGACACCTCGGCCACCGGCACGTCCCACCAGGCCTCGGCCGGGGGAGCGGTCGGCGGCGCCGGGTCGGTCTCCACGTACACGCAGATCGGACGGTCCGCCGAGCGGGCCGCCCGCAGGGCCTCGCGCAGTTCCCCCACCGTCTTGGCGCGCAGTACGTCCATGCCGAGGCTGGCCGCGTTGGCGGCGAGGTCGACGGGGAGCGGGGCGCCGGTGAAGGTGCCGTCGGCGGCGCGGTGGCGGTAGTCGGTGCCGAAGCGCTCGGCGCCGACCGACTCGGACAGGCCGCCGATGGAGGCGTAGCCGTGGTTCTGGACCAGGACCAGCTTGACCGGCAGGTTCTCCTGCACGGCGGTGACGATCTCCGTCGGGTTCATCAGGTACGTGCCGTCGCCGACCAGGGCCCACACCGGGGTGCCGGGCGCGGCCTGCTGGACGCCGAGCGCGGCCGGGATCTCGTAACCCATGCAGGAGTAGCCGTACTCCAGGTGGTACTGGCGGGGGGAGCGGGCCCGCCAGAGTTTGTGCAGGTCGCCGGGGAGCGAGCCGGCCGCGTTGATCACCACGTCCTCGGCGCCGACGACCGCGTCCAGCGCGCCCAGCACCTGCGTCTGGGTCGGCACGGCGCTGTCGTCGTCGGCGCGGTAGGCCGCCTCCACCGTCTCGTCCCAGCGTGTCTTGCCGGCGCGGTACTCGGCCTCGTACGACGCGGCCACCCGGTGGCCGGACAGTGCCTCCGCCAGCGCCGTGAGCCCGGTCCGGGCGTCGCAGACCAGGGTGCGGGCGGCGAGCTTGTGAGCGTCGAAGGCGGTGATGTTGAGGTTCAGGAAGCGGACGTCCGGGTGCTGGAAGAGGGTGCCGGAGGCCGTGGTGAAGTCCGAGTAGCGGGTGCCGACCCCGATCACCAGGTCCGCCGTGCGGGCGAGGTCGTCGCTGACGGCGGTGCCGGTGTGGCCGATGCCGCCCAGGTCGGCCGGGTGGTCGTGGCGCAGCGCGCCCTTGCCGGCCTGCGTGGAGGCGACGGGGATGCCGGTGGCCTTCACCAGGGCTACGAGGGCCTCTTCCGCCTCGCTGTGGTGGATGCCGCCGCCCGCGACGATCAGTGGGCGCTCGGCGGCCCGGACCGCCCGCACCGCATCGGTCAGCTCCACCGGGTCGGGCGCCGGACGCCGTACCCGCCAGACCCGGTCGGCGAAGAACTCCTCCGGCCAGTCGTACGCCTCCGCCTGTACGTCCTGGGGCAGCGCGAGGGTGACCGCGCCGGTCTCGGCCGGGTCGGTGAGCACGCGCATCGCCTGGAGGGCGGAGGCGATGAGAGCCTCGGGGCGGGTGACGCGGTCGAAGTAGCGGGAGACGGGGCGCAGGGTGTCGTTGACGGACACGTCGGCCTCGCTCGGGTGCTCCAGCTGCTGGAGCAGCGGGTCGGCGGCGTGCGAGGCGAAGTAGTCGCCGGGGAGGAGCAGGACCGGGAGGCGGTTGATCGTGGCCAGGGCGGCGCCGGTGACCAGGTTGGTGGCGCCGGGGCCGATCGACGTCGTCACCGCTTGCGCGGACAGCCGGTTGAGCTGTCGCGCGTGGCCGACGGCCGCGTGTACCATGGCCTGTTCGCTGCGGCCCTGGTGGTACGGCATGACGTCGGCGTACTCGACGAGGGCCTGGCCGAGGCCGGCCACGTTGCCGTGGCCGAAGATGCCCCAGGTGCCCGCGATCAGGCGGTGCCGTACACCGTCGCGTTCGGTGTGCTGGGCGGCCAGGAAGCGCACCAGGGCCTGGGCGGTCGTCAGTCGGCGGGTGGCGGCGCTCATGCGGACCTCTCCGGTGCTGTGTAGAGGGGGAGTCGGGGGTCGACGGGCCGGTCCGCCCAGGTGTCGCGGATCCAGGCGTGGTCGGGGTGGTCGCAGATCAGCCAGGCGCGTTCGGCCTCCGGGCCCGCCATGACGTTGAGGTAGTACATGTGGTGGCCGGGGACGGCCATCGACGGTCCGTGCCAGCCGTCGGGGATGAGGACCACGTCGCCGTCGCGGACCTCGGCCAGCACGTCCGTGCCCTGCCCCCGGCCGGACGGGGAGACCCGCTGGTAACCGAGGCCGGGGGTGCCCTCGTGGTCCGCGAACTCGAAGTAGTAGATCTCCTCCAGTACCGACTCCTCGCCGGGGCGGTGCTCGTCGTGCTTGTGCGGCGGGAAGGAGGACCAGTTGCCGCCCGGGGTGATGACCTCGACCGCGATGAGTTTGTCGCACTCGAACACCCCGGCCGCACCGAAGTTGTTGACCTGCCGCGAGCAGTTCCCCGTGCCCCTCAGCTCCACCGGAACCGACGACGCCGGGCCGTAGCGGCTGGGCAGGCGGCGGGTGCAGCGGGCGCCGGTGAGGGCGAAGCGGCCACCGCCGGTGGAGGTGACGGTCGTGCGGGCGTCGCGCGGTACGTACGCGAAGTCGCTGACGCCGCTGAACACGTCGGCGCGGCCGGTGAGTTCGAAGGTGTCCTGGCCGAAGTCGTCGGCGGTGGCGACCGTGCAGCCGCCGCTGAGCGGGAGGACGATCCACTCGCTGTCGCCGCTGTCGAAGGTGTGGGAGCCGCCGGGCGGCAGGTCGAGTACGCGCAGGGCGGAGTGGCCCCAGCCTGCCTTCTCGGGCGTCACGTCCACGGCGTAGGCGCCGCTCGCCGCCTTGCCCGCCGAAAGGTGGTACGTCATCTCCTCGTCCTCTCCTGGTAGGTCACAGCAGTCCGACGGCCGTGTCCACCGCCTGCTCCACGCTGCCCTCGGCCGGGTAGAGCAGCGAGCGGCCGACGACCAGGCCCTGCACGGTGGGCAGCCGCAGGGCCTTGCGCCAGCGTTCGTAGGCGGCGACCTGGTCCGCGGGGGAGCCCCCTATGTCACCGCCGAGCAGGACGGCGGGCAGGGTGGAGGTCTCCAGGACCTCGCCCATGTCGTCCGGGTCGTGGGTGACGGGCAGTTTCAGCCAGGTGTAGGCGGAGGTGCCGCCCAGGCCCGAGGCGATGGCGACGGACCGGGTGACCGCCTCGGCGGACAGGTCGTTGCGGACCCGGCCCTCGACGCGGCGGGAGATGAACGGCTCCACGAAGACGGGCAGTTCACGCTCGGCCATGGCGTCGACCGCGCGGGCGGTGGACTCCATGGTGGCCAGCGAACCGGGGTCGTCGTAGTCGATGCGCAGCAGCAGCTTGCCCGCGTCGAAGCGCAGGCGGGCGATGTCCTCGGCGCGGTGGCCGGTGAAGCGGTCGTCCATCTCGAAGGCGGCGCCCGCGAGGCCGCCGCGGTTCATCGAGCCCATGACGACCTTGTTCTCCAGCACCCCGAGGAGCAGCAGGTCCTCCAGCACGTCGGCGGTGGCGAGCACCCCGTCGACGCCGGGCCGGGACAGCGCGGTGCACAGGCGCTCCAGCAGGTCGGCCCGGTTGGCCATGGCGAGCCGGCGGTCGCCGACGCCGAGCGCTCCGCGCGCCGGATGGTCGGCGGCCACGATCATCAGGCGGCCGGAGCCGCCGATCAGCGGGCGGCGTACCCGGCGGGCCGCCGCCTCGGCGATCGCCTCCGGATGCCGGGCTCTGACCGCGGTGAGGTCGGGGATGCTGAGGGACAAGGCGTTGCTCCGTTCAGGGAGTGGCTCGCGCGAGGAGGTCGTCGACCTCCGCCTCGGTGGGCATCGCGGAGGAGCAGGCGAGACGGGAGGCGACGAGGGCGCCGGCCGCGTTGGCGTACCGCATGGTCCGCGCCAGCTCCCAGCCGGAGAGCAGACCGTGGCAGAGCGAGCCGCCGAACGCGTCGCCCGCGCCGAGGCCGTTGACGACCTCGACCGGCACCGGCTCCACCTCGGCCGTCCGGCCGTCGCGGTGCACGGCGAGGACCCCCTTCGGGCCCTGCTTGACGACGGCCAGCTCCACACCGGCCGCCAGGAGCGCCTCGGCGCAGGCGTGCGGCTCGCGTACGCCCGTGGCGATCTCGCACTCGTCGAGGTTGCCGACCGCGACGGTCGCGTGCCGCAGCGCCTCGGCGTAGTACGGGCGGGCCTGGTCGGGGTCGGCCCAGAACATCGGGCGCCAGTCCAGGTCGAAGACCGTGGTGCCGGCCTTGGCGCGGTGGGCGAGGGCGGCCAGGGTCGCCGTACGGCTCGGTTCCTCGCTCAGCCCCGTGCCGGTGATCCAGAAGACGGCGGCCGCGCGGATCGCGTCGAGGTCCAGCTCCTCCGGGTGGATCTCCAGGTCGGGGGCCTTGGGGCGGCGGTAGAAGTACAGGGGGAAGTCGTCCGGCGGGAAGATCTCGCAGAAGGTGACGGGGGTCGGGTAGGCGGCGACCGGGGTGACCCAGCGGTCGTCGACGCCGAACTCCCCGAGTGCCTGATGCAGATAGCCGCCGAACGGGTCGTCGCCCGTGCGGGTGATGACGGCCGTGCGGCGGCCGAGACGTGCGGCGGCGACCGCCACGTTGGCGGCCGAACCGCCGAGAAACTTGCCGAAGGTCTCAACCTCCGCCAGGGGTACACCCGTCTGCAAGGGATAGAGATCGACCCCGATGCGGCCCATCGTGATCAGATCGAAACGCGGGACTGACTCGGCCATGTGCGACGCTCCTCGGGCTGGGCGGGGGCCTGCCGCCTCCCAGGTGTATGACTCCGAGGCGACCGTGTCAATACTTTGTACTTACATTCGGACCTGCGAGTGAAATGATGTCTTGACAAAGTATTGACAGCGGGCGTCCCAAGGACTTGTATCCGGTCCCAGCGCAACAGCCGTTCTTCTCTGGTCTGGCACACGGCTCCCCCGTCGCACAGTCGCACAGTGAGGTGCAGGAAAGATGGACCGCTCTTCGCACGCCCGCTCCCGCAGATTCGCCCCCGCCGTGGCCCTCGCCGCCGCCGCGGCCCTCACCCTCGCCGGCTGCTCCAGCGGCTCCGGGGGCAAGAAGGCCGACGAGGAAGGGGACTCGGGCGCCTCCGCGGGCAAGGCGAACACCCCCCGCATGACCGTCGCCCTGGTCACCCACCAGGCGCCCGGCGACACCTTCTGGGACATCGTCCGCAAGGGCGCCGAGGCGGCCGCCGCCAAGGACAACATCAAGCTCGTCTACTCCGCCGACCCGAACGCGGGCAACCAGGCCAACCTGGTGCAGAACGCGATCGACCAGAAGGTCGACGGCATCGCCGTCACCCTCGCCAAGCCGGACGCCCTCCGCGGCGTCCTCGGCAAGGCCGAGAAGGCCGGCATACCCGTCGTCGGCCTCAACTCCGGTCTGGCGGACTGGAAGAAGCTCGGCCTGATGTCGTTCTTCGGGCAGGACGAGACCGTGGCCGGCGAGGCGCTCGGGAAGCGGCTGAACGAGGACGGCGCCAAGAAGGCCATCTGCGTGATCCACGAGCAGGGCAACGTCGGTCTCACCCAGCGCTGCGACGGCGTGAAGAAGACCTTCGAGGGCTCCATCGAGAACCTCTACGTCAACGGCACCGACATGCCGTCGGTGAAGTCGACCATCACCGCCAAGCTCAAGCAGGACGGCGACATCGACCGCCTCGTCACGCTCGGCGCCCCGTTCGCCATGACCGCCGTGCAGTCGGTGGACGAGACCGGCAGCGAGGCGAAGATCGCCACTTTCGACCTCAACAAGCAGCTGACCGGCGCCATCGAGAAGGGCGACATCGAGTTCGCCGTCGACCAGCAGCCCTACCTCCAGGGCTATCTGGCGGTCGACGGCATGTGGCTCTACAAGAACAACGGCAACTACAGCGGCGGCGGTGAGCAGCCGGTGCTGACCGGCCCGGCCTTCGTCGACAAGTCCAACGTGAAGGCCGTCGCCGAGTTCGCCGCGAAGGGCACCCGGTGATGAGCATGACCCAACAGGCTGAACCGGCGGTGACCACACCGCCGGTCCCCGGCCCGGGGCAGACCGACGGACGGACCCGGCAGCGCTCGCTGGCGCTGCGGCTGCTCGCCCGGCCGGAGGTCGGGGTCTTCCTCGGCGCCGTCGCCGTGTTCGTGTTCTTCCTGATCGCCGCCCCCTCGCTGCGCGACGGCAGCTCCATGGCGACGGTCCTGTACCAGTCGTCCACCATCGGCATCATGGCGCTGCCCGTCGCCCTGCTGATGATCGGCGGCGAGTTCGACCTGTCGGCCGGTGTCGCCGTCATCACCTCGGCGCTCACCGCCAGCATGCTCAGCTACCAGCTGACCATGAACGTCTGGATGGGCGTGATCGTCGCCCTCGCCGTCTCCCTCGCCGTCGGCGCGTTCAACGGCTGGGTGCTGATGAAGACCGGCCTGCCGAGCTTCCTGGTGACGCTCGGCACCTTCCTCATCCTCCAGGGCGTCAATCTCGCGGTCACCAAGCTGGTCACCGGCAACGTCGCCACCGACGACATCAGCGACATGGACGGCTTCGACCAGGCCAAGGCCCTCTTCGCCTCGTCCTTCGACGTCGGCGGCGTACAGGTGAAGATCACGGTCGTGTGGTGGCTCGTCTTCGCCGCCCTGGCCACATGGGTGCTGCTGCGCACCAAGTACGGCAACTGGATCTTCGCGGTCGGCGGCAACAAGGACAGCGCACGCGCGGTCGGCGTCCCCGTCGCCTTCACGAAGATCACGCTGTTCATGCTGGTCGGCTTCGGCGCCTGGTTCGTCGGCATGCACCAGCTGTTCTCCTTCAACACCGTGCAGTCCGGTGAGGGCGTCGGCCAGGAGCTGATCTACATCGCCGCGGCGGTGATCGGCGGCTGTCTGCTCACCGGCGGCTACGGCTCCGCCATCGGCCCGGTCTTCGGCGCCTTCATGTTCGGCATGGTGAACCAGGGCATCGTCTTCGCCGGCTGGAACCCCGACTGGTTCAAGGCCTTCCTCGGCGTGATGCTCCTCGGCGCCGTCCTCATCAATCTGTGGGTCCGCCGCGCGGCGACCCGGAGGTGATCGGAAAATGACCAGCAAGACCGCCGGCACCCACGGGGCCGTCCTCGCGGACACCGCGCCCGAGACCGACCGGCCGATCGTCCGACTGCGCGGCGCCGGCAAGGCCTACGGCAACATCCGCGCCCTGCACGGCGTCGACCTCGCGGTCCACCCCGGCCGGGTGACCTGCGTGCTCGGCGACAACGGCGCCGGCAAGTCCACCCTCATCAAGATCATCTCCGGGCTCCACCAGCACACCGAGGGCGAGTTCCTCGTCGACGGTGAGGCCGTGCGCTTCACCACCCCGCGTGACGCCCTCGCCCGGGGCATCGCCACCGTCTACCAGGACCTCGCCACCGTGCCCCTGATGCCGGTGTGGCGCAACTTCTTCCTCGGCTCCGAGATGACCAAGGGCCCCTGGCCCGTGCGCCGACTCGACATCGCCCGCATGAAGCGGACCGCAGACGAGGAACTGCGCAACATGGGCATCGTCCTGGACGACCTGGAGCAGCCCATCGGCACGCTCTCCGGCGGCCAGCGCCAGTGCGTCGCCATCGCCCGCGCCGTCTACTTCGGCGCCCGCGTCCTCATCCTCGACGAGCCCACCGCCGCCCTCGGCGTCAAGCAGTCCGGGGTAGTCCTCAAGTACGTCGCCGCCGCCCGGGAACGCGGCCTCGGCGTCATCTTCATCACCCACAACCCCCACCACGCGTACATGGTCGGCGACCACTTCAGCGTGCTGCGCCTGGGCACCCTGGAACTCAGCGCCGCCCGCGCCGACATCACCCTCGAAGAACTCACCAACCACATGGCGGGCGGTGCCGAACTCGCCGCCCTCAAGCACGAACTGGCGCAGGTCGGCGGGGTCGACGTGGAGGCGCTCCCGGACGCGGAGCCGGACGTTCCCGCGGCCGACACCGCCGGGCCCGACACCGCCGCGCCCGATACCGGGGCCCCGGACTCCGCGGCGCCCGACTCCGCGATACCGGACCCCGCGGCGCCCGACTCCGCGGCACCGGACTCCGCAGCGCTCGACTCCGCGGCACCCGACTCCGCCGCATCCGCCGAAGGGAAGGCCTGACATGCCCGCTGCCCTCGACCGCATCCGCGTCGGCTCGGCCCCCGACTCCTGGGGCGTCTGGTTCCCCGACGACCCCCGGCAGGTGCCCTGGGAGCGTTTCCTGGATGAGGTCACCGAGGCCGGCTACGAGTGGATCGAGCTGGGCCCGTACGGCTATCTCCCCACCGACCCGGCCCGGCTCACCGACGAGGTGGCCCGGCGCGGCCTCAAGGTCTCCGCGGGCACCATCTTCTGCGGCCTGCACCGCGGCCCCTCGGAATGGGACGCCACCTGGGAGCAGGTCAGCCGTGTCGCCGCCCTGACCCGGGCCATGGACGCGAAGCACCTCGTCGTCATCCCGTCGTTCTGGCGCGACGACAAGACCGCCGAGATCCTGGAGCCGCCGGAGCTGACCGGCGAGCAGTGGGCGCACCTGACCAAGGGCATGGAACGCCTCGGCCACGAGGTGCGGGAGACCTACGGCCTCGACATCGTCGTCCACCCGCACGCCGACACCCATATCGACACCGAGCAGCACGTCGAGCGCTTCCTCGACTCCACCGACTCCGACCTGGTCAACCTCTGCCTCGACACCGGCCACTACGCCTACTGCGGCGGCGACAGCGTCAAGCTGATCGAGACGTACGCCGAGCGCATCGGCTACCTGCACCTCAAGCAGGTCGACCCGGAGATCCTCGCCGAGGTGCGGGCGGGCGGGGTGCCGTTCGGGCCGGCCGTGCAGCGCGGGGTGATGTGCGAACCGCCCACCGGCGTACCCGAGCTGGGCCCGGTGCTCACGGCGGCCCAGAAACTGGGCGTGGACCTGTTCGCCATCGTCGAGCAGGACATGTACCCCTGCGAGCCCGACAAGCCCCTGCCCATCGCCGTCCGCACCCGCAGGTTCCTGCGCTCCTGCGGCGCCTGAGACGCCGAGACGGCTGAGACGCCGAGACACCTGGGACCGAGGCTGCCGACCGCGCCGGCGGGGCGGGTACCGCCGGCGCGCCGCCCGGCGGGCCGTTGTCAGTGGCGCGCGCTAGCGTGCACAGCACTGGCACTTCGTCCCGTTCCGGGAGGCAGTCATGTCCTCACGTCTCAACCCCTATCTCAGCTTCGACGGCGATGCCCGACAGGCGATGGAGTTCTACGAGCAGGTGTTCGGCGGCACGCTGGCGCTGAACACCTTCGGTGCGTCCGGCATGTCCGACAGCCCTGACGCCGACAAGATCATGCACGGCATGCTGGAGACACCGAGCGGCTTCACCCTGATGGGCGCCGACACCCCGCCCGGCATGGAGCACAGCCCGGGGAACACCTTCTCGGTGAGTCTCAGCGGCGACGACGAGACCGAGCTGCGCGGCTACTGGGAGCAGCTCTCCGCCGGCGGCTCCGTCGCCGTGCCGCTGGAGAAGCAGATGTGGGGCGACGTCTTCGGCATGTGCACGGACCGGTTCGGCGTCCCCTGGATGGTGAACATCAGCGAGCCGGCGAGCTGATCGCGCGGCCCGCCGGCCCGCACGCCCGCCGGCCCGCACGCCCGGCTCACCCCCGCCGTACCTCGTCGATCGTCACCGGCCGGTGCTCGTGCAGCGACAGCGTGCAGGCCTCGGCGATCCAGCCCGCCTCCAGCGCGTCCTCGATCGTGCAGGGGGACGTGCGGTCACCGGCGACGACCTTGGTGAACGCGGTGAGTTCGGCGCGGTAGGCGGCGGTGAAGCGGTCCATGAAGAAGTCGTGCGGAGTGCCGGCCGGGAAGGTCACGCCGGGCTCGACCGAGCGCAGCGGCAGCTTGTCCTCCAGGCCGACGGCGATGGAGTCCGCGAAACCGTGGATCTCCATGCGGACGTCGTGACCACGCGCGTTGTGGCGGCTGTTGGAGACCACGGCGATCGTGCCGTCGTCCAGGGTGAGAACCGCTCCGGTGGTGTCGGCGTCGCCCGCGTCCTTGATGAAGTCGGCGCCGCGGTTGCCGCCGACGGCGTACACCTCGGTCACCTCGCGGCCGGTCACCCAGCGGATGACGTCGAAGTCGTGCACCGAGCAGTCGCGGAAGATGCCGCCGGAGGCGGCGATGTACGCGGCGGGCGGCGGCGCGGGGTCCAGCGTGGTGGACCGCACGGTGTGCAGCTTGCCCAGCTCACCGCCCCGT
Organism: Streptomyces sp. NPDC056296; assembly: GCF_042268605.1. NCBI lineage: Bacteria > Bacillati > Actinomycetota > Actinomycetes > Kitasatosporales > Streptomycetaceae > Streptomyces > Streptomyces sp. NPDC056296. The sequence goes on along the minus strand of NZ_JBHJRX010000058.1, from coordinate 43,131 downwards.
ACGGCCGCCCGCGCGGCGACGAACCCGGCGTCGAACCGGCGGTTGTAGCCGATCTGGATCGGCACGTCCCGTCCAGCGACCGCCTTGAGCACCTCGACGCCCTCCGCCATGGTGCGGGCGACGGGCTTCTCGCAGAAGACGGGGACGCCGGCCTCGACGGCGGCCAGGATCAACCCCGGGTGGGCGTCGGTCGCCGCCGCGATCACCACTGCGTCCACCCCGGCGGCCAGCACCGCCTCGGGGGAGTCCGCGACCTCGGCGCCGAACCGCTCGGCGGCGGCCTTCGCGGCGTCCGCGAACGGGTCGGCGACGACCAGCGAGTCGACGGACTCGAGTCCGGAGAGGGTCTCGGCGTGAAAGGCGCCGATGCGGCCGAGGCCGAGGATTCCGATGCGCATGTGCTCCGCTGCTCCCTGTGTGTGGTTGCGGTGGTGCGGACTCAGTCCAGGCCACCGAGGACGTTCTGGTCCCAGTCGATCACCGAGCCCGTGACCACCCCGGACCGGTCCGACAGCAGCAGGACCACGAAGTCGGCGATGTCGTCCGGTTGCCCGAGCTTTCCCATCGGCAGCCGGGCGGCGGCCTCCTCGCGCCAGTCGTCCCGGCACCGTGGAAGGCGCGCTGGGTCGCGTCCTCGCCCTCGGTCGCCGTCCAGCCGATGTTCAGGCCGTTGATCCGCACCCGGTCCCAGCGGTGCGCGTGCGCGGCGTTCCGGGTGAGACCCACCAGCCCCGCCTTCGCGGCGACGTACGGCGCGAGGAACGGCTGCCCACCGTGCGCCGAGGACGTGATGATGTTGACGACGGTGCCGGGAGCGCCCCGGCCCACCATGTCCGCGACCGCCGCCTGCATCGCGAAGAACGGCGCCTTGAGGTTGATCGCGATGTGCTGGTCGAACAGCTCGGGAGTCGTGTCCAGCAGCGTCCCCCGGGAGGTCAGCCCCGCCGAGTTCACCAGGCAGTCGACACGGCCGTACGCCTCCACCACCCGGGCCACACAGGCCTTCGCCTGCTCCGCGTCCGCCAGGTCGGCCCGTACGAACATCGCCCTGCCGCCCGCCGCCGCCAGCTCGGCCACCAGGGCGTCACCGGGCCCCGGGCGCCGCCCGGTGACGGCCACGACGGCGCCCTCGCGGACGGCGGCCCGCGCGATGGCGGCGCCGACGCCCTGGCTTCCGCCGTTGACCAGGACGACCTTGCCGTCGAGAAGTCCCCTCACGCCCGTCACATCCCTCAGCTCTCTCGGCGTTCCCGGCCGGCCCGCAGTACCTCGCGCAGTGCCTCCGGCGTCCACTCTTCGCGCAGCGCCCGCCGTACGACGTCCGCCTGGGAGGGCGGGGCCAGACCGTCGACCGGCGGATCGCTGTCGAGGTTGGTGGGGAAGGGGTAGCCCTCGGCGCTCGCGGCGACCACGTTCTCCAGCCACCGCTCGCCCACGCCCTCGGCCCGGCGCTCGAGCAGCACCGGGTAGACGGCGTTCGCCACCGCCTCCCGGTCCACGGTCTCCATGGCGCGGCCGAACGCGGAGGAGATCTGGAGCAGGTTGGCCATACGACGGATGCCCGCGGAGCGGTTGGTGCCGGCCGCGTGGAAGAGCGCGGGGTTGAAGAAGACCGCGTCGCCCTTGGCGAGGGGCAGTTGGACGTGGTGCGCCTCGAAGTAGGCCCGGAAGTCCGGGAGCCGCCAGGCCAGGTAGCCCGGTTCGTACTTCTGGGAGTGCGGCAGGTACATCGTGGGCCCCGACTCCACGGGCATGTCGCGGTGCGCGACCGCGCCCTGCAGCGTGAGCACGGGGGAGAGGCGGTGCACGTGCGCCGGGTAGGCGGCGGCGACCTCGTTCGAGAGGAAGCCGAGGTGGTAGTCGCGGTGCACGGTCTGGGCCGTGCCGCCCGGGTTGACCACGTTGATCTGGGAGGTGACCTGGTAGCCGGGGCCGAGCCAGGCCCGGGCGACCAGGGCCAGCGCGTCGTTGGCGTAGTAGTCGGCGAAGGCCTCGGCGTCGTGCAGGGCCGCCTTCTCCAGGGCGTTCCACACCCGGTCGTTGGCCCCGGGCGCCGCGAAGTGGTCGCCGGCGGTGGTGCCGGAGGCGCGCTGCTCGGCGATCAGGGCGTCGAACACGGCGGTGGCCCGGTCGACGACCGACGGGTCCGGGAACGCGCCCTCGATGACGACGATGCCGGGGCCGTCGGCGAGGGCGTGGACCAGCTCGGCCGCCGTCTCGCGGTCGTCGCGCAGTCGGTCGGCCTCGTAGAGCGGGACGTTCCGCTCCACGGCGCGGGCCCATGGATGGTCGGCGGGATCGGTGGGCTGCTCGACGAGTGCGCGGAACGTGTCGAGGTCGCAGTCCCGCTCGGACAGCCAGGCGCGGCGGGAGGGGACGGGGGGCAAGGACATCGTCGTCCTTTCGGGGGCCGGGGGCCGGGGGACGGTAGCCGGGGGGACGGGGTACGAAAAATGCGGCGCGAGAGCGCCGACGAGTGTGGGGGGCGGCGGGCCTGGCGGCACTTCTGCGCGTTGCCAGCGGGCGTCTGCGGGCGCCTGCCCCTGTTTGCCGGGGCGTTCCGCCCTCACCCCTCCGGTCGGACCTCGACCCAGGCGCCGCGCTCGGCCGACCGCGCCATCGCGTCCAGTACGGCCGCGCTGTGCACCGCGTCCGGCAGCGTGGCGCCGTGCGGGGTGCCCTCCGCGATCGAGCGCAGGAAGCGGTGGGCCTCCACCACCTTGAGGTCGTCGTAGCCCATGGCGTTCGCCGCGCCCGGCTGGAAGGCGGCGAACTCGCCGTGCGCGGGGCCGACGTAGACGGTGCTGACCGGCTCGTCCTGGTACTCCGTGCCGCGGCTGACGCCCAGTTCGTTCATGCGGCGGAAGTCCCAGAACACCGCGCCCTTGGTGCCGTGCACCTCGAAGCCGTAGTTGTTCTGCTCGCCGACCGAGACCCGGCAGGCCTCCAGGACACCGCGGGCGCCGGAGGCGAAGCGCAGCAGACAGCTGACGTAGTCCTCGTTCTCGACCGGGCCCGGCTCGCCGCCCGCGGCCCGGGAGTGTCCGGCGGTGGCGGCGGCCGGGCGGGCTCGCTCGGGCAGGAAGATCGCCGTGTCGGCGGTCAGCGACGCGATGTCGCCGAGCAGGAAGCGGGCCAGGTCGGCACCGTGCGAGGCCAGGTCGCCGAGGACGCCGCTGCCGCCGCGCTCCCGCTCGTAGCGCCAGGTCAGCGCGGACTCGGGATGGGCCGCGTAGTCGCTGAAGAGACGGATTCGGACATGCGTGACGGTGCCGATCTCCCCGGAGGAGATCAGCTCGCGGGCGGCCTCGACGGCGGGCGCGTTGCGGTAGTTGAAGCCGACCGCGCCCTGGACACCGGCCTTGGCGACCGCGTCCGCCACCGCACGGGCGTCGTCGGCGGTCAGGCCGACCGGCTTCTCGATCCAGATGTGCTTGCCGGCCTCGGCCATCGCGACGGCGATCTCGCGGTGCAAGAAGTTCGGGGCGGTGATGCTGACCGCCTCCACCCTCGGGTCGGCGGCGACGTCGCGCCAGTCCCGCGTCGTCGACGTGAACCCGAACTGCGCTGCGGCCTCCTCCGCCCGCCCCGGCACCTCCTCGGCGACCGTCACCAGTTCCGGGCGCAGGGCGAGCTGCGGATAGTGGTGCCGGACACGGGCGTACGCCTGGGTGTGCACCCGGCCCATCCAGCCGAAACCGACGACGGCGACACCCAGCGCGTCCACCATGAAAGCCCCTCTTCGGACCGGTCCCTGCTCTGTCCCGCCCACCCTCGGCGCAGCGGAGGCATCATGTCAACCTTTTGACAGGACAAAGGTCCGGAGGATGGGTGGTCGCCGGGGGCGCTACCCGATGTTGATCGCGTACGCCTTGCGCAGCGTCTCGTGCACCGTCCACGTCGTACGGTCGCCCTCGCGCAGCACGGCCAGGTCGCCCGGCCCCACGGTCAGCGTCGGGCCGCCCTCCACCTCGATCGTGGCCGACCCGCTGAGTACGACGAACATCTCGTCCGCCTCGGTGTCGGTGACGACGCCCGGGGTGATCTGCCAGATGCCGCGCACCTGCCGGCCGTCCGCCGACTCCCAGACCACCTTGCCGGTCACCTCCGGGTTGCCGGACACGATCTGCGCGGGGGAGAGGGGCTCGGGTACGAGCTCGGCGTCGGGGACGCGGACAACGAAGCTGTGGGTCATGCCGTGACGCTAACCGGGGCGCACGGTACCCCGGGGGCGACAGGGTGTGGTGTATCCGGCGGGGCACGCGGACACTTCGTCGCGCCGTACGACGGCCAGAACGCGGCTTCCGGCGTCGGCGTGCGAACCGGTACCCGCCCGGAGCCGGGCAGGGCGCCGATCGGTAGCGTGGCGATCATGGTGGAGTGGACACTTCGGCAGGCCTCGACGCCGGACGTGAAAGCCGTCGCCGAGTTGCGGGCCGTGGTACTGCGGGCGGACCTGGAACGCCTCGGCCGGTACGACGAGCAGCGGGTACGGCAACGGCTGAGGGACGGATTCGACCGGACGCACACCTGGGTGATCGAGGTGGCGGGCGAGTTCGCCGGCTGCGTGGCGCTGCGGCCGGCCGAGGACGCCCGGTGGTTGGAGCACTTCTACCTCGCCCCGAGCCTCCAGGGCGCGGGCATCGGCTCGGCCGTGCTCCGCGCGCTGCTGGCCCGGTGCGACCGCGGCGGCGACCTCGTCCGGTTGAACGTGCTGCGGGGCAGTGCGGCCCGACGGCTGTACGAGCGGCACGGGTTCACCGTCGAGACCGAGGACCCCGTGGACGTGTTCATGGTGCGCGAGCCGGTCCGGACCTGACCGATGGCGGAAGCGCGCGCCGGGCCCGCGGTGGAGAACCCGAGCCCGCTCGCCCGATCGCGGTTCACCGCCCCCGGCGCGACAACCAGGCCGCGGTGACCGCGCCGGAGACGTTGTGCCAGACGGAGAACACCGCGGCCGGCAGGGCGGCCAGCGGGCTGAAGTGGGCGGTGGCCAGGGACGCCGCGAGGCCGGAGTTCTGCATGCCGACCTCGAAGGCCATGGCACGGCTCGCCGGTTCGCCGAGCCGGCCGATCCGGCCCGCGCCGTAACCGAGCGCCAGCCCGAGGCCGTTGTGCAGCACCACCGCGACGAACACCAGCCCCGCGGCCGACTTGATCGCGTCGGCGCTGCCCGCCACCACCACCGCCACGATCACCGAGATCGTCAGCGCGGACAGCCAGGGCAGCGCCGGCAGCGCCCGCTCCACGTACCGCCCCGCCAGCAGCCGTACGGCCAGGCCCGCGAGGACCGGGAGCAGCACCGTCTTGAGGATGTCGGTGACCATGGACCCGGCGTCCACCGGGAGGTACTCGCCGGCCAGCAGCAGCGTCAGTGGCGGGGTGACCAGCGGCGCGACGAGCGTCGAGACGGTCGCGACGGAGACCGACAGGGCGACGTCACCCCGCGCCAGGTACGTCACCACGTTGGAGGCCGTGCCGCTGGGCGCGCAGCCGACGAGGATCACGCCGGCGGCGAGTTGCGGGGGAAGGTCGAGCAGGTGGGCGATGGCCCAGCCGAGCCCCGGCATGATGACGTAGTGCGCGACCAGCCCGAGGGCCACCGCCCAGGGACGCTTGACGACTCCGCGGAAGTCCTCCGGGGTCATGGTGATGCCCATGCAGAACATCACGACGCCCAGCAGGTACGGCACCGACTCGCTCCACCCGGTGAAACTCCCGGGGAGCAGCAGGCCGAGGGCGCCGGCCGCGAGGACGAGGATCGGGAAGACGGTCACGGCACGCCGCGCGGAGCGGTCGCCGGTGGCGTCGTTGCTGAGATGTTCGGGTCGTTCGGTTCGCACCGTGCGAGGTAACGCCTGGCGGGCGGTGTGACGCAACGCCGTCTCGCGATGTGATCATCGGGCGATTCGCATGTGGGACGGTCCGCTCGGGCGAGGCCCGGCCGGAGTGGGCGAACGCGCCGAGGCACTCGGTCCGCCCGTGGATGGGGTAGGCTTGACCAGCGCGATCACCCACGAAGTGGGCCGCGCACCGGGACGTGGCGCAGCTTGGTAGCGCACTTGACTGGGGGTCAAGGGGTCGCAGGTTCAAATCCTGTCGTCCCGACTTGCGTTTTTCGCAGGTCGTAGGCCGTTTCCGCGCAACAGCGGGAACGGCCTTTCTGTCGTCGCGCCGTTCGTGACCCCACCCGCTCGGCGGCACCCGGCACCCCGTGCGGCGATCGTCGCCGTGTCCGCCGCCCCCCTCGTGCGGCGGACACGACGTAGCCGGGACACGTCACCCTCCCCCGAAGGCGACGTGCCCCGGCCGTCCCCCGGCGCCGGACTGTGGCCGTTGCGCCCGGGTGCTCTGGAGCCGCGCGGTCACCAGCACATGACCGCCGTCTCGCCCGCACCCCACGAGGAGTGCAGACGCACCCGGACGACATAGCGGCGGCCCTTGACGAAACGGGCCCTGATAGTGGCGTTGCGGGGTGTTCCCCCGTCGTCCAGGCCCGCGAGGTAGCGGGGGTTTCCGTCCCGCATCTCGAAGATCACGACGACGGCGTCGCTGTCACCGAAGGTGCCCACGGTGTACTCCCGGGTCTCCGGCGGATCCACGCGGAAGTCGGCCTGCTCGCCCGGCCCGAGACCGAGCGGCACCGAACGGAACGGCACCAGCGGGCCCGGCCGGCCGGTGGGCGGATACCAGCGCAGGGCGAACTCCTTGTCGGCGGCGGAGAGGGTGCCCGGCGGGTGCAGACCCGAACGGTAGTGCTCCGGCTCCAGTATCAGCCCCGACGGGAAGGGGTACTCCATGATCGACTGGGGGTCCCAGACCGGGTTGTTGGCCTCGTCCGTGTCGAGCTTGCGCAGGATGTTGTGGAACGTCCGCTCCCGGCTCCAGTGGTTCGGCGGGCCCGCCAGTTCGGCGTAGACGGCCTCGTCGTCCCAGAGGATGCCGGCGAACGGGCTCTGGTGCTCGTGCAGCATGCCGAGCGCGTGCCCGATCTGGTGCAGGGCCGTCGCACGCTCCCCGGACGCGGTCAGGTCCCAGCCGAAGTTCATCGTGCGGTCGTTCAGACCGACCCGGAGCGCGTCCTTGCCCACCGCCGACCAGGACCCGTCGCCGGGCTGGAAGCCTATCCGCAGCTCGGCCTCCGAGCGGTCGCCGACCTCGGTGAGGACGAGTCCGATGCCGAGGTCCTGCCACTCCCGGAAGCAGTCGCGCACCACGTCCCGCTGCTCGTCGGTACCCACCCACGACACCCGCCGAGGCCGGCCGGTGCCCGGCATGGGAACCACGGACGAGTCGGTGTCGCCGCCGAGGAAGCAGTAGTGCAGAACGGTGCCGTTGACCCACATCCGCTGCCCGCCGACGAGCGCGGCGAGGCGCTCTGCGGCCAGCCCCGGCGCGAACACGGGGGCAGGCTGCTGCGCGAGCGAGCAGTAGCGTGCGGTCATGACCCCCAGACTGCCGTCCGGGCCGGTCCGGGCGCCTGAGTCGGGGGCTACTCAAGTCACCCTGTATCAGAGGTGAGTATGCCGACTCATGTTGCCGTGACGACTTCTCCGCGGGACCCGAAGACCCTTCAGACGCCCTGGCCGTTCACCGGGCGGACGGACGAACTGGAGCTGGTACGCCGGTCCCTGACCGCCGGACGCGGCGGCATCTCGGTGACCGGCCCGGCGGGTTGCGGCAAGTCCAGGCTCGTGACGGAGGCCGTCCGGGGCACGGACTGCGCCAGGGCGGCCGGGACCCCCGCGACCCGGGAGATCCCCTTCGCCGCCTTCGCCCACCTGCTGCCCGAGACCGTCACCCTGCACCGAGCGGTACAACTCCTGTCCGGTGTACGGCTGCTGCTGGTCGACGACGCCCATCTGCTCGACGACGCCTCCGCCGCCCTCCTGCACCAACTCGCCGTGCACGGCCGCACCCGGCTCCTGGTCGTCGCCACGGAGGGCGTACCCGTGCCGGGGGCGGTGTCCCGGCTGTGGTCCGGTGAGTTGCTGCCGCGCCTCTCCCTGGAGCCGCTGCCCCGTGAGGAGACCGCCGACCTGCTCACGGCCGGTGCGGGCGTCGCCGTCGAGCCGCTGACCGTCGACCGGCTGCACCGCCTGTGCCGGGGTGACCTGCGGCTGCTGCGCGAGCTGCTGACCGCCGTGCGCGAGCGAGGGCTGCTCGCACGGGTCCCGGACACGGACCAGCGGGCGTGGCGGGGACCGGTCCCGATCACCACGGCCGTACGGGAACGCACCGCCCACGTCCTCGACCGCGCCCGCGTCGAGGAGCGCGAGACGCTCGAACGCCTCGCCTTCGCCGAGCCTCTTCCCCTCGGCCTGGACACCTTCGACATCTGGACCCTGGAGCGGTTGGAGGCCGAGGGCCTGGTCGCCGTCGACGACCACGGTGCCACCCGACTCGCCCACCCCCTGCACGGCCCCGTCCTGCGCACCGCCGCCGGCCGGCTCCGGGCCCGGCGGCTGGCCCGCACGCCCGACCAGTGCGGGCCCGCGCTGGCTGCGGAGCGGGCCGCCCTGTCCCTGCGCATCGAGCAGGCCGACGTACGGGCGTTGGAGACACCGGTGGGGGAGTGGCTGGTGGCCGAGGGTGCGCCCCTGCCGGTGGAGTACGCGGCGCTCCGCGCCCGGTACGCCCGCCTGCGCGGCCGGCTGCGCGAGGCCGCGGCCTGGGCCCGCGAGGGCCTGCGCACCCACCCCGACGACGCGTCGTGCCGCGAGGAACTCGCCCTGGCCGGCGCCCAGTCGGGCGACGCGACGGCGGAGAGCCACGGGGCGGCGGCGGTCTGGGCCGCCGCCGCACGCGGCGACCTCGACGAGGCGGTCCGGGCGGCCGCTCGCACCGGTGACCCGTACGACGCCGTCCGGCTCGGCGCCCCCGAAGGGTCGGCCGGGCGGCTGACCGGAGTCTTCGCCGCACACGCCGACGCCCTCGCGCGGGGTGACGGACCGGCGCTGGACCGCGTGGCCGAGGAGCTGGAACGACGCGGGTTCCTGCTCTTCGCGGCCGAGGCGCAGGCCCAGGCGGTACGCGCCCACCGCGCCCCGGGCGGCGTCCGCGCCGCCCGCACCCGCGCCGTCGCCCTCGCCCGACGCTGCGAGGGCGCGCGCACCCCCGCCCTGTCCGGTCTGGTGCTCGGTGAACTCACCGCCCGCCAGCGGCAAATCGTCACCCTCGCCGCCGCCGGACTGAGCAACCGGCAGATCGCGGAGAGACTCACCCTCTCCGTCCGCACCGTCGGCAACCACCTCTACGGCGCCTACACCCGCCTCGGCGCCGGCGACCGCGGCGCCCTGCCCTGGCTGATGGAGCTGCCCGAGCCCCAACCCGCCTGACGTACGGACAGACAGGCCACTGACAGACAGACCACGCAGAGGCAGGCCGATGCTCAGGCCGCCCCGAACGCGGAGAACGCCCACCCCGTCGCCTGGTGCACCGCGTCGTCCGGCAGCGCCGCCCGCGCGTCGCGCAGCGCCTCCGCCAGGGACAGCCCCGCGTCCAGGCCCTTGTGCAGCGCGAGCATCAGCGGCACCACCGCCGCGTCGTTGACCGGCGCGCTGCACGCCACCACCCCGGCCGTACCCAGCGGCAGCAGCGCCGTGACCAGCCCGAGCAACTCGTCCGCGCCGACCGAGGCGAAGCGGGCGGTGTCGCAGCAGGACAGGATGATCCGGTACGGGCTGCGGTCCAGCCGCTCGAAGTCGTGCACGATGAGCGGCCCGTCCGCCATCCGCAGCGACGAGAACAGGGGGCTGTCCGCGCGGAACGCCCCGTGCGCCGCGATATGCGCCAGTGCCGCCCCGTCCAGCTCCCGCAACACCCGCGGCACCCGTGCCGCGTCCCCCTCCAGCACGGTGGGCACCGCCCGCCGCCCGGCGCCGCCGTGTGGTCCGGTGGGCTGGGCCGCACGTGCCGCTGTCGTTTCCTCGTCGCCGTGCGGTCCGGTGGGCCGGGCCTGACGTGCCGCTGACGTCTCTTCGCTGCCGTCCGGTCCGGCGGGTCCGGCCCCACGCGTCGCCCACGCCTCCTCGCCCCCCGGCGTCCGCGACGTCGCCCCGTACCGGTCGGCGAGTTCCGGTACCTCGGCACCGCCGCTCGCCAGCCCCGGCCCGCGCACCAGGACCTGGCGGCCGCCCCGCGGGGGCGCGGTCTCCCTCGCGCGGAGCCAGCTGCTCGCGGACGGCGACACACTCAGGACCCGTTCGCGCAGTGCGGGCAGCAGGGCCCAGGGCACCCGGTGCAGCCGGCCCGGGGGGACCACGACGACCGGGCCGGAGCCGAGGTGCGCCGCGGCAGGGCCCAGCAGCAGCTCCTGGAGGCGCGCGCCCGCCGCCTCCACCAGCGGCAGCCGGGCCTCCGCACCCGGGTGCGCCAGGCGCCGGAGGCCGGCCTGTACGTGCTCGGCCTCCCGTTCCGCGTCGGCCAGCAACCCGGCCTCGAACCGCCGTACCCGTCCCTGCCCGCACAGCAGTACGTGCACGCGTCCGTCGAGCACCGCCAGCTCCACCAGCCGTACGTCGTCGCCCAGCCGCCGCAGCAGGCGCCCCACGTCGAACAGGTCGCCGTCACCCGGCGCCTCGCCCCGCATGTGCAGGGTGCGGGAGCGGATCTCCCGCTCCAGGCGACGCTGTTCGCGCTCCAGCGCGGGGACGGGACGGCCGCCGTCCGTCCGTGCCTCCTCCGCGCGGGCGGCGATCTCGCGGAACGCCGTCATGCCGCTCAGCAGCGCGGGATCGGCCGGCGGCCGGGTCGGCGGCGCCGACAGCACCGTCGCCCGCCAGCGCTCGCTCCACACCAGCAGCCGTCGCGGCCCGCCCGAGACCAGACTCGCCCGCTGCGCCAGCGCCGCCAGCTCCGCACCCTGCGCGGTGGCCCGGGCCCGCAGCTCCGAGGCGCCCAGCGTCATCCGGTGGTCGTCGAGGACGTCCAGACCCCGTCGGCACGCCTCCAGCACACCCCGCGCCGACCCCGCCCGCAGCGCCTGCGCCGCCCAGCCCGTCATCCGCGCCAGCGGCGGCCCGCTGTGCCGACTGCGCGCGGCGACCGCCAGATGCCGTTCCGCGTCCGCCGTCCAGCCCAGACCCAGCGCGATCCGGCCCGCGAGCAGCGACGCCTCCGGCGCGGCCGGCGCGCCGAAGGCGGCCAGCCGCTCCGCCACCGCCGCCGCGTCCGCGACCAGCCGGCCCGAACCGCGCCCCGTCGCGACGCGCGCCTCGATCAGCACCAGCCGGGCGTGCGTCTCGTACCAGGTGCGCCGCTGCCCGGCGAACAGCCGTACCGCGACGGCCGCGCGCGCGAGCGCGGTCCGCGGATCACCCGCCAGCCGGGCCGCCCGCGCCGCGACCAGCAGCAACTCCGCCTTGCGGGTGGACTGGCCGCCGATCCCGTCCAGGGCGGCGATCGCCCCGTCCGCCTCGGTCAGCGCCTCCGTCGCCAGCCCTGCCGCCATGAGCACCTCGCAGCGCCGGATGGTGAGCATGAACGTCGGCGTGCCCAGTTTCGCGTACCGCTCCTCCGCCTCGTCCAGCAGCCGCAGCGCCGCCGGCACGTCACCGGACCGGAACGCCGCGAGCCCTCGGCTCTCCACCGCGTCGGCCTTGTCGTGCTCCTGGCCGGTGGTGTCCCACAGCGCCTCCGCCGCGGTGAAGTCGGCGTCCGCCCGCTCCACCGCGCCGAGCGCCAGATGCACGGTGGCCCGCAGGGTCAGCGCCCGCGCCGTCCAGATCACGTCGTCCGCCTGCCGCAGCACCGGAATCGCCCGCCGTACGTCCTCCAGTGCCTCGCCGTGCCGGCCCAGCACCCACCACACGTACGCCCGCCGGTACAGCACCCGCGCGCGGGTGTGCCCGGTACCGCGCGCCACCCCCTGCTCGAACGCGGCCAGGCCCTCCCGGGTGCGGCCGGAGTGCACCAGCGCGACCCCCAGCGTGGCCAGTACGTCCGCCTCCCGGTCGGCCGAGTCGGCGCGCGCCGCGAGATCGCGGGCGCGCCGCAGATGCGCCAGAGCCCGCCGGGTGTCCCCGAAGTCCCGCTGCCAGATGCCGATCACCTGATGGGCGATCGAGGCGTGCAGCGGTGAGGGATCGGCCCCGAGCAGCTCCTCCGCCCGCGCCAGCGCTTCGTTGGGGGCGGCGAACACCATCGGCAGCAGTTGGAGAACCGAGTCGTTTCCCGCTGTCACCCCACGGATGGTAGTGCTCCGGAACCACACCCCACAGGTTCGAGTCTGTATCAATCAGCCACCCCCGGACTCTGATTGACGACCGTCGCCGAGACCGTTGACGAGACGGTCACCGCGACCGCCGCCACCACCGCCGTCCCAGTGGAGGAAATGCCATGGCACCACAGAGATTCCGCGAGCAGTTCGACCAGATCCAGCGCTCGATGCCGGGCGTCCCGCTGGCGATGGGGCCGGACGACTCCGCCGAGTTCTTCTACGAGAAGGGCGTCGTCCTCGCCCGCGACGGCGAGGAGGCCCGCCTCGTCGAGGACACCGTGCGCGACCACTTCACCACGATGGCCGACCTGACCCCGGACCACGTGCGCCGGGCGAGCCCCGAGACCAACCGCACCGGCATCACCCGCATCCAGGTCGCCGACCCCGGTGAGGGCGACCGCGGCGGCGATCCGACCGTCGCGCACGCCTTGCGCTCCCTGCGGACGATGGAGGGACGCGCGGGCCGTCGGCTGATCAGCCGCAACCACGTCGTCTCCATCGCCGTCAACGCCTGCCCCGGCGACGAGCCCGTCCCCGTCCCGATCAGCGAGCCACCGAACCCGGCCGCCGCCGAGACGTCGTACGACGCCGGGACCGCCGTCGGTGTCCTCGTCATCGACACCGGCCTCATGCACGACTACCGGTCCTACCCGCTGCTCGCCCACACCGACGGCGACGCCCAGATCAGGGAGTGCGACGACGACGGCATCCTCCAGCAGTACGTCGGCCACGGCACGTTCATCGCCGGGCTCGTCGCCGCCGTCGCCCCCAACACCGAGGTGACCGTCCGCAACACCCTCAACGACGCCGGCGCCATCCTGGAGTCCGAGCTCGGCGAGAAGCTCTTCGAGGCCGTCGACCGGAGCGGCTGGCCCGAGGTCCTCAGCCTCTCCGCCGGCACCTCCAACGGCCGCACCGACGGCCTGCTCGGCGTGCACGCCTTCATGGAGGAACTGCGCGACCAGCGCACCCTGCTCGTCGCCGCCGCCGGCAACAACGCGAGTGCCACGCCCTTCTGGCCCGCCGCCTACGCCGACCTGCCCGGCTGGGAGAAGTCCGTGCTGTCGGTCGGCGCGCTGCGCGCCGACGGCGAGTTCGGCGCCTGTTTCAGCAACCACGGCGGCTGGGTCAAGGCCTACGCCCCCGGCGAGCGTCTCACCAGCGCCCTCACCGGCTTCGGCACACCCGTGCCGTACGTCTACCAGCACTCCACCTACGACGAGTGCCGATACGGCTTCGGCTACGCCTGCACCTGCCAGTACCCCCGCCACAACGGGGTCCTGAGCGAGCCGGGCGAGGCACCCGCCAAGCCGGACCAGGTGATGTTCGAGGGGCACGCGCAGTGGAGCGGCACGTCCTTCGCCACCCCTGTCGTCGCCGGTCTTGTCGCCTCCCACATGACGGCGCACAAGGAGCGGGACCCGCGCGCGGCCCGCAAGCAACTGCTCGCGGCCAACACCGAGTACGCGGAGGTACGCGGGGCGCACGTACCGGCGCTGCTGCCGCCCACCTGGCGCCCCGTTGTCCTCGACCCGCCGTCCGGCGGGGCGTGAGCGGCCGTATGCCGGGCGGAACCACCCACTCCACGGCGTACGATGACGTGTCGTACACGAGGGGTGGGACCGTGGACCGTGCAGATGTCGGGGTGCTTGTCCAGTCGGCCGCCGACGGGGACGCGGCGGCCTGGAAGTCACTGGTGGACGGGCTGGGCCCGCTGGTGTGGTCCGTCGTGCGGGCCCACGGGCTGTCCGACGCCGACGCGCACGAGGTGTACCAGACCGCCTGGTTCCGGTTCGCCCAGCACCTGGGGCGGATCCGCGAACCGGAGAAGACCGGCTCCTGGCTGGCGAGCACGGCACGGCACGAGTGCCTGAAGCTGATCAAGGCGTCGAAGCGGTGGACGCCGACCGACGATCCGCAGCTGCTCGACCGGCCGAGCGAGGACCGTACGCCGGAGGAGTCGGTGCTCGACTCCGAGGAGGCCGCCGCGCAGACCGAGCGCGTGCGGCGGTTGTGGCAGGAGTTCGAGGAACTGGGCGAGCGGTGCCGCCAGTTGCTGCGGGTGCTGATCTCCTCGCCGCCGCCCAGTTACCAGGAGGTGTCCGCCGCGCTGGGTATCGCGGTGGGCAGCATCGGGCCGATGCGCCAGCGCTGTCTGCGCCGGCTGCGGGCCCGGCTAGAGGCACGGGGGACGATATGAGCGACATGCGCGACGACTTCGGGGACGAACGGTCCGACGGGACGTTCACCGACGAGGAACTCGGCACCGGGCTCCTGGAGGAGGAGCTGCGGCAGGCCGCCGCGATCCTGGACCCGGTCCCGGCCGAACTGCGGCAGATCACCGTGGACGCGTTCGCCCTGCACGACCTGGACGCCCGCGTCGCCGAGCTGACCTTCGACTCGCTGGTCGACGCCATTCCGGTCAGAGGAGAGACGGACCCGCCGCGGATGCTGACCTTCCGCGCGGACGAGGTGACCGTCGACGTCGAGGTGACCACCGACGGGCTGATCGGCCAGGTGCTGCCGCCGGGGCCGGCCCGGATCGAGGTGCTCAGCGGTCCGCTGGCGCACGCGCGGCTGACGGCGGACGACATGGGCCGGTTCACCGGCGGGGCCCCGCCCACCGGCCCGTTCGCGCTGCGGCTGCGGACCGGCCGGGAGGTGGTCGTGACGGAGTGGCTGCGCGCCTGAGCCGCCGGTCCGCCGGTCCGCCGTTACGGCCTACCAGGCGCAGGGCAGGGTACGCGGCCCGCGGATCATGGTCTTGCGGCGCCAGGCCACTTGGTCGGCGGGGACCACGAGCCGCAGCCCCGGCAACCGCTCCAGGAGGGTGTCGACGAGCAGCTCGGTCTGCATCCGCGCGAGCACGGCACCCGTGCAGTAGTGGTGCCCGTTGCCGTAGGCCAGGTGCGGGTTGGGAGCGCGGTCGAGGTCGATCCGGTCCGGGTCGGGGAAGACGTCCGGGTCGCGGTTGGCGGCGAGGTAGGACACGTACACGGGGTCGCCGGCACCGATGCGCACCCCGTGCACCTCGACGTCCTCCGACGCGATGCGGGCGAGGCCCACCGAGGTGCGGTGCGAGATCCAGCGCAGCAGCTCGTCCAGGGCGGTGTCCCGCGCGTCCGGGCGCTCCCGCATCCGGGCCATCAGCTCCGGGCGGGTCAGCAGCAGGTACAGCATCTGACCGACGTTGTGCGTGACGGCCTCCCCGCCGATCTGCAGCGGCCCGGCCAGGCCCACCGCCTCCGTCTCGCCGACTTCGCCGCGGCCCACGGCGGCGCCGAGCATCGAGTACACGTCGTCGTCGGTGCTGCCGGCGCGGGCGCGGACGGTCTCCGTGATCCACCCGTACAGTCCCTGCTTCGCCCGCTCGGCCGCCTCCGCGCCGCCGGAGGTGGAGATGATCTGCCGCGTCCAGGAGTGCACGCGCTCCCGGTCGGCGGCCGGTACGCCCATCACCTCGCTGACGACGGCGATCGGGAACGGCTCCAGGACCCGCTCGACCAGGTCCGCCGGCGGTCCGTCCCGGACGATCCCGTCCACCAGGCCGTCGAGCATCTCCTGCGCGCGCGGCCGCAGCCGCTTCGTCGCGCCCACGGTGAACGCCCCCGCGACCGCGCGCCGCAGCCGGTTGTGGTCGGGCTGGTCGGCGAAGGCGAGCGAGCCGGGGCGCGGCTTGAAGTGCGGGGCGAGTCGCGTGATCTGCCGCTTCGTCACCTCGGCCCGCCCGAACCGCGGATCGTTGGTGATCGCCTTCACGTCCTCGTACCGGGTGGCCAGCCACGCCCAGCCCTCGCCGTGCGGCAGCCGGACGCGGGTCAGCGGCCCCTCGCGCATCAGATCGGCGAGCACCGGGTCGAACTGCGGCCCGTCCAGGTCGAGGGCGGGCCAGTCCCGTACGGGGGGCGGGGACTGGCCGGTCAGCGTGGTGGTCTCCTGCGTCATGCACCCACCCTCGCCGCGCACCCGGGCGGCTGTCGCGCGGGAGTGCTCCAGCCGGTGGGCGGGCCGCCGGTCAGCCCGTTACGGCGTCGACGAGCGCCGCCAGCGACTCGGCGAGGCGGACGAGCCCGGCCCCGGCCGGACCGCCCGGCTCGGTCATGTAGGTGTCCCGGCGGATCTCCACCATCAGCGCGCCCACCTCGCGCCGCTTCCCGTAGAACTCCAGCGGCACGTACGTACCGCTGAACGGGCTGTCCAGCCCCGTCTCCCCGCACGGGGCGAACGCCTCCCGGGCGGCGGCGAGCAGCTCGGACGGCGTGTGGAACGCGTCGGTGCCCAGGCAGACCGGTGGGCGCGGGCCCTCGGCGTGCAGCTCGTAGGGCAGCGGCTCGGTGGGGTAGGAGTGCACGTCGATGATCACGGCCCGCCCGGTGACGGCGAGCCGGTCGGCGACCGCCTCGGTCATCGCCCGCGCGTACGGCCGGAAGTACCGCTCGATCAGCGGCTCCGGGTCGGCGCCGTCCGGCCGCAGCACCTCGCGGTGCGACGTCCCCGTGTACACGGCGCCCATCCCGACGGCCGTCATCTCCTCCCGCTCGTCCGGGAACCGCTCCGGGTCGACGACCAGCCGCGACGCCCGGTTGACGAACCGCCAGGGCGTGAGGCCGGCCATCCCGGCCGCCACTTCGGCGATCCGGTCCGTGTGCGAGTCGGTGATGTGGTCCAGCTCCCGTTCCAGCGCGGCGTCGTCCAGGACGATGCCGGGGCGGACATCGGCGGGTATCCGCCGCGAGGAATGCGGCACGTGCAGGATCACGGGGGAGGCGGGGGCGCCGGGGACGAGCTCGAAGGAGGGCATGAGGCTGCTCCGCAGAAACGTAGAGAACGCGGGGACGCGGGAACGTGGGGGCGCGGGGACGTGGGGATGTGGGGATGTGGGGACGAGACAGACGCGCACACCCCGCCTCCGTGGACGGAGACGGGGTGCGCCGCAGGCCTTCGGGCCGGGTGGTGAGAATCAGGCGAGGGACGCCAGCGTCTCGTTCCACGTGGCCGACGGGCGCATGACCTCGGCGGCCTTGGCCGGGTCGGGCTGGTAGTAGCCGCCGATCTCGGCCGGCTTGCCCTGGACGGCGTTCAGCTCGTCGACGATCTTCTGCTCGTTCGCGGACAGCGTCTCGGCGAGCGGGGCGAAGGCCTTGGCCAGGTCCGCGTCGTCGGTCTGCTTGGCCAGCTCCTGCGCCCAGTACAGGGACAGGAAGAAGTGGCTGCCGCGGTTGTCGATGCCGCCGACGCGCCGGGTCGGGGACTTGTCCTCGTTGAGGAAGGTCGCCGTGGCGCGGTCGAGGGCGTCGGCGAGGACCTTGGCGCGGGCGTTGCCGGTGACCTCGGCGTACTGCTCCAGGGACGGCACCAGGGCGAAGAACTCGCCGAGGGAGTCCCAGCGCAGGTAGTCCTCCTTGACCAGCTGCTGCACGTGCTTGGGCGCGGAGCCGCCGGCGCCGGTCTCGAACAGACCGCCGCCCGCCATCAGCGGGACGACCGACAGCATCTTGGCGCTGGTGCCCAGCTCCAGGATCGGGAAGAGGTCGGTCAGGTAGTCGCGCAGCACGTTGCCGGTGACGGAGATGGTGTTCTCACCGCGGCGGATGCGCTCCACCGACAGCTTGGTCGCCTCGACCGGGGACAGGATCTTGATGTCCAGGCCCTCGGTGTCGTGCTCCGGCAGGTACGCCTTGACCTTGGCGATCAGGTTGGCGTCGTGGGCGCGGCCCTCGTCGAGCCAGAAGACGGCCGGGTCGCCGGTGGCGCGGGCGCGGGTGACGGCCAGCTTGACCCAGTCGCGGATCGGGGCGTCCTTGGTCTGGCAGGCGCGGAAGATGTCGCCGGCGGAGACCGTCTGCTCCAGGACGGCGTTGCCGTCGGCGTCGACCAGGCGGACCGTGCCCGTGGTGGGGATCTCGAAGGTCTTGTCGTGGCTGCCGTACTCCTCGGCCTTCTGCGCCATGAGGCCGACGTTCGGGACCGAGCCCATGGTGGAGGGGTCGTAGGCGCCGTTGGCGCGGCAGTCCTCGATGACGGCCTGGTACACGCCGGCGTAGGAGGAGTCCGGGATGACCGCGAGGGCGTCGTGCTCCTGGCCGTCCGGGCCCCACATGTGGCCGGAGGTGCGGATCATGGCCGGCATGGAGGCGTCGATGATGACGTCGGAGGGCACGTGCAGGTTGCTGATGCCCTTGTCGGAGTCGACCATGGCCAGCTCCGGGCCCTCGGCGAGCTCGGCGTCGAAGGAGGCCTTGATCTCGGCACCCTCGGGCAGGGACTCCAGGCCCTTGTAGATGCCGCCCAGGCCGTCGTTCGGGGTGAGGCCGGCCTTGGCGAGCGCCTCGCCGTACTGGGCGAAGGTCTTCGGGAAGAAGGCGCGGACCACGTGGCCGAAGATGATCGGGTCGGAGACCTTCATCATCGTGGCCTTCAGGTGCACCGAGTACAGGATGCCCTCGGACTTGGCGCGGGCGACCTGGGCCGTGAGGAACTCGCGCAGCGCGGCGACGCGCAGCACGGAGGCGTCGACGACCTCGTCCTTCTTCACCGGTACGGACTCGCGCAGCACCGTGGTGGTGCCGTCGTCGCCGACCAGCTCGATCCGCAGCGCGCCGTCCGCGGCGATCACCACGGACTTCTCGGTGGAGCGGAAGTCGTTCTCGCCCATGGTGGCGACGTTGGTCTTCGACTCGCCGGTCCAGGCGCCCATGCGGTGCGGGTGGGTCTTGGCGTAGTTCTTCACCGACGCCGGGGCGCGGCGGTCGGAGTTGCCCTCGCGCAGGACCGGGTTGACCGCGGAGCCCTTGACCTTGTCGTAGCGGGCGCGGATGTCGCGCTCCTCGTCGGTCTTCGGGTCGTCCGGGTAGGCCGGCAGCGCGTAGCCCTGGCCCTGCAGCTCGGCGATGGCGGCCTTGAGCTGCGGGATGGACGCCGAGATGTTCGGCAGCTTGATGATGTTGGCGGCGGGCGTCTTGGCCAGCTCACCGAGCTCCGCCAGGGCGTCCGGGATGCGCTGGTCCTCGGCCAGGTACTCCGGGAACAGGGCGATGATGCGGCCGGCCAGCGAGATGTCGCGGGTCTCGACCGCGACACCCGCCTGCGAGGCGTACGCCCGGATCACCGGCAGGAACGAATACGTCGCCAGGGCCGGGGCCTCGTCAGTGTGTGTATAGATGATGGTCGAGTCAGTCACCGGGTGCTCCGCTCCACGTCTGCAACATTGCTCGACATCAAGATATCTCCTGATCGACCCGGGCTCGACAGGGGCCGTGCGGAGATTCCGGACAACCGGCCGCACGACCCATGTCGAACACGCGAGCGAAAGCGCGAACGGGCCGGTGGGTGATCAGGCGAATGGGACGACGTCCTCGCCCGTCCGCTGCTGCGGGAACACCACGGTCCCCTGCTGGAGAGCGACCGTCCGGGCGGGGGCCGGAATGCGGATGCCCTCCTCGCGGTAGCGCTTGTGCAGGCGCTTGATGAACTCGTGCTTGATCCGGTACTGGTCGCTGAACTCGCCGACGCCCAGGATCACCGTGAAGCCGATCCGCGAGTCGCCGAACGTGTGGAACCGCACCGCCGGCTCGTGCTCCGGCACCGCGCCGGTGATCTCGTTCATCACCTTGGCGACCACCTCGGTCGTCACCCGCTCCACGTGCTCCAGGTCACTGTCGTAGGAGACGCCGACCTGGACCATGATGGTGAGCTGCTGCTCGGGCCGCATGAAGTTGGTCATGTTCGACTGCGCGAGCTTGCCGTTCGGGATGACGACCAGGTTGTTGGACAGGTCGCGGACGGTGGTCTGCCGCCAGTTGATGTCCTCCACATAGCCGTCCTCGCCGCTGCTGAGCTGGATGTAGTCACCCGGCTGCACGGTCTTCGACGCCAGGATGTGCACGCCCGCGAAGAGGTTGGCCAGCGTGTCCTGCAGGGCCAGCGCGACCGCCAGACCGCCGACGCCCAGGGCGGTGAGCAGCGGTGCTATGGAGATGCCCACCGACTGCAGCATCACCAGGAAGCCGACGGCCAGCACCAGGATCCGGGTGATGTTGACGAAGATCGTGGCCGATCCGGCGACCCCGGAACGGGACAGGGTCACCGTTCGCACCAGACCGGCGATCACCCGGGCCGACGACACCGTCGCCACGAAGATCAGCAGGACCGTCAGCACCTGGTTGACGTTGTGCTGCACCGCCCGGGTCAGCGGCAGCGCCGCCGCCGCGCCCGCCACGCCGCCCGCGACCGCCGCCCACGGCGCCACCGTGCGCAGCGCGGCCACCATGACGTCGTCGCCGCTCCAGCGGGTGCGCCCGGCGTGTCCCGCCAGCCAGCGCAGCACCACGCGCAGCAGGAACGCCCCCAGGAGGCCCGCCGCCAGCGCGATGCCGGCGGGCACCAGGTGGTCCACGGTCAGGTCGTCCGTCACCGGCCACCTCCATGGAGTGCGGCTGCGGCGAAGTCCCTCGCCGACGGCCGGATGTGAAGTCTCGTCACGTCGTCACCTGCTCGATACCTGCTGGATTCCGGAATGCGCGAACCACGCCGGTCCGCAAGAGAGTTCGACCGGCGCGAGCGCTCATCCTGCCGTATCGCGCGTGGTGCTCGGTACCGCGCCGAGGAGCGGGGCGCGGTGTTTCGGCCTCAGATCACCTTCATCCGTACCAGCGCCGCCAACGTCAGCGCCCCGGGCAGCAGCGGCAGCCAGACGGTCATGAGCCGGAACGCGAGCACCACCGCCGTGGCCACGGCCGCCGGGCCGCCCGCCGCCACCAGCGCCACGACCAGCGCCGCCTCCACCGAACCGATCCCGCCCGGCGTGGGTACCAGCGCGACCGCGACCGTCGCCGCCAGATACGCCACCGCCATGTGCGCGGCAGGCACCGGCAGTCCCAGCGACTCACCCACCAGGACCAGCACCGCCGTCTGGAGCGCGGGGAAGGCGAGCGCGCCGCCCCACAGCGCCAGCGCCCGCGCCGGGAGGGCGTGCACCGAGCGGGCCTCGCCGAGCGCCGTCCGCAGGAAGGAGACCAGCGCCCCACGCAGCCGTGGCACCAGCGCGAGTACGCCCGCCGCCACGAACGGCACCGCGCCCGCGACGATCAGCAGTGGTCCCACGGCCCCCTCGGGCAGCAGCGTGCCGAGCCGCAGCGCGTCGGGGAACGCGATCAGCAGGGCGCCCAGCAGGGCGAGCCGGCCCACGCTCTCCGCCAGCAGATACAGGGCGAGAGCGGCCGAGGAACGGGCGAGCGGCAGCCCGCACACCGCCATGAAACGCAGGTTGACCGCGCTCGCGCCCAGCCCCGTCGGCAGCAGATGGTTGGCCGCGCCCGCCGCGAACTGCGTGGCGAGCAGCCGCCGCCGCGGCAGCCGCTCCACCACGGCGCCCTGCCGGGTGCAGGCCGCGGCGACCCAGGTCAGACAGGTCGCGCAGGCCGCGGCCAGCAACCAGGGCCACCGGGCGGTGGCGAGATGACCGAAGCCCTCGGCGAGCACGGACCGGTGCCGCACCGCGACCACGGTGACCAGCAGCAACGGAAGCACGCAGAAGACCCGCCGGACCAGGCGGGCGCGGCTGTCGCGGCGGACGGGGGCGAAGCCGGGGACGGGCTTCTCGGGGAGTTGTACCGCTGTCACACCACAAGAGATTCCCGGTACGGCGCCAACTACGGATGTCCGACGCGCGGACGACGTCTTACGGATGGCGGGCGGCCGGTCCGCCCCGGGGCTCTTGACCTCAAGGAAGATTGAGGTTCTACCGTCACTCGCATGAGCATGGAGACCACAGCCTGGACCCAACTGCACAGCGTCATGAACGCCGAGCATGAGCGCCGACCCCTCGCCCGCGCGACACTGCGCCGCATCGGCGCGTTCGCCCGCCCGCACCGCCGCCGCATCACCCGGTTCGTCCTGCTCGGGGTGGTGACGGCGCTGCTCGCCGTCGCCACACCCGTCCTGGCCGGCAACGTCGTCAACGCGATCGTGTCGGGCGACGACGAGGGCACGGTCGTACGCCTCGCCCTGCTGATCGCGCTCATCGCGGTCGCCGAGGCGGTGCTCGGCATCCTCTCCCGGAGGCTCTCGGCGAGGCTCGGGGAGGGACTCATCCTCGATCTGCGCACGGCTGTGTTCGATCATGTGCAGCGCATGCCGGTCGCGTTCTTCACACGTACTCGTACGGGAGCACTGGTCTCCCGTCTCAACAACGACGTCATCGGCGCCCAACGGGCCTTCAGCAACACGCTGTCCGGAGTGGTGAGCAACCTGGTCACGCTGCTGCTCACCCTGGTCGTCATGCTCACCCTGTCCTGGCAGATCACCCTGCTCGCGCTGGCGCTGCTGCCGGTGTTCGTGTTCCCGGCCCGGCGCATGGGTCGCCGCATGGCCCGCATGCAGCGCGAGGCCGCCACCCTGAACGCCGCCATGGGCACCCGCATGACCGAGCGCTTCTCGGCCCCCGGCGCCACGCTGATCAAGCTGTTCGGCCGCCCGGACGACGAGTCGGCCGAGTTCGCCGACCGCGCCCGCCGCGTCGCCGACATCGGAGTGCGCACCGCCACCGCCCAGGCGGCGTTCATCACCGCCCTCACCCTGGTCTCCGCCCTCGCCCTGGCCCTCGTCTACGGCCTCGGCGGCTGGTTCGCCCTGCGCGGCACCCTGGACCCGGGCGCCGTCGTGGCGCTCGCGCTGCTGCTGACCCGCCTGTACGCGCCGCTCACCGCGCTCGCCGGGGCCCGCGTCGAGGTCATGAGCGCCCTCGTCAGCTTCGAGCGGGTCTTCGAGGTACTCGACCTGACCCCGCTCATCGACGAGAAGCCCGACGCCGGCCCGGTCCCCGACGGCCCGGTCGCCGTCGAGTTCGACGACGTCCGCTTCGGCTACCCGTCCGCCGACAAGGTCTCCCTCGCCTCCCTCGAAGAGGTCGCCACGCTGGACACCCGGGGCGGCGAGGAGGTGCTGCACGGCCTCTCCTTCCGCGCCGAACCGGGGCAGACCATCGCGCTCGTCGGCTCCTCCGGCGCCGGCAAGTCGACCATCGCCCAGCTGCTGCCGCGCCTGTACGACGCCGACGGCGGCACCGTCCGCGTCGGCGGCGTCGACGTCCGCGACCTGGGCGCCCGGTCACTGCGCGACACCGTCGGCATGGTCACCCAGGACGGCCACCTCTTCCACGACACGGTCCGCGCCAACCTGCTGCTGGCGCGGCCGGGGGCCACCGACACCGAGCTGTGGGACGCGCTGCGCCGCGCCCGCCTGGTCGACCTCGTACGGTCCCTGCCCGACGGCCTCGACACCGTGGTCGGCGAGCGCGGCTACCGGCTCTCCGGCGGCGAGCGCCAGCGCATGACCATCGCCCGGCTGCTGCTGGCCCGCCAGCGCGTCGTCATCCTCGACGAGGCCACCGCCCACCTCGACAACACCTCCGAGGCGGCCGTCCAGGAGGCCCTCGCGGAGGCACTGGAGGGCAGGACCGCGGTGGTGATCGCGCACCGGCTGTCGACGATCCGGGCGGCCGACCAGATCCTGGTGGTCGAGGCCGGCCGCATCGTGGAACGCGGCACCCACGACGAACTCCTGGCCGTCGGCGGCCGCTACGCCCAGCTGCACCGCACCCAGTTCGGCCGGCCGGCGACGGAGAAGGCGAAGCAGGCGGCGTGAGCGCGCGGGGGTGGGAGGTGCGGGCCGGGACGGTACGGGCGGCGCTACTGCGGGCCGACCGTCCCGGTACGCACGGGCAGGTCCTGCTCGGCCCAGACGACCTTCCCCTCGGGCGTGCGGCACGAACCCCAGCGCCGGCACAGCATGTTGATGAGCTGGAGACCGCGCCCGCTCTCGTCGCTCACGTCCGCGTGCTGGATCTGCGGCAGGTCGGGCCCGGAGTCGGAGACCTCCACGGACAGTCGTTCGTGTCGCAGGAGCCGCAGCTCACCGGGGGCGTTGCCGTACCGCAGGGCGTTGCCGACCAACTCGCTGACCACCAGCTCCGTGGAGTCGACCAGGTCGTCCAGGCCCCACTTCACCAACTGCTCGCGCACCGCGGTCCGGGCCTGCCCCGCGGCCTTGCCGTCCGGCGGCAGCGTCCGTACGTACACCTCGCCCTCGGGACCGAGCGGCCGGGTGCCGGCGACCAGAACGATCGCGTCGTCGGACCGGTCACCGCCGACCCGCTCGGTGACGGACCGGCACACCGTGCCGTTCTCGGGCACGCCGTCGCCGACCGTCTCCCGCAGCCGCTCCATCTGCGTGCCGAGGTCGGCGGTGCGCGACCTGATCAGACCGTCCGTGTACAGCGTCAGCCGGCCCCGCTCGGGCACCGGGCAGTCGACCGGGTCGTACGGGATCACCCCGGTCCCCAGCGGCGCCCCGGCGGGCACGTCCAGGAACGAGGCGGTGCCGTCGGGACCGGTCAGCAGCGGCGGCGGGTGACCGGCGCTGGCGATGCGGAAGGTGCTGCCGTACGGGTCGTAGACCGCGCACAGACAGGTGGCGACCTGGTCCTCCTCCAGGTCGCGGGCGGCCAGGTCCAGCCGGGCCAGCAGCCGCTCGGGCGCGATGTCGAGCGCCATCAGCGTGCGGGCCACCGTGCGCAGCCGACCCATGGTCGCGGCGGCGGCCAGCCCGCGCCCCATCACGTCGCCCACCATCAACGCCGTACGGCCGCTGGGCAGCGCGACGACGTCGAACCAGTCGCCGCCCACGGCGGCCGGATCGCCGGCCGGGTCATAGCACGAGGACACGTCGAGGCCGGGTGTACTCGGGCTGGACCGGGGGAGCAGGGCCCGCTGCAGCGTGACCACGTGCTCGCGCTCCCGCCCGTAGAGCCGGGCGTTGTCGATGGACACGGCCGCCCTGGACGCCAGTTCCATGGCCAGAGCCACGTCGGCCCGGGTGAACGGTGACCGGCTGCCGGTCCGGATAAAGTCCGCCAGGCCCAGCAGCACCCCGCGCGCGATCAGCGGTACCGCGAGGTAGGAGTGCACGCCCGCGCGTCGCATGAGTTCGGCCGCCCGGCGAGTGGGCGCGACGGCGTGGAAGTCGGACGGCTCCATGCGGGTGACCAGAACCGGCTTCCGGGTGGTCAGGCACGTGCGTACCAGCCGGTCGGCGGTGTACACCGAGACCTGGCCCACCGGGTCCGGCGCGAGATTCAGCCCGGGGATCTCCGCGACCGCCATGGCCCTCAGCTCGGGAGTGCCCGCCTCCCCCTCGAAGCGGTCGCCCTCCTGGAAGCGGAGCACCGACTCCAGCAGGTCCACCGCGCACCCGTCGGCCAGTTCGGGCACGGTGAAGCCGGACAGTTCCTCGGCCGTGCGCCGCAGGTCCAGCGTCGTCCCGACGCGCATGCCGGCCTCGTTCAGCCACGCCAGTCGGCGCCGGGCGCGCACCGCCTCGGTCACCGGCCGCAGGGCCGCCTTCAGCGCTCGATGACCGCCGACGAGGGGCTCAGGAGGCCGACGGACCCCGCGCAGCCACGGTCGTTCCCGCACGCGTCGCCTCCTCCCACGGCCTCCTGCCCCGATTCTGCCCTGCCTCGGGGCGACAGGCGACGGCGGCGCCTCGATCGGTCGGCCCACCGAACGAGGCGGTCGCCGGGTTCACCTCAGACGCGCAGCCACACCGCCGTGTCCCGCGGCAGCCGGCCGTCCGCGTCGAGCGGCCCGCTGCACAGCAGGAGCGTGCTGGGTACGGGCAGCCCCACCGGCGCCGCGGACAGGTTGACGACGCACGTCAGGCCGCTCCCGCGCCGGAACGCGAGGACGCCGTCCGGCGCCGGGAGCCAGTCGAGGGGGCCGTCACCGAACCCGTCGGTGGAGCGCCGCAGACGCAGCGCCTCGCGGTAGAGCGTGAGCATCGACTCCGGGTCGGCGCCCTGGCGGTCCGCCGCGTACGCCGACCAGTCCGCCGGCTGCGGCAGCCAGGGTTCCGTCTCGGCGCCGAAACCGCAGTACGGGGCGTCGGCCGACCACGGCAGCGGTACGCGGCAGCCGTCCCGGCCGGGATCGGTGCCCCCGGAGCGGAAGTGCATCGGGTCCTGGATCCGGTCGAGCGGGACGTCCGCCTCGGGCAGCCCGAGTTCCTCGCCCTGGTACAGGTAGACCGACCCGGGCAGTGCCAGCGTCAGCAGTGCGGCCGCCCGGGCCCGCCTGGTCCCGAGGACGAGGTCGGTCGGGGTGGCGAAGGCCTTCTTGGCGAAGTCGAAGCCGGTGTCCTCACGGCCGTACCGGGTCACGGTGCGGGTCACGTCGTGGTTGCAGAGCACCCAGGTGGCGGGGGCACCGACCGGGGCGTGCTCGGCCAGTGTGTCGTCGATGGTGCGGCGCAGCCGGTCCGCCTCCCAGGGGCAGGCGAGGAAGTTGAAGTTGAAGGCGGTGTGCAGTTCGTCGGGCCGCAGATAGCGGGCGAAGCGCTCCGCGTCGGGCAGCCACACCTCACCCACGAAGACCGCCCCGTACTCGTCGGCGATGGCGCGCCAGGAGCGGTAGACGTCGTGCAGTTCGTCCTGGTCGATGTACGGGTGCGGGTCGACACCCTCCTCGAAGTCCGCGAGCGCGGGGTCCTTCGCGAGCAGGGCGGCGGAGTCGATCCGCACGCCCGCGACGCCCCGTTCGAACCAGAAGCGCAGCACGTCCTCGTGCTCCCGGCGCACCTCGGGGTGGGCCCAGTTGAGGTCGGGCTGTTCCGGGGTGAAGAGGTGGAGGTACCACTCGCCGTCCGGGACCCGGGTCCAGGTACGACCGGAGAACTGGGAGGGCCAGTTGTTGGGCGGGAGTTCGCCGTTCTCCCCGCGCCCGGGGCGGAAGTGGAAGCGCTCCCGCTCCGCGCTGCCCGGGCCCGCGGCCAGCGCCGCCCGGAACCAGGCGTGCTGGTCCGAGACGTGGTTGGGAACGATGTCGACGATGGTGCGGACGCCCAGCTCCCGCGCCTCGGCGATCAGCTTCTCGGCCTCGCCGAGGGAGCCGAAGGCCGGGTCGATCGTGCGGTAGTCGGCGACGTCGTACCCGCCGTCGACGAGTGGCGAGACGTACCAGGGGGTGAACCAGACGGCGTCGACCCCGAGTTCGGCGAGATACGGCAGTCTCGCCCGGACGCCCGCGAGGTCACCGGTGCCGTCGCCGTCGCCGTCGGCGAAACTGCGGGGGTACACCTGGTAGATGACGGCGTCGCGCCACCAGTCTTCGGTGCGGTGCGGGTTGGGGGCTGCCACGTGACGGTCCTTTCGGGCAGGGTGGATCTTCGCCGCCGGCCCGGACAGGGCGGGGCGTCGGACGGGCCGGCGGCGAAGGCTGACGGGGACGAGCCGGTCGGACGGGGCGGGCTGCTCCGGGCTCGGAGGGGAGGCGGGGCCCGGGAGACTCAGCCCTTGAGCCCGCCGGCGGTGAGTCCGCTCATGATGTTGCGCTGGAAGATCAGGAAGATGATCAGGGTCGGCAGCGAGGCCATGGTGAGCGCGGCGATCAGCACGTTGACGGGCACGCCGTTGGACAGGGAGTAGATGCCGACGTTCAGCGTCTGCTTGGCCGGGTCGGGCAGTGTCAGCATGGGCCAGAGGAAGTCCTTCCAGAC
Source organism: Streptomyces sp. NPDC056296 (assembly GCF_042268605.1). Classification (NCBI taxonomy): domain Bacteria; kingdom Bacillati; phylum Actinomycetota; class Actinomycetes; order Kitasatosporales; family Streptomycetaceae; genus Streptomyces; species Streptomyces sp. NPDC056296. The sequence continues at coordinate 15,362 of NZ_JBHJRX010000058.1, read as the reverse complement.
GCCCACGATGGCGAAGATGGACACCACGCCGAGGATCGGCCGCGAGATGGGCAGCACGATCGACCAGAGGGTGCGCATCGGCGAGGCGCCGTCCATGGACGCGGCGTCGAGCAGTTCCCTCGGGATCGAGTCGAAGAACCGCTTCAGCAGGAAGATGTTGAAGGCGTTGGTCACCGAGGGCAGCCAGATCGCCCACGGCGTGTTCAGCAGGTTGCGTTCGAAGATCGGCACGTCGAGCACCGTCAGGTACTGCGGCACGACCAGCACCGTCGCCGGGATCATCAGCGTCGCCAGCATCATGCCCAGGATGGCCTTGCCGAGGACCGGGCGGAGCTTGGACAGCGAGTACGCCGCCGCCACGTCGAGGACCAGCTGGAAGGCCAGGGCGCCGAACGCGTAGTACAGCGTGTTCCCCAGCAGGCCGGCCAGGTCCATGACGTTCCAGGCCTGCGAGTAGTTGTCGGGCTCGAACGACTCGGGAACCAGCGTCGGCGGCGTCTGTACGACTTCCTGGGTGTCCTTGAACCCGCTGGAGACCATCCAGTACATCGGGCCGAGGAAGACCACCGTGAACAGCGTGACGACGCCGCCGAACGTCACCCAGTAGAGGACCTTGCCGCGGGGCCTGGCGAGCTGGGCCGGCGAGATGAGCGTGCGTGTGGACATCTGTGGTTTCCCCCGGCCTACTCGTCCTCGGCGCGGCTGAGCTTCACGTACGCCGCCGAGAATCCGGCGAGGAGTACGAGGAGCAGCAGGCCGAGGGCCGCCGCGGCGCCGTAGTTGTTGAAGTTGAAGGCGTACTGGTAGATGAGGTAGACGACGGTGGTGGTGGAGCCCTCGGGGCCGGCGCCGCCGGTGAGCAGGAAGGGTTCGACGAAGACCTGCATGGTGGCGATGATCTGCATGAGCAGCATCAGCGAGAGGATCAACCGCGTCTGCGGGATCGTCACGTGCCAGATCTTGCGCAGCAGCCCGGCTCCGTCCAGCTCCGCCGCCTCGTACAGTTCACCGGGTATGCCCTGGAGCGCGGCGAGGTAGATCAGTGCCGCGCCGCCCATGTTCATCCAGGTCGACGCGATGACCACGGAGAGCATGGAGAGGTCGGGATCCTGCAGCCACTGCTGCTCGGGCAGCCCGAAGAAGCCGAACAGCTCGTTGAGCAGGCCGTAACCGGGGTCGTACAGGTACTTGAAGAGCAGCACGGCGGCGACCGGGGGCAGCATCACCGGCAGATAGACCAGCAGCCGCAAGTACCCCTTGCCGTGCCGGAGTTCGTTGATGACGATCGCGACGACGAACGGCACGGCGAAGCCGAAGACCAGGGCCAGCACGGTGAACAGCAGTGTGTTGCGCCACGCCTGCCAGAAGGCCGGGTCGTTGAAGACCGTGCGCAGGTTGTCCAGGCCGACCCAGGAGACCTCGCCCTGGTCGGTCTTCTGGAAGGCGAGGAAGAACTCCCGGACCATGGGGTACCAGGAGAAGAAGGCGAAGCAGAGGACCGCTCCGATCAGGAAGCCGTGTGCGGTGAGATTGCGCTTGAGGCTCCTGCCGAAGGACCCGCCGGGCGGGGGCGGGCCGTCCATCGGCGGCTGGGAGTGGCGGGATCTCGCCGCCTTGCTCGGGGTCAGGCTGGGGGCCGACATCGTCGCTCCTCGGTACTGATCTCATGGGCCCCGGGGGGCGGTGCCGCCCGCCCCCCGAGGGAGCCGGTCACTGCGTGGCCAGAACCTGGTTGACCTGCTGCTCCGCGCTGGAGAGCAGCTTGTCGATGTCGGCGTCCTTGTTGGTGAGGATGCCCGACATCACGTTGTCCAGGACCTTGTAGACCTCCTGCGCCTTCGGCGGCTCGGCCATGCCCGGGACCGGGTTGTCCATGAACGTCTTGAAGTTCTCGACCGGCATGGTGGCGTGCTCGATGCGGGCCGCGTCGTCCTTCTTCTTGGACTCGTTCAGCCAGAAGTTGGGCTGCGGGAGGCCGACGGGCAGCTTGTCGGCCTTCTTGCGGGCCCAGTTGAACTGTCCCTCGCCGACGGTGAGGTTCTGGAAGTTCAGCCAGGCGATCCCGGCCTTGATCTTGTCGGAGGAGATCCCCTTCTTGATCATGTAGCTGTTGCCGCCGGCCAGGGTGTTCTTCTCGCCCGGAATCGGCCCCATGCCGAAGTTCTCGTAGTCGGCACCGAGTTGCTGGACCATGTACGTGATGTCGTCGGGCGCGGCGAGGAACATGCCGAGCTTGTCGGTGGCGATCTGCTTCTGCAGGTCACCCCACTTGAGCAACTGGGTCTTGCCCATGCTCTCGTCCTCCCAGCGCATGGCGTGGAGGTTCTCGGCGACCTGCTTGCCCAGCTCGTCGTTGAACGCCGCCTTCCTGCCGCTCGCGTCGACGACCTCGCCGCCGAGGCTGTACATCTGGGCGGTGAAGTGCCAGCCGCCGGTGTTGCCCGCGCTGTACTCGCCGAAGCCGGCGATGCCGTCGCCCAGGTCGGCGATCTTCTTGGCGGCGGTGCGGACCTCCTCCCAGGTACGCGGCGGGGCGTCCGGGTCGAGTCCGGCCTTCTCGAAGAGCCTGCGGTTGATCAGCAGGCCCATCGTGTAGTTGCTCGTGGGCAGGCCGTAGAGCTTGTTCTCGTGCTTGAGCGAACCGAGGACGTTCGGGTCGATGTCCTTCAGGAGCGGCACCGTCTTGTCGTTGACGTACGCGGTGATGTCCTCGGCGCCGTCGTTGTCCAGCACCTGGGGCAGGTCCGTGAAGTACGTGAAGAAGACGTCGGGCTGCGACTTGGCCTTGAGCATCGCCGTGAAGCGCGGCGGCTCCAGGCACTGGCCCGGGGTGGAGCGGCCCTCGATGGTGACGTTGGGGTACGTCTTGTTGAACTCCTTGACGTCCTCCTTCCACTCCTTCAGCTCGGCCGCCTTCGCCGCCGGGGGCATGCAGTCGATGGTGATCGTCACCTTGGTCTTCGGGTCCAGCGGAGCAGCCGGGTCGGAGGACCCGCTGCCGCCTTCGGAACCGCCGCCTTCGCCACTGCTGCTCGTGCCGCAGGCGGCCAGAGCGGTCAGGGTGAGGGCGGAGACGAGCGTGATGGCGCCGGCACGGCGAGTACGGCGGAACCGAGCACTTCTCATGGGTGGTCCCCTTCGGGCATGAACGTGGAAGGCGCCCCACCGCCGATGCGTTGTGGGGCGCCGCTCACTCAACCACCGCGAACAAGTGAACGCAATATCTCGCGCTGATTTCGTAATTGCTCGACAGCCTGCCGAAGATGTTGAGGTGCGGTTACTTGGCGGATGCCTGTGCGGTGGAGCCGCGGACGACGAGTTCGGGCTCGAAGAGCAGCTCCCGGTGGGGGACTTCGGTGCCCTGGATCTGTGCGCAGAGGAGGTCGACGGCGGCGCGTCCCATGGCTTCGATGGGCTGGCGGACGGTGGTGAGCGGGGGTTCGGTGCAGGTCATGAAGGCGGAGTCGTCGTAGCCGACGACGGAGATGTCGTGGGGGACGTGGAGTCCGCGTCGGCGGGCGGCGCGGACGGCGCCGAGGGCGAGGGGGTCGCTGGCGCAGATGATGCCGGTGACTCCGCGTTCCAGCAGGCGTGAGGCGGCTGCCTGGCCGCCTTCCAGGGAGAACATGGCCCGCTCGACGAACTCCTCGGGAAGCTCCGTGTGCATGGCCTCGGCCGCTTGCCGGGCGGCGGCCAGCTTCCTGCGGGAGGGGATGTGGTCGGAGGGGCCGAGCACCAGACCGATGCGCTCGTGACCGAGGGACGCGAGGTGCCGCCAGGACTGCTCGACGGCCACGGCGTCGTCGCACGCGATGCAGGGAAAGTCGAGGTCCGCGATGGAGGCGTTGATCAGCACGACGGGGATGTTGCGCTCGGCGAGCAGACGGTAGTGGTCGTGCGGGGCGTCGGCCTGGGCGAACAACCCACCGCCGGCGAACACCACGCCCGACACCTGCTGCTGCAACAGCAGCTCGACGTAGTCGGCCTCGGAGACGCCGCCCTTGGTCTGGGTGCACAGCACCGGCGTCAGCCCCTGCTGGGCCAGGGCACCGCCGATGACCTCGGCGAACGCCGGAAAGATCGGGTTCTGCAACTCCGGCAGCACCAGCCCCACCAGCCGCGCGCGCTCACCCCGCAACTGCGTCGGCCGCTCGTACCCGAGAACATCCAACGCACTCAGCACCGACTGCCGGGTCGCCTCCGAGACCCCCGGTTTGTCGTTGAGCACCCGGCTGACCGTGGCCTCGCTGACCCCAACCTTCTTCGCTACTTGAGCAAGTCGTCGCGTCACACACGCAAGACTAGCGCAAGCCTCCGCAAGAGGCTTGCGCCAGCCTTCGATCCGTCCGACACGTCAGTCGCCGTGTCGGCGTCGACCTACGGGTTTCTGATGATCTTGAAGGTGGACGTCGTGTTGCGTACGTCCACGGCGTTGTCGCTGAGCTTCAGCCCGTTGAAGACGACCTCACCGACCGCCGGACCCTGCCCCGCCTCGGGCATCTCATTGGCCCAGAGACCGAAACCGGACTTGGCGTCGAACGCGTCACCGCTCTTGCGCGCGCCCGAGATGGTGACGTCGGTGAAGACCGTGTCCTTGATCGGGAACTGCGGCTGACCTCCCACGTAGTTCGTCTGGAACATGATGCCGCTGTACGTCGGGTCGACGATGTCGACGTTGTTGACCCGGATGCCCTGGAACACCTTGGACGCCGAGAACACCCAGATGCCCGGGAAGGTCTGCCCTCCCCAGAAGTGGCCGCCGGCCCGGACGATCGAGATGTTCTCGAAGGTCGTCGGATCGGTGCCGAAGCCGTTCATCGGGTAACCGAAGTCCAGCGAGCTGATGGTGATGCCCGAGTAGACCAGGGTGTCCGCGATGTGGATGTTGCGGAAGGTGTTGTTGTAGCCGCCGTAGACGGCGAGACCCGCGGCGCGCCAGGTCAGCGTCGTCGTGAGGTTCTCGTACAGGTTGTTCTTCATGTCCGCGCCGCCCGCGTCGATCGCGGAGAACAGCGCGAAGCTGTCGTCACCGGTCGCCCTGGCGTCGTTGTTGGACACGAGGTTGTCGGTCGAGCCGTTGGTCATGTTGACGCCGTCGGCGAACATGTTGCGGATCCGGGAGTTCTTGATCGTGACCCGGTCCGTGTTGGCGCCCCAGTAGAGGCACACCATGTGCTCGTTCCAGATGTTGTCGATCACGATGTCCGACACGTTGGAGAAGTCGAACACCTTGCCCGGCCCGTCGATGCGGCTGGTGTAGTTGCCGAAGTAGGCGAAGTTCGCGAACGACGAGCCCTTCGCCGTGGCGTCGGCCCGGAAGCCGACGTCGGTGTTGTCCTGCGTCGTGGGCGCGTGGAACTGGGTGAACCACGGACCGGCGCCCACCACCTTGACCGCCTTGCCGTACACCTGGAACTTGCTCGACGTCTGGTAGTCGCCGGGCGGCAGGTACACACCGACGAGCTTGCCGGAGCCGTCCATGCGCACCCGGTCGAGCGCGTTCTGCACGTCCTGGTGCGTGAACCCGGTGGGCACCGCGTACGCCGCCGGGTCCGGGTTGCCCACCGGGGCGACCTGTTCCAGGTTGACGAAGTCGATCGCGTAGTCGGTGGTGTTCGCGGCGTCCTTCTGGAGCCGGATCCTGCTGCCCGCCGGCACGGTCTCGCCCAGCATGATGTGGGCCTCGTCGTAGATGTGACGCGGCGCGCCCGCGCCGGGGGAGTTGCCGGGCGCCGCCTCGTTGCCGTACAGCCAGGCGTACTTCGAGGTGAGCGGGAGCGCCTTCTTCATGACGCCGTCGACGTACACGTTGATCGTCGAGTTGATCCCGCCGCCGCCCGGCGCGTCCGGGATCGAGAAGCGGGTCACCAGGGTGTTGGTCTCCGCCTTCGTGGTGAACTCCACGTACTCACCGGTCGCGTCGAGGTGCACGGCCTTGCGGCCGGACGCCTCGCCCGCGATGTCGCCGATGGTCCGGTTGGGCCCGACCACCTTGGCGCCGCCGCCGACCGTGCCGTCCTCCGCCTCGTACATGTCGTACGGCATGTTGGCGCCGCGCCCGACGAACAGCGGCTGCGTGGAGGTGTTGTTCTCCCGCTTGACCGGCAACTCGTTCGCGTCGTCGGCGACCGTGACCCTCAGGGTGTACGAGCCGTTGGCCGCCTTCCAGGTGCCGAGGCTCACGGCGGGGGCCGTGGTGCCGGCGGCGATGACACCGGAGTGCGCGCCGGTCAGCGTCTTGACCGTGGTGCCCTTGGAGTCGACCAGGGCGAGCGTCACCGCGTGGCTGCCTCCCGCCGAGTCCTGGGTGCCCTGGTTCCTCAGCGCGACCTTGAAGGCCACGTCGTCACCGGCGGCCGGGCTGGACGGCGAGGTGGTGACCGTCGCGGCGACCAGGTCGGAGCTCTGGACCGGCTTGACCACCAGCGGTTCGGGCCGCGTGTAGGTGTTGTTGGTCTCGTTCTGCTCGGTGATCTCGTTCGCCTCGTCGGCGACCGCGCTCAGTTCGTAGGAGCCGGCCTCGCGTGCCCCGATGGACGCGCTGACCGTGCTCTGCGCGCCTGCCTCCAGGGCGCCGACCTCGGCGGTGGCGACCTCGGTGTCGCCCAGCCGCAGGGCGACCGTGCCGGCCGGGGCGTTCGCCGGGCCGCTGTTGCGGACGGTGGCGGACACCGTGATCTCGTCCGACTCGACGGGCGAGGCGGGCGAGGTGGTCAGCTTCGTCACCTCCAGATCCGGGTTGGGCGCGGGAGCGCCGATGACCTGGAACTCGGCGATCTGCCCGGCCGTCGCCCCGGTGTTGGACGTGAACCTGAGCTGGACGTCGGCGATCCGGTCGTCGACGGGGATGGTCACGCTGTTGCCGCCGCTCGCCGGGTCGAAGACATAGTCCTTCGCGGCCACCAGAGTGGTGAAGCCGGACGCGTCCTGCTCCCGTCCGAGCACCTGGATGTTCTGGGTGCGCTTGGACCAGCTGTTGTCCGGGTTGAGCTTGAGGACGACGCTGTCGACGTCCGCGTTGGCGCCCAGCTTGAGGGTGAGCGTGTTCGGGTAGCTGCCCGCCGCCCCCTCCCAGTAGGTCGACGTGCTGTTGTCGTTGGCGTTCTGGGCGACGTAGGTGTGGATGAAGGACGAGGCGCTGATCGGCTTGCCGACGGCCAGGTTCGACGCTCCTCCGCTGCCGGTGCGGGTGACCGAGTTGCTGTTGCCCGACTGGTTGCCGGCCGCGTCCTTCGCCCGTACGTGGTAGGTCACGTTCGCGGACGCCGGCTGGGTGTCGGTGTAGGTGGTCACATCACCGGCGACGCTCTTGCGGAGCTTGTTGTCGGCGTAGACGTCGTAGCCGGTGACGCCCTTGTCGTCCGTCGAGGCGTCCCAGGTCAGCTTGATCTGACCGGCGGCCGGCTCGGTGAGGGCGAGGTTCGCGGGCGCGGTGGGCGCCTGGGTGTCACCGGTGTCGGCGCGGCGGGTGACCGAGTTGCTGTTGCCCGACTGGTTGCCGGCCGCGTCCTTGGCACGCACGTGGTAGGTGACCGTCGCGTCCGCCGGACGGGTGTCGGTGTAGGTGGTGACGTCGCCCGCGACCGTGGTCAGCAGGTCGCCGCCCGCGTAGATGTCGTAGCCGGTGACGGCCGTGTCGTCCGTGGCCTCGTTCCAGGTCAGTCTGATCTGACCGGTCGCCGGCTCGGTGAAGGAGAGGTTCGCGGGCGCGGTCGGGGCCTGTGTGTCGCCGGTCGCCGGGCCGTAGACCTCCAGCTCGGAGACCTGGGCGGCCGGCTGACCGGTGTTGGCCGTCACCAGGACGCGCACGTACCGCGTGGTCGTCGCGTCGAAGGTGATCGTGGCCGACTGGCCGCCCGCCGCGTCGAAGGCGTACGCCTTGGAGGCGGTCAGGTCGGTGAAGTCCGAGCCGTTGTCACTGCTCTGGATCTTCAGGGTCTGGCTGCGGGCCGGCCAGCCGTCCGGCAGGCGCAGCACGACGCGGTCGATCCGCCGGGACGAGCCGAGGTCGGCCTGGAGCCACTGGGGCAGGTCGTTGTTGGAACTCTCCCAGTAGGTGGCCTTGTTGCCGTCGTTTCCGTTCCCGGGCGTGTACGCCCCCGTGGAGCTGCTTGCCGTCAGCCGGCGGCCGGCGGCGAGGTTCGTGGACGCCTCCCCGGCCGCGTGCACTTCGAGCTCGGAGAGCTGGGCCGCCTGCCACCCGGTGTTCGCCGTGACATCGATCCGCACGAACCGCGTCCGAGTGGCGGGGAAGCTCACGGTGACCGTGTTGCCCGACCCCGGGCTGAAGGCGTAGGTGGCGGAACTCTTCAGTGTGCTGAAGCTCGTGCCGTCGGCGCTGCCCTGTACCGAGAGCGTCTGGTCGCGTCGCTCCCAGCCGGCGGGCAGTCTCAGGACGACCTCGTCGATCCGCTCGGTGGCACCGAGGTCGGTCTGCACCCACTGGGGCAGGCTGCCGCCGCCGCTCTGCCAGTACGAACCCTGGTTGCCGTCGGTGATGTTGGCGGCGCCGTACTCGCCGTGCGAGCTGCTCGCCGCCGTGGCGTCTCCCACGGCGATGTTGGGGCCACCCGCTGCCGTGGCCGACAGCAGCGGTCCTCCCAACGCCAGGAGACTGGTCGCGACCACGGTGCACAGGGCACGTGATCTCCAGTTCCGGTTTCTCATCTGTTCTGTCCCCGATCTCCGCCTCGCGCCGCATGGCCACGAGGCACGGCTCAGTCGGATGCGCTCATCAGGTAGACACTCAATGTTCTCCGTCATTTACGTTGAGCGCTCAGAGAGTTGCAGAGAACTGTCGAGTCGTCCACAGGAAAGGCAGGGCGATCTCAGCGCCGTGCGCAGCGGAGTGTTCTCTGTGATGACCGGGAGATCCCCGGTTGATGCCCCGGATCAGGGGCTTTCACGGGCTACGTCGGGTAGCCGCAAGCCACTGCCATTTCCCGCAAGATGCTTGCGGCCAGGGAGCCGGGGTGGGCGTCGTCCTGCTACTTGGCGGATGCCTGTGCGGTGGAGCCGCGGACGACGAGTTCGGGTTCGAAGAGCAGCTCGCCGTGGGGGACTTCGGTGCCCTGGATCTGTGCGCAGAGGAGGTCGACGGCGGCGCGTCCCATGGCCTCGATGGGCTGGCGGACGGTGGTGAGCGGGGGTTCGGTGCAGGTCATGAAGGCGGAGTCGTCGTAGCCGACGACGGAGATGTCGTGGGGGACGTGGAGTCCGCGTCGGCGGGCGGCGCGGACGGCGCCGAGGGCGAGGGGGTCGCTGGCGCAGATGATGCCGGTGACTCCGCGTTCCAGCAGGCGTGAGGCGGCTGCCTGGCCGCCTTCCAGGGAGAACATGGCCCGCTCGACGAACTCCTCGGGAAGTTCCGTGTGCATGGCCTCGGCCGCTTGCCGGGCGGCGGCCAGCTTCCTGCGGGAGGGGATGTGGTCGGAGGGGCCGAGCACCAGGCCGATGCGCTCGTGACCGAGGGACGCGAGGTGTCGCCAGGACTGCTCGACGGCCACGGCGTCGTCGCACGCGATGCACGGGAAGTGGAGGTTCTCGATGGAGGCGTTGATCAGCACCACCGGGATGTTGCGTTCCGCGAGCAGCCGGTAATGGTCGTGCGGGGCGTCGGCCTGGGCGAACAACCCGCCCGCGAAGACGACACCCGACACCTGCTGCTGCAGCAGCAGCTCGACGTAGTCGGCCTCGGAGACGCCGCCCTTGGTCTGGGTGCACAGCACCGGCGTCAGCCCCTGCTGGGCCAGGGCACCGCCGATGACCTCGGCGAAGGCGGGGAAGATCGGGTTCTGCAACTCCGGCAGCACCAGCCCCACCAGCCGCGCGCGCTCACCCCGCAACTGCGTCGGCCGCTCGTACCCGAGAACATCCAACGCACTCAGCACCGACTGCCGGGTCGCCTCGGAAACACCGGGCTTGCCATTGAGCACCCGGCTGACCGTGGCCTCGCTGACCCCAACCTTCTTGGCCACCTGGGCAAGTCGTCGCGTCACATCCGCAAGGCTAACGCAAGCTCCGTAAGCGGCTTGCTCTCCAGACGCATTGGGATGTTTGCTCCGACTGTGCAGCGTATGCCCCTTTCAGTCCACCCTGACCCGGGCGACGACCGGAAGGTGATCGCTTCCGGTGGCGGGGAGGGTGCGGATGTGGCCGACGGTCGCGGAGCGGGCCATGACCTGGTCGATCCGGGCCACCGGGAAGGTGGCGGGGAAGCTGAGCGCGAGGCCCCGCTCGGCCACGTTCAGGTGCGTCGTCAGCGGATCCAGCGCGCGGTCGTCGACCGTGCCGTTGAGGTCGCCCAGCAGGACGATCCGGCTCAGTCGCTCGGCCGCGACGGCGTCGCCCAGCAGGCCGGCGCTCTCGTCCCGCCAGGACGACGCGAGGCCGCTCGCCCGGACGCGGACCGAGGGCAGGTGCGCGACGTACACGGCGATCTCACCGTGCGGCGTGTGCACCGAGGACCGCAGTCCGCGGTTCCACTCCTCCGTGATGCCCCGGGGCTTGATGTCGAGCGGCCGGGCACCGGTGAGCGGATGCCTCGACCAGAGTCCGACCGTGCCCTGAACCGTCCGGTACGGGTACTCCGCGGCGAGAGTCTTCTCGTACACGTCCAGTGCCGGCGGCACCAGCTCCTGGAGCGCGATGAGGTCGGGCCCGGCATCGGCCAGTGCACGGGCCGTGCCCGCGGGGTCGGTGTTCTCGTCGCTGACGTTGTGCTGCACCACGACCAGGTCGGCGGCGCCGGGCTCCGGCGCGGGCAGGAGCAGTCCGCCGAAGAGGTACGTCCAGGCAGCCAGCGGCAGGAGCAGCGCCACCAGCGCGACGGCCGAGCGGCGCAGCAGCGCGAGGAGGAGCAGCACCACGATCACCAGGCCGAGCCACGGCAGGAACGATTCCAGCAGACTGCCCAGCCCGCCCACCGCATTGGGGACCACCCCGTGGAGCACCAGCAGGGCGGCCGTCAGCACCGCCGCCCCGGCGAGCACTCGCCCCCGCGCCCACACCGACCTGCCCCGCGTTTCCGTTCGTTCGACCATCGTTCCCGTCCACTCGTCCTTGCTCGTCAGGACGCCGCACCAGGTGGATCGGGTTCCGGTGCGGGGAGGCGCGAACGTTCCCGTGCTGCAAGAAGAACCGGAAAGTTGCAGAAATGACGCCACGTCACGTCCCGGCAGTCGGCCTCGTTCAAAGCCTTGACCGGTACAGAACAGTGCCCTTACGGTCACGACCGCAACACCTTGCAGTCATCTTGCAGAAATGTATTGCAAGGGTGCGCCGACTCCCCAGTCAGCCATCGATCGGCATCCAGGACACCCGCATCCTCACACGGGAGACTCCATGCACAGGAGCATCAGCAGAGCGCGAAGAAACACCGCCGCAGCACTTGCACTCACCGCCGGCGTGGCCGGCAGCCTCCTCACCACCGCGGTACCGGCGCAGGCTTCCCCGCCCGGCGACAAGGACGTCACCGCGGTGATGTTCGAATGGAAGTTCAGTTCGGTCGCCAAGGCGTGCACCGACACCCTCGGCCCGGCCGGCTACGGCTTCGTCCAGGTCTCCCCGCCTCAGGAGCACATCCAGGGCGGGCAGTGGTGGACCTCCTACCAGCCGGTCAGCTACAAGATCGCGGGCCGCCTCGGTGACCGCGGACAGTTCAAGAGCATGGTCGACACGTGTCACGCGGCGGGTGTGAAGGTCGTCGCCGACTCGGTCATCAACCATATGTCGGCCGGGAACGGCACCGGAACCGGCGGCTCGTCGTACACCAAGTACAACTATCCGGGCATCTACTCGGCGCCCGACTTCGACAACTGCACCTCGCAGATCAACGACTACCGCAACCGCTTCAACGTCCAGGAGTGCGAGCTGGTCGGGCTCGCGGACCTGGACACCGGCGAGGACTACGTCCGGGGCAGGATCGCCGGCTACCTCAACGACCTGCTGTCACTCGGCGTCGACGGCTTCCGGATCGACGCGGCCAAGCACATGGCCGCCGGAGACCTGGCCGACATCAAGTCCCGCCTCAGCAACCCGAACGTGTACTGGAAGCACGAGGCCATCCACGGTGCCGGCGAGGCCGTCTCCCCGACCGAGTACCTCGGCAGCGGCGACGTCCAGGAATTCCGCTACGGACGCGACCTCAAGCGCGTCTTCAACGGCGAGAACCTCGCGTACCTGAAGAACTTCGGCGAAGCCTGGGGCCACATGCCCTCGGACAAGTCCAACGTCTTCGTCGCCAACCACGACACCGAACGCAACGGCGAGACCCTCAGCTACAAGGACGGCGCCAACTACACCCTGGCCAACGTCTTCATGCTGGCCTGGCCGTACGGCAACCCCGACGTCCACTCCGGCTACGAGTTCTCCGACCGCGACGCGGGCCCGCCGAGCGGCGGCCAGGTGAACGCCTGCTACAGCGACGGCTGGAAGTGCCAGCACGCCTGGCGCGAGATCTCCTCCATGGTCGGCTTCCGCAACGCCGCCCGCGGCCAGTCGGTGACCGACTGGTGGGACAACGGCGGCGACCGGATCGCCTTCGGGCGCGGCTCCAAGGCGTACGTCGCCATCAACCACGAGGGCTCCTCGCTGACCCGTACGTTCCAGACGTCGCTGCCCGCCGGCGACTACTGCGACGTTCAGTCCGGCAAGGGTGTCACCGTCGACGGATCCGGCCGGTTCACCGCCACCCTCGGCGCCCACACGGCCGCGGCCCTGCACGTCAACGCCCGGAACTGCGACGGTGGCACCGCTCCCGACCCCGACCCGGTGACCTCCGGCGTGTCCTTCGCCGTCAACGCCTCCACCAACCCGGGCCAGAACATCTACGTGACCGGCAACAGGCCGGAACTGGGCAACTGGAACCCGGGCAGCGCCCTCAAGCTCGACCCGGCCGCCTATCCGGTGTGGAAACTGGACGTGGAGCTCCCCGAGGGCACGTCCTTCGAGTACAAGTACATCCGCAAGGACGAGGCAGGGAACGTGACCTGGGAAAGCGGCGCCAACCGCACCGCGACCGTCACCTCCACCAAAACCACACTCAACGACACCTGGCGCGGCTGACCCCGCCTGCCTCCTGTGGCCGTCCCCGCCTCTGTCGACGGGGACGGCCACAGCCGCCTGTGCCTTCCCCGTGGAGAGCGGGCGTGGGACAGGCGCTAAGCTGCAAGCGCCTCGCGGGGGAAGTCCGGTCGAAGTCCGGCGCTGACCCGCAACGGTAGGCGGAGCCCTCGAACAGGGTGGTTCCGTAAGCCCGATTACCCGCGGTGGTGAAGCTCCTGTCAATCGCCGTGGACTGCGAGAGGTGCTGCGCACGGCGCCCAGCGCCCGGGCCCGCTCCTTCGAACACGCAGGTGCACGGCCCGAGGCGAAAGCGATCCGCCTGTGGCCACGCTCCGCGACCGTAAACCCGTCGTACCGCACCAACGTACGAGCGGCGGACCCCCACCACCTCAGCGTGTCTCGCTGCCCCTGCTCGTGACGGCCCTGTGCGTCGCGCTCCCCGTCTCCCTGGCCTGCGGGGCGGGCATCGGGGCGTCGGGGCTCTCGTGGAGCGAGGCGCTGCACTACCTCTGGGCGGGGCTGACCGGCGGGGCCATCGCACCGGACGAGGTCTCCTCCTACACCATCGTGTGGGAACTCCGCTTCCCCCGCGCCGTGCTCGCGGCCGTCGTCGGTGCCGGTCTGGCATCCGTCGGCGTCGCCGTACAGGCCATGGTCCGCAACGCGCTCGCGGACCCGTTCGTACTCGGCATCTCCTCCGGCGCCGCCGTCGGAGCCAACGCCGTGCTCATCTTCGGCGCCTTCGGCGCTCTCGGTATCTGGGCGCTGTCCACGGCGGCGTTCGTCTCCGCGCTCGCCGCCATGACGCTGGTGTACGCGATCGCCCGGACCCCGAGGGGGCTGACGCCGCTCCGGCTGGTGCTGACCGGTACCGCGTTGTACTACGGGTTCTCGGCCGTGACCACGTTCATGGTGTTCGCCGCCGAACACGGTGAAGCGGCCCGGTCCGCGGTGATGTGGCTGCTCGGCAGTCTGGGCGGCGCGAGCTGGTCCTCCGTACCGATCGCCGCGGGCGCGGTACTCGGCGGCCTCGTCCACCTCGGCTGGTCGGCCCGGCGCCTGAACGCCCTCGCCATGGGCGACGAGACCGCTGCCGCGCTGGGCGTGGACCCCGGGCGGCTGCGCAAGGAACTGTTCCTCACCGCAGCCGCCGTCACCGGGGCCGTGGTCGCGGTCAGCGGGGCGATCGGCTTCGTGGGCCTGATGGTTCCGCACGCCGCCCGGATGCTGGTCGGGGCGGACCACCGCAGGCTGCTGGCCGTGGCCCCGCTGGCCGGCGCCGTGCTGCTGATCTGGGTGGACATCCTGTCGCGCGTGGTGCTCGCCCCGGCCGAGCTGCCGCTGGGCGTACTGACCGCCGCCATCGGCGTGCCCTGCTTCGTCCTGCTCATGCGCCGCCGCACCTACACCTTCGGAGGCGTGTGATGCAGATCGACATCGACACCGTCACAGTGGAGATCTCCGGGGCGCGCGTGCTGGAGGACGTCTCACTGCGGGCGGGCAGTGGACAGGTCGTGGGGCTCGTCGGGCCCAACGGCAGCGGCAAGTCGACCCTGTTGCGATGCGTCTACCGGGCCCTGCGTCCCACGGCGGGTGCGGTACGTCTCGGCGGTGACGACCTGGTGGCCATGAGCGCGCGCGAAAGCGCGCGCCGGCTCGCCGCCCTTCCGCAGGAAGTGGTCGCGGAGTTCGACTTCACGGTGGCCGAGGTCGTGGCCATGGGCAGACTGCCGCACCAGGGGGCGGTGGCCCGCGAGACCGACGAGGACCGGCGGACGTGTGCCGCCGCACTGGACGGAGTCGGCGCCGGCCATCTGGCCCACCGCGGCTTCCTCACGCTCTCCGGCGGTGAGAAGCAACGGGTCCTGATCGCCCGCGCCCTCGCTCAGCAGCCGCAGGTACTGGTGCTGGACGAGCCCACCAATCACCTCGACATCGCGCAGCAGTTGGAGGTGCTCTCCCTGGTGCGGGACAGCGGGCTGACCGTGCTCACGGCACTGCACGACCTCAACCTGGCCGCCCTCCACTGCGATCTTCTCCACGTCGTCGAGGGCGGGCGGATCGTCGCTTCCGGCGCCCCTCACGACGTTCTCACGCCCGACCTGCTGGCCGACGTCTTCGGAGTCCGGGCGCACCGGGTGCCCCACCCGGAGACAGGCGCGGTTCAACTGCTCTTCGACCGCCTCCCCTCTCAGTAGTCCGCCTAGGTGTGCTGTCCCGGGACGTTGGTGACACGCGTGCTGGGTGCTTGAACAGGTGAGGGCCTTCTGGGTTCGGTGTGGATTGCGACATCTACC
>NZ_JBHJRX010000057.1:27051-59026 GCF_042268605.1 Streptomyces sp. NPDC056296 | reverse complement strand
GGACTGGCGGGCCGGATCCCGTGCGCACCTCGAACTGAGGCCGGCCGCGACGGAGCAGGTGCGCCGGGCCGGCGGCACGGAACGCGTGGCGCGCCGGGTGGCGGCGGCACTGGCCGAGCACCCGGAGGTGCTGCTCGCCTACTGGGACACCGGTCTCGCCCGGCTGGTGGTGACCGCGACCGAGGAAGCACTCACCGACCGCGTGGTGGACCGGGCCACCGAACTGGCCGAACAGCACGGACTGACCCGAGTGGACCAGCGGGGCCCGGCCGATCCGGTGGAGGAGCCGGCCCACCCCGGCGACCCGGCCTCGGTACGCGTCGCGGCCACGGCCCTCGGGGCCGACGTGCTGGGCATCGCCGCCGCCGTGACCGGCGCGCGCCTGCGGCTGCCGCCCTCGCCCCGCCTGGTGACGGCCGTGGCGACGCTGCTGCGCGAGAACCCGACCTTCCGCGCTTGGCTGCGCGAACGCCTCGGCGCCCACGCCATGGACGTGGCACTGGCCGCCGCCAACGCCGCCGTCCACGGCGCCGGCCAGAGCCCCACCTCACTCGTGCTGGACGGGGCGCTTCGCGTCTGCCAGCTGGCGGAGGCGGTGACCCGGACGGCGACCTTCGAGGTCGTGCACGACCAGCTGTGCGCCCCGGGCCGGATCAGCCTGCCCGCCGACCCCGCCCTGCGTCCGCCGCTGCAGAGCTCCCCGGCGCAGGACTACGCCGCCCACGCCTCGACCGGCAGTGTGGCGGGCGCGTTGGCGACCCTGCTGGTCAAGCACGACGTGGCCGAGGCCGCCGAGGCGGTGCTGGCCGGCTCGCCCAAGGCCGCGCGCTACGGGCCCGCCGCCTTCCACGCCGTACTGAGCGCCGCGCTGTCGCGTAACGGTGTGCTCGTGCGCGACCCCGAACGGCTGCGGCAGCTGGAGATGGCGGCCACCGTCGTCCTGCATCCGAGCGCTTTGCGGGCGCCGGAGGCGGGCGCGGACCCGTGGACCGAGGACGTACTGGACGCGGCGCGGCGCGCCGGACTGCGCGTGGTGATGGTGGAGGACCCGGCGCTGGCCGACTTCACCGGCCTCGCGGACCAGGTCGTCAGCGCCGAGCGACCGCTCAGGGACGTCGTGGACGAACTGCGCGCCGAGGGCGGCGTGATCACCGTCGTACGGCCCCGGCCCGGCGACGACGAGACGGTGCCGGCCGGGCTGCTCGGCGGGGACGTGGCCGTCGCGCTGGCCGACGCGGACGCCCCGGTGGCGTGGGGCGCGGACGTGATCGCTCCGCAAGGACTCGCCGACGTGTGGCGGCTGTTGCGGGCGGTGCCGGAGGCCCGCGCGATCGGGCGCCGGTCGCAGACCCTGGCCCGGTCCGGGGCCGCGCTGTCCGGGCTGCTGGTGGCGGTCGGCGAGGCGCGGGAGAAGGGCAAGAGCGGTGGCAAGGGCGGCTATTCGGCGCTGCCCGGGCTGCGGCACGCGCCCGTCGACGTGAGCGCGGCGGCGGCCCTGCTGTCCGGGACGCGTGCCGCGCTCGGTGTGGCGATGGCCCGCGCCCCGCACCCCCGGGCGCGGGTGGCCTGGCACACGCTGGACCCCGCGGGCGTACGGGAGCGCCTGGAGCGGGAGAAGGAGCCGGAGCCGACCTTCGTCGAGCAACTGGCGGCCAGGGCGCGCGCGGTGGCCGACCGGGCGGGCCGCGTCCCCGTTCTGGCCCCGGTGAAGTGGACGTGGCAACTGGGGCAGGCCGTGCGGGGCGAGCTGGACGATCCGCTCACCCCGGTGCTGGCGGTCGGCTCGGCGGCCGAGGCGATCCTCGGCTCCGTCATGGACGCGCTGCTCGTCGTCGGCGCGCTCGACCTGAACGCGCTGGTCGGCGGCTTCCAGCGGCTGCGGGCCGAGCGGGCGCTGTCCGGGCTGCTCGCGCAGCAGAAGCAGAAGGCGCGGGTCGCCGAGGAGGAGACGCACGACCAGTCGGTCGAGCCGCTCGTCGTGGACGCCGCCAAGCTGCATCCGGGCCACATCGTCGAACTCAAGGCGGACGACGTCGTGCCCGCCGACGCCCGGCTGCTGTGGGAGGACGGCCTGGAGGTCGACGAGTCCGCGCTGACCGGCGAGTCGCTGCCGGTGGACAAGTGCGTGGACCCGGTGACGAACGCCCCCGTGGCCGAGCGGCACTGCATGGTCTTCGAGGGCACGACGGTGGTGGCCGGCCGCGCCCAGGCGGTCGTCGTGGACACGGGGGAGCACACCGAGGCCGCGCGGGCGGTCTCACTGGCCGCCCGTACGCCCTCGGCGGCCGGAGTGCAGGCCAGGCTCCAGGAGCTGACCCGCAAGGCGCTGCCGCTGACGCTGGCGGGCGGGGCCGCGGTGACCGGCCTCTCGCTGCTGCGCGGGACGCCGATCCGGCAGGCCGTCGCCGGTGGTGTGTCGGTGGCGGTGGCCGCCGTGCCCGAGGGGCTGCCGCTGGTGGCGACGGTGGCGCAACTGGCGGCGGCCCGCAGGCTCAGCCGCCGCGGCGTCCTCGTGCGCACCCCGCGCACGCTGGAGGCGCTGGGCCGCATGGACACCATCTGCTTCGACAAGACCGGCACGCTCACCGAGAACAAGCTGCGGGTGTCGCGGGTGGCGGGCGCCGACGGCACGGTCCGCAAGGCGGCCGACCCGGACGCGGCCGACGCCGTACGGGTCGCGGCGCGCGCCTGCCCCCGCCTGAACGGCGACGGTGCCCGGCCCACCCACGCCACCGACGAGGCCGTACTCGACGCCGCCGGGCCGGACCCGTCGTGGGCGCAGGAGGAGGGCCTGCCCTTCGAGACCTCGCGCGGCTACGCCGCCGCCGTCGGACGGGACGGCGACGGAGCGCCGGTGCTGGTGGTCAAGGGCGCCCCGGAGACCGTGCTGCCCGCCTGCGCCGACCTGCCCTCGCACGCCACGGAGGTGGCGCAGACGCTGGCCCGCGACGGACTGCGCATCATCGCGGTGGCCAGCCGGCCCCTGCGCAAGGGCGAGAAGGCGGCCGACGTCCTCGAACAGGAGCCGGAGAAGCTGGAGTTCACGGGGATGCTGGGGCTGGCCGACGTGGCGCGCGAGACGTCCCCGGCGCTGGTGCGCGGGCTGCGCGAGGCGGGCGTACGTCCCGTGGTGCTGACCGGCGACCATCCGCAGACCGCCCACGCCATCGCCGTCGACCTGGGCTGGCCCGAGGACGCGGTCGTGGTCACCGGCGACGAACTCGCCGCCGCGGACCGCACGGCGCGCTCCCGGATGCTGCGCGACGCGGACGTCGTGGCCCGGGTGGCGCCCGAGCAGAAGCTTCAGGTCGTCGAGTCCCTGCGGGACGCCGGGCGGGTCGTCGGCATGGTCGGCGACGGCGCCAACGACGCCGCCGCCATCCGCGCCGCCGACATCGGCGTCGGCATCAGCGCCCGTGGCTCGGCCGCCGCGCGCAACGCCGCCGACCTGGTCGTCACGGGCGACGACCTGCTGGTCCTGGTGGAGGCGGTGCGGGAGGGCCGGGCGCTGTGGCACAGCGTCGCCGACGCCATCGCCATCCTGATCGGCGGCAACGCGGGCGAGGTCGGCTTCGGCATCCTCGGCACCGTCCTCGGCGGTTCCGCTCCGCTGTCCACCCGTCAGATGCTGCTGGTCAACCTGTTCACCGACCTGTTCCCCGCGATGGCGGTGGCGGTGACGGAGACGGGGGACCCCGAGCAGGAGGACGCCGACGCGGGCGCGCCGCTCGGTACGGCGGTGCTGGGCGAGCCCTTGATCCGCCAGATCCGGCACCGGGCCATGACGACGGCACTCGGCGCGACCGCGGCCTGGCTGTTCGGCCGCTTCACCCCGGGCACGGCGCGCCGCTCGACGACGATGGCCCTGTGCGCCGTGGTGGGTACCCAGCTCGCCCAGACCCTGGCCGACCGCAGGGGCAGCCGCCTGGTCCAGGTCACGTCCCTCGGCTCCGCGGCCGCGCTGGTCGCCCTGGTCCAGACCCCGGGCGCCAGCCAGCTCTTCGGCTGCACGCCGCTGGGGCCGGTCGCCTGGGCGGGCGTGGCGGCGGCGATCACGCTGGCGCTGGCGGGGCAGCGGGCTCTGCCGAGGGTGGAGGAGACGGTGGTGAAGTACTGGCCGAAGGTGGCGGAGCGGTTGCCGGCGGTGGGGCGCAGCGGCCTGGCGTGAGCGTGGGTCCTGGGTAGCGGGGTCGTGTGTCGGCTGCGGGTGAGTGGGGGCTGGGCGCGCAGTTCCCCGCGCCCCTGGGGCGTCCGGCGGGGCGGCGTCTGGATGTGCGGCGAGTCGTAGGAAGGCGCGGCCCGTGCGTACGGGCTTGGTGTCACGCCCCCGCCCGCGCCGCCTCCCGTGCCTCCGGTGACTCCAGGCGCTCCGCCGTCCGCTCTGCCGTGCGGTGGGCCCAGCGGCCGTTCGTGACGGCGCCGAGGAGGAGGACCGCGAGGCCGCAGACGGCCAGGATCCACCAGCCGGGGCGGGCGGCGGAGACGAAGGTGTCGCGGTACGACGACGCGCCCACGCCCGCCGCCAGCACCGCGCCGACCACCGCCACGCCCAGGGTCTGGCCCAGCTGGCGGCTGGTGGAGGCGACGGCCGCGGCGACCCCGGCCTGGGCGCGGGGCATGCCCGAGACCGCGGTGTTGGTGATGGGCGCGTTGACGAAGCCGAAGCCGACGCCGAAGAGGACGTAGCCGATGAAGAGGGTGACGTCGGACGTCTCGGCCTCGAAGGCGGCGAACAGGACCCCGCTCAGGGTCAGCGCGCCGCCCGCGATCAGCAGCGGCAGCCGTGGCCCCCGGGTGCCGACCAGCCGCCCGGACAGCGGGGCGCACAGGAAGGTCGGCACGGCCATCGGCAGCATCCACAACCCCGCGTGCAGGGCGCTCAGTCCGCGCACGTTCTGGAGGTACAGCGTGGACAGGAACAGGAAGCCGCCCAGCGCGGCGAAGGCGCTGACCGCGATCACGGTGGCTCCGCTGAACGGCGCCGAGCGGAAGAAGCGCAGGTCGATGAGGGGTTCGGCGCGGCGGGGTTCGTAGCAGAGCAGGCCGATCAGCGCGGTGAGGGCCAGGGCGGCGAACGGCAGTACCGTCGCGAGCCCGGCGTTCGGCGCCTCGATGATCGCGTACGTCAGGGAGCCGAACAGCACGATCACCATCAGCTGGCCCAGCGGGTCCGGGCGGCGGGCCTTGGGTGCGCGGGACTCGGGGACGTAGCGGAGGGTGAGGAGCAGGGCCGCCAGGCCCACCGGCAGGTTGACCCAGAAGATCGAGCGCCAGCCGACCGACTCCACCAGCAGGCCGCCCACCAGCGGGCCGGCGGCCATGGATATGCCGACGACCGCGCCCCACACCCCGATCGCGCGGGCTCGCTCGCGCGGGTCGGTGAAGGTGTTGGTGATGATCGACATCGCCACCGGGTTGAGCATCGAACCGCCCACCGCCTGCATCATCCGGAACACGACCAGGGACGACAGGTCGGGCGCCAGCGAGCACAGCAGTGAGCCGAGGGTGAAGACGACCAGGCCCGTCATGAAGACCCGTTTGCGGCCGATCCGGTCGGCCGTGGACCCGGCGAGCATCAGCAGCGCGGCCAGCACCAGCGTGTACGCGTCGATCGCCCACTGGAGCCCCGACGTGCTCGCGTCGAAATCGCGCTGCATGGAGGGCAGGGCCACGTTGAGGATCGTGTTGTCGATGCTCACGATCAGCAGGCTCATGCAGCAGATGGCGAGCACGAGCAGGCGTCGGCGGTGGGTGAGCTCGGGCATGGCCGCCATCGTACGCCCATTTCGATAGTGCGGTTAACTAATGACCGATACATGATCTTCGGGCCCGCGACGCGGCGAGCACCGCCCCGCGTACGTGACAATGGAGGAATGTCCACGCCCACCACGCCCGCCCCCAGCACCACCGCCCGGCCGTTGCAGGTCGGCCCGCACACCGTCGCGCCGCCCGTCGTGCTGGCGCCGATGGCCGGGATCACCAACGCGCCCTTCCGCACGCTGTGTAGGGAGTTCAGCGGTGGCAAGGGGCTCTTCGTGAGCGAGATGATCACCACCCGGGCGCTGGTCGAGCGCAACGAGAAGACCATGCAGCTGATCCACTTCGACGCGACCGAGACGCCGCGCTCGATCCAGCTGTACGGCGTCGACCCCGCGACCGTCGGCAAGGCCGTCCGCATGATCGCGGAGGAGGGCCTCGCCGACCACATCGACCTGAACTTCGGCTGCCCCGTACCCAAGGTGACCCGCAAGGGCGGCGGCTCGGCCCTCCCGTACAAGCGGAACCTGCTGCGGGCCATCGTCCGCGAGGCCGTGAGCGGCGCCGGTGACCTGCCCGTCACCATGAAGATGCGCAAGGGCATCGACGACGACCACCTGACCTACCTCGACGCCGGCCGCATCGCCGTCGAGGAGGGCGTCACCTCCATCGCCCTGCACGGCCGCACCACCGCCCAGCACTACGGCGGCACCGCCGACTGGGACGCCATCGCCCGCCTGAAGGAGCACGTCCCGGAGATCCCCGTACTCGGCAACGGCGACATCTGGTCGGCCGAGGACGCGCTGCGGATGGTGCGGGAGACCGGCTGCGACGGCGTCGTGGTCGGGCGCGGCTGCCTGGGGCGGCCGTGGCTCTTCGCCGACCTGGTGGCCGCCTTCGAGGGGCGTACCGACGCCTACGTGCGGCCCTCCCTGCGCGAGGTCGCCGACGTGATGGTCCGGCACGCCACCCTGCTCGGCGAGTGGATCGGCGACGAGGCGCGCGGCGTCATCGACTTCCGCAAGCACGTCGCCTGGTACCTCAAGGGCTTCGCGGTCGGCTCCGAGATGCGCAAGCGGCTCGCCATCACCTCCTCCCTGGAGGCGCTGCGCGCCGGCCTCGACGAACTCGACCTCGACCAGCCCTGGCCCACCGGCGCCGACGGTCCCCGCGGCCGCACGTCCGGCAACAACCGGGTGGTCCTGCCGGACGGCTGGCTCAAGGACCCGTACGACTGCGCGGGCGTCGGCGACGAGGCGGAACTGGACACCTCCGGCGGCTGATCAGCCCTTCGTGGGGTGCGGAACGGAGCCGTACGCCGTCAGGAAGCGGTCGCGGAAGGAGCTCATCTTCCACACCGGGGCGTCCTGGGCGGGCTTGAGCCCCTCCGTCCAGTTCCAGTCGGCGATCGCGTCGAGCACCTTCGGGTCCTTGGCGACGATCGAGACGGGGACGTCCCGGCTCGTTTTGTCGCCGGTCACGCGCGTGATCGGCTCGTGGTCGCCGAGGAAGACGAGGACCGTGTCGTCGGTGCCGTAGCGCTCCAGCCACTGGGTGAGGCTGGTGACCGAGTACTCGACCGACCTGCCGTACGCCTCCTTGGACCGTGCCGAGTCGGCGATGACGTCCGCCGCCTTCTCGCCCGACTCCTCGATGCCGTCGAAGACCGACCCGTCGCCGATCTCGTCCCAGCCGACCAGTTCCGGCAGCGGCGCCCAGGGCTGGTGGCTGGAGGTCAGGATGATCTCCGCCATCAGCGGCCGGTCGCGCTCCCTGCCGTGCTCCAGGCGCTGGAAGGCCTCCAGCGCGTACTGGTCCGGCATGGTCGACCAGCTGAACTTCGGCCCCTCGTAGCCGACGTCGAACGCGTCGTAGACCTTGTCGAGGCCGTACCACTCCGCCTCCGGCCAGGCCTTCTGCACGCCCGGCATGACGCCGACCGTGTCCCAGTCGCCGGTCTTCGCGAACGCCTTGGTGAGGGTGAGGTGGTCGCCCGCGGTGACGGTGCGGTAGCGCTGCTGGTTGTCGACCCACAGGCCCGACATGAAGGTGGAGTGGCCGAGCCAGCTGCTGCCCCCGTACGTCGCCGACGTCAGCCAGCCGCTGCGCGCCCGGTAGCCCGCCTCGGCCAGCGCCTTCGTGCTCGTGTCGAGCGTCCGGCCGACACCCGGTGCCATCACCGGGTCCTCGATGGCGCTGCGGCCGTAGCTCTCGATGAACGTGAAGATCACGTCCTTGCCGCGCAGGTCCGGCACCAGTTGCGCGCCGGGCGTGGCGCCGAAGCGGTCGGCCTTCGCCTCCTTCGCGAACGCCGCCTCGTCCCGCAGCGTGTCCACCACCCGGTGCGCCTGCGCCTCCAGCGCCCCGGAGGCGCTCCTGGTCGCGACCGGCACGCCGAACGTCTGCACGCCCAGCGCCACGCACGTCATCCACACGGTGGCCGCCAGCAGCGCGCCCCGCGCTGCCCGCTCCCGGTGCGCGGCGAGCAGCTCGCCGAGCCGGACCGCCGCCAGCGCCATGAGCATCAGCAGGAGCAGCACTCCCACCACCGCGCCCACCGCGGCCCAGGTCGCCGCCGCCCCGCCCATCGAGTCCGCCACGTACGAGCGGGCGTCGTCGAGCAGGCCCCAGTCCAGGACGACGTTGAAGCCCCGCCCCAGGTACTCGGTGAAGCCGATGTCGAGCAGGTTCAGCACGGTCAGCGCACCGAGACCGACGCCGAACAGCGCCGCCAGCACCAGGCGCGGCACACGCGGCAGGCAGAGCAGCAGCACCGTCCCGATGACCGCCTCCGCCGGAATCCGGGCGAACCGGTTCGGCTCCAGGGCGACGAGGGTGTTCGGCAGGAGCAGCGCCCCGAGCACGAGAACGGCGGCGACGGCGGTGGTGGTCCGGCGGACGGCGAGGGCGGTGCGCGGGTACCGGGTGCGCCAGGCGCGCCAGTGGGCCAGGCGGGCCTTGAGGGACGGGAGCGCGGCGGGTTCGGGTGTGTCGGGGGCGTCGGCGGTCTGCGGTGGCCGGCGGAAATGCGTGGTGACAGGCACCCGAAGGTCCTTCCGTACGTAACCCGGTGGACGGCGGGCCCGGCGAGGGGGCCGGGCCCGCCGTCCTGTCGTACGTCCGCCGGGAGCGGTGTGTTCACCCCCGGCGCGATCACGTCCGCATGGTGAAATCCGACGGCCTGTGGCAGCGTGATTCTCGCCACCTCTGATAGGGGGAGCGCTCAGATGAGCGGATCTTGGGCGATTCCACTTCTCCAAAGTGTGGCACTGAGTGCCATGGCTTGATCGTTCATCGATCGAACTCAAACGTAGAGAAGGGCGCTCGAATGAGCGCCTAGTCGCACTTTCGGGAGTCCATTCGTTCAAGAAATGAAAACACAAGTGGTCGGTAGCTTGCCAAGCCTTGACTTTCGATCCGCTGGCGGACGAGTGGTTACAGGCGCATGACGCGCAAGTGGACGTACCCAGGCGCCTTTGATCTGGGTACATTCCTCGCCGTCAGGGCAGCCACCGCGTCCTCGAGGAGTCGAGACCCGTGTCGGAAAACAAAGATCTCCAGGTAACGAACGCAGCGAAGTTCGTTTACGACTTCACCGAGGGCAACAAGGACCTCAAGGACCTCCTCGGCGGCAAGGGCGCCAACCTCGCCGAGATGACCAACCTGGGTCTCCCGGTCCCTCCCGGCTTCACCATCACCACCGAGGCCTGCAAGACCTACCTCGACAGCGGCGAGGAGCCCGCGGCACTGCGGGACGAGGTGAGCGCGCACCTCGACGCCCTCGAAGCGAAGATGGGCAAGAAGCTCGGCCAGGCCGACAACCCCCTCCTCGTGTCGGTCCGCTCCGGAGCCAAGTTCTCCATGCCCGGCATGATGGACACGGTCCTCAACATCGGCCTCTCCGACAAGTCGGTGCAGGGCCTGGCCAAGCAGGCCGGCGACGACCGCTTCGCCTGGGACTCCTACCGGCGCCTGATCCAGATGTTCGGCAAGACCGTCCTCGGCGTCGACGGCGACCTCTTCGAGGAGGCGCTGGAGGCGGCGAAGGCGGCCAAGAAGGTCAGCGTCGACACCGAGCTGGAGGCGGCCGACCTCAAGAAGCTGGTCACCAAGTTCAAGAAGATCGTCAAGACCGAGGCCGGCCGGGACTTCCCGCAGGACCCGCGCGAGCAGATGGACCTCGCCATCAAGGCCGTCTTCGACTCCTGGAACGGCGAGCGCGCCAAGCTCTACCGCCGCCAGGAGCGCATCCCGCACGACCTCGGCACCGCCGTCAACGTCTGCTCCATGGTCTTCGGCAACCTGGGCCCGGACTCCGGCACCGGCGTCGCCTTCACCCGCGACCCCGCCTCTGGCCACCAGGGCGTCTACGGCGACTACCTGCAGAACGCCCAGGGCGAGGACGTCGTCGCGGGCATTCGCAACACCGTCGCGCTGGCGGAGCTGGAGCAGATCGACAAGAAGTCGTACGACCAGCTGATGCAGATCATGGAGACGCTGGAGAACCACTACCTGGACCTCTGCGACATCGAGTTCACCATCGAGCGCGGCCAGCTGTGGATGCTCCAGACCCGCGTCGGCAAGCGCACGGCGGGCGCCGCCTTCCGCATCGCCACCCAGCTGGTCGACCAGGGCCTGATCGACGAGGCGGAGGCCCTCCAGCGGGTCAACGGCGCCCAGCTCGCGCAGCTGATGTTCCCCCGCTTCGACGACGACGCCAAGGTCGAGAAGGTCGGCCGGGGCATCGCGGCCTCGCCGGGCGCGGCGGTCGGCAAGGCGGTCTTCGACTCGTACACCGCGGTGAAGTGGTCCCGCTCGGGCGAGAAGGTCATCCTGGTCCGCCGCGAGACCAACCCCGACGACCTGGACGGCATGATCGCCGCCGAGGGCATCCTGACCTCGCGCGGCGGCAAGACCTCCCACGCGGCCGTCGTCGCGCGCGGCATGGGCAAGACCTGTGTCTGCGGCGCGGAGGAGCTGGAGGTCGACACCAAGCGCCGCCGGATGACCGTGCCCGGCGGGCACGTCGTCGAGGAGGGCGACGTCATCTCCATCGACGGCTCCTCCGGCAAGGTCTACCTCGGTGAGGTCCCGGTCGTGCCGTCGCCGGTCGTCGAGTACTTCGAGGGCCGCATGCACGCGGGCGCCGAGGACGCCGACGAGCTGGTCGAGGCCGTGCACCGCATCATGGCCTTCGCCGACCGCAAGCGCCGGCTGCGGGTGCGCGCCAACGCCGACAACGCCGAGGACGCGCTGCGCGCCCGCCGGTTCGGCGCCCAGGGCATCGGCCTGTGCCGCACCGAGCACATGTTCCTCGGCGACCGGCGCGAGCTGGTGGAGCGGCTGATCCTGGCCGACACGGAGGCCGTGCGCGAGGAGTCCTTGAAGGAACTGCTGCCGCTCCAGAAGCAGGACTTCGTCCAGCTCTTCGAGTCGATGGACGGGCTGCCGGTCACCGTCCGCCTTCTCGACCCGCCGCTGCACGAGTTCCTGCCGGACATCACCGAGCTGTCGGTGCGCGTCGCGCTCGCCGAGTCCCGCCAGGAGCCGCACGAGAACGAGCTGCGCCTGCTCCAGGCCGTGCACCGCCTGCACGAGCAGAACCCGATGCTGGGCCTGCGCGGTGTGCGCCTCGGCCTGGTCATCCCCGGCCTTTTCACCATGCAGGTGCGGGCGATCGCCGAGGCCGCGGCCGAGCGCAAGGCGGCCAAGGGCGATCCGCGGGCCGAGATCATGATCCCGCTGGTCGGCACCGTCCAGGAGCTGGAGATCGTCCGCGACGAGGCCGACCAGGTCATCGCCGAGGTCGAGGCCGCCACGGGCGCGAAGCTCAAGCTGTCCATCGGCACGATGATCGAGCTGCCGCGCGCCGCGCTGACGGCCGGTCAGATCGCCGAGGCCGCGGAGTTCTTCTCCTTCGGCACCAACGACCTGACCCAGACCGTGTGGGGCTTCAGCCGCGACGACGTCGAGGCCAGCTTCTTCACGGCCTACCTGGAGAAGGGCATCTTCGGCGTCTCCCCGTTCGAGACGATCGACAAGGACGGCGTGGGCTCCCTGGTCGCCGCCGCCGCGAAGGCCGGCCGCGCCACCCGCCCCGACCTGAAGCTCGGCGTCTGCGGCGAGCACGGCGGCGACCCCGAGTCGGTCCACTTCTTCCACGAGGTCGGCCTGGACTACGTCTCCTGCTCCCCGTTCCGGATTCCGGTGGCCCGGCTGGAGGCCGGCCGCGCGGCGTCGCAGTCGAAGGGCAGCGACCACCGCTAGCCGTTTCGAGCGGGGCGAAGACCCCGGAGCCGCCGTCTGTCACCCGACCACCCTCACCGATCGGCGGCGGCTCCGGTCCACGGGAAAGGGCGGCACCCTGTGCGGAGGGTGCCGCCCTTTGTGACGTGCCTCTGTGCCGTGCCTCTGTGCCGTGCCTTTGTGCCGTGCCTTTGTGACGTGTTCGATGGTGTGAATTCCTGTGTGGTGAGCAGCAGCAAGCTGTCAGCGAAGTTTGAGAGCCCTGGCAGCGGACAGCGGCCCACACCGGAACGGTGGTTGGATGACCTCGACGGATCACAGGGAGACCGCCGGAACGGCCGCCACGCGCGGCGGCGAGCAGGCATCCGGAGTGCCGAGTCCCCGGGCCGCCGCCGAGGCGAAGGTGCCCGAGGCCGGGCCCCCCGTCCGCAGGGACCGGCTCGCGGCGCTGGACGGGCTGCGGTTCCTGGCGGCCCTGGCCGTGGTCTTCTTCCACTTCGTCGGCCAGGTGCCCTCCACGATGCAGACCATCTGGGGCCGCCCCGTGGGGGACGTCTTCCCCGAGGCCCACGGCTACTTCGCCTACGGCCGGCTCGGTGTCGAACTGTTCTTCCTGATCAGCGGTTTCGTCATCTGCATGAGCGCGTGGGGACGCACGCCCCGCGACTTCTTCATCTCCCGGGTCACCCGGCTGTACCCGATGTACTGGGCGGCCATCGCGATCAGCGCGTGCGTGATCTACTTCGCCGACAACCCGTTCGGGCACCCGCACCCGCGCGTGCTGTTCGCCAACCTCACGATGCTGCAGACCCCGCTCGGCGTGGAGCACCTCGACTCCGTCTACTGGACGCTCTGGCCCGAGCTCTGCTTCTACCTCACCTTCGCGGTCGTGGTGTGGAAGGGCCTGACCTACCAGCGCGTGGTGATCTACTGCGGGCTGTGGACGGTCGCCGCGGTGCTGGCCCCCAGTGCCGACATCCCGCTGCTGACGCTGCTGGTCAACCCGCCGTCAGCCCCGTACTTCATCGCGGGCATGGCCTTCTACCTCATGTACCGCTACCGGCCGACGCCGCTGCTCTGGGGCATCGTCGCCATGTCGTGGCTGGTGGCGCTGCACTACCTGCTGACGCCCGACGGAGGCCGCCTCAACTGGGACTCCTGGTCGCCGGGGCGCGCCTGGCTGGTCCTGGTGATCACGGTCTTCTTCCTGCTGATCGCCGCGGTCGCCCTCGGCTGGACCAGCCGCATCCGCTGGCGCGGGCTGACCGTCGCGGGCACGCTGACCTTCCCGCTGTACCTGCTGCACGACGCCATCGGCGTGAACGTACTGCACCGCTTCGGCGACCGCGCCGACCCCTGGGTCGTGGTCGGGCTCACGGTGGCCGGCCTGGTCGCGCTGTCGTACGTCGTGCAGCGGTTCGTCGAGCGCCCCGTGGCGCGGGCCATGCGGCGCCGGCTGAGCAGCGCCGCGTTCAGCCTGAAGCCGCCGGCGCCCCGCCGCTGAGCGGACGGGGCACCGGCGGAGGGAGCACCGAAGGCCGTGGGCGGCGTCAGCCGGCGCCGTTGCTCCGGCGCCGGCGCGAGGCCAGCAGCAGTCCGCCGCCGGCGAGCACGACGGCCGCGCCGCCCGCCGCGAGATACGGCGTGCTGTCGTCGCCACCGGTCTCCGCCAGGTCGGTGCCCTGCTGCCCGGCGGCCTCCTCGGCCCCGGCGTCGCCGTTCCCCGAGTTCTCGTCCTTCCCGGAGTCCCCGGAGCCGGCCCCGTCGTCGGTGTCCTTGTCGCCGGCGGGCACGAAGTCGGCGGGCGGCCGGTCGCAGCCGACGCCGTCCTTGTCGCGGTCCAGGTGCGCGCCGTAGTGCTCGTCACCCTTCTCGATGTTGGAGTATCCGGCGTCGTACGCCTCGGTGCAGTTCTTGAACGGGTGGTTGCCTTCGTGCGCCTGGGCGGCGGTCGGCAGGGCGGCCAGGGCCAGCGCGGCGACGGCCACGGCGACGGGCTTGCGGAGCAGGTTCATCGAGAGTCCCGGGAATGGTGTGGATGGACGGATATGAGGTGACGAAGGTATTGAGGTGCGGTAGATGTGGTGGCGATATGAAGGACTCGTGACGCGAACGTGACGTGACCGGACGGTAGCTCTCCGCTCCGGAGTGCCGGGCGCGTACGGTGAGAGGGGTCCGGACCAGGGAAGGAGCCGCGGATGACCGGCTGGAACGTGGGCGACATGCCCGGCCTGGACGGGCGCGTCGCCGTCGTCACCGGCGCCAACAGCGGCCTCGGCTACGTCGTGGCCCGGGAACTGGCGCGCAAGGGGGCGAGCGTGGTCCTCGCCTGCCGCAGCGAGGCGCGGGGGAGCGAGGCCGTTCAGCGCCTCGTCGGCGAGGTGCCGGACGCCGCCGTGGAACTGGCGCGGCTGGACCTCGGGGACCTGGCCTCGGTCCGGGAGTTCGCGTACGGGCTGCCGTACGACCGGGTCGATCTCCTCGTCAACAACGCCGGGGTGATGGCGCTGCCCTACGGGACGACAGCGGACGGCTTCGAGACCCAGTTCGGCGTCAACCACCTGGGCCACTTCGCCCTCACCGGGCTGCTGCTGCCCACCCTGCTCGCCACGCCGGGCGCCCGGATCGTGACCGTCTCCAGCTTCCTGCACGCGCTGGCCAACATCGATCCGCGCGACCTCAACAACGTATGGCGGTACGGGCGCTGGACCGCCTACGCCCGTTCCAAGTCCGCCAACCTGCTCTTCACCCACGAACTGGCGCGGCGGCTCGCGGCACGGGACTGCGCCTCGGACGTGCGTGCGATCGCCGCCCATCCGGGATACGCGGAGACCAACCTCCATACCGCCGGTCCCCGGGCCGAGGGGCGCCGGCTCGCCGAGCGGCTGATGGTGCTCGCCACCCGGGTCGTCGCCCAGCCCGTCGAGGCGGGCGCGCTGCCCGTCCTGTACGCGGCGACCGCGCCCGGTGTCCCCTCCGACTCCTTCACCGGCCCGTCCTTCGCGATGTGGCGCGGGGCGCCCGCACCGTCCTGGCGGGCGCCCTGGACCACCGACGACGCGATGGGGGAGCGGCTGTGGGCCGCCTCCGAGCGGCTCACGGGTATCAGCTACGAGGCGCTGGGGGCCTGAGCGCGTACGCCCGGCCGTCGCGACGGCGGCCGGACCGCGCTACGCCCGGAACGGCCCGCGTACCTCGTACGTGATCCCGCCGGAGGAGCTTCCGCTCGTCCCCCGCTGGCTGGAGAAGTACAGCCGCGTGCCGTCGGGCGAGAACGCCGGGCCCGTGATCTCCGATCCGGACTGGCCGTCGATGCGCAGGAAGGGGGCGATCACGTCGCTCGGCGTGATCACGCAGATCTCCATGTTGCCGCCGTCCTCCGCCACGAACAGGTCGCCGGAGGAGCTGCCGGTGACGTTGTCCACGCCCTTGAGCGGGGCCGTGCCGGACGTCACCAGCGAGTCGTCGTAGGCCAGTTCGATGGTCTGCGCGGCCGCGTTGTACTGCCAGACGCGGTTGTCGCCCTTGGTCGTGAACCAGCAGGTGTCGTCCGCGTAGTAGCAGCCCTCGCCGCCGTTGAAGCGCTTGGCACCGGAGACCTGGCTCCGGGTGGCCGTGGCGCCGGACGGGTCGGGGACCCTCGCCCAGGTCACCGGCCCGCTGGTGGCCGACCCGGCGACCAGCACCTCCAGCGTGCCGGACGACAGGTCGCCCCAGGTCGTCGGGCGGAAGCGGTAGAAGCAGCCGTCGCTCACGTCCTCCGTCAGGTACACGACCCGGCGGTCCGGGTCGGCCGCCGCCGCCTCGTGCTTGAAGCGGCCCATGACGTCCCGCCGCACCGCGGCCTTCACGCCCCACGGGTCGGTCTCGTAGACGTAGCCGCGGTCCACCTCCTCGCAGGAGAGCCAGGTGTTCCACGGGGTCCTGCCGCCCGCGCAGTTCTGCCGGGTGCCGGACAGCACGCGGTACGCCGACGTGACCGCCCCGGTGGACGAGAACCGCACCGCGCTCGCGCCGCCGGAGGGGTTGATCTCCGAGTTGGAGACGTAGATCCAGCCGGCGCCGTCCGCGTAACAGGCGCCGCCGTCCGGCGCGTTGTGCCAGGTGTGCGAGGTGCCCGCCACCTTCTGCCCGGAACGGGCGATCACCCTGCTGGTGAAGCCGCCGGGCAGCCTGATGCCGTTGGCGTCGGGCCCGCCGAGCGCCCCGTACGGGCCGCTGCCGGGCTGGGCGGGCGCGGCGTACGCGGCACCGCGCCACAGGGTTCCGCCGAGGACGGCCGAGCCGCCGACGATGGCCGTGCGCAGGAGGGTACGACGTTCCACTGCTGCCTCCGGGGGTCATGACCGGCCCCGCCGCCGGACGGCGGCGGGAGCGTGCGGCTTGGACCCTAGGACAGCTCGGTTGACAGTCCATGGACAATCCGTGACGGCTGGGCGGCGCGCCCCCTCAGCGGTCCACCGCCACCGCCGTGAACGTCGTCTCGGGCGTCTGCGGGCTGGTGAAGCGCGCGTTGACCAGATAGAGGCGGTCGCCGAAACGGGCGGCGGTGGCCGGGACGTCGAAGCGGGGGTCGGTGATCGTGCGGCGCAGGGTCGCCCTGCCCGCCCTCGCGTCCAGGTCCCACACGCTGACCAGGTTGAGCCGGTTCTGTACGACGTACAGCGTGCGGCCGACGCGGACCAGGCCGTCGCCGTTGACGACGTCGTCCGCGCCGACCAGGGTGATCCGCGTGGCACGGCCGGTCCGGAGGCTGACGCGGTACAGCTCGCCCGCCGTCATCTTGACGACGATCAGTCCGCGGCCGTCGGGGGTGGAGACGACGCCGTTGGCGTTGATGACGTCCGGCGTCTGCTCCCAGTCGCCGGTCAGCGGGAGGGCGCGCACACCGCCGCGCCGGCCGCGCGGGACGCCGTACAGGACGGGACCGTACGAATCGGTGAACCAGGCGCGGTCGCCGAGCAGGACCACGTCGTTGACGAAGTGGCCGGTCGCTCCGGTGAGTCGGTGGGTGCGCAGCAGCTCGCCGGTGCGTGAGTCGATGATCCGCGCGGTTCCGCCGCCGCCCCCGGCGACGTACAGCAGGCCGTCGTGGTCCAGCTTCAGGCCGATGGCGGCGAGACCCGTGGCGCCCTCGTGGACGACGCGGCCCTCGCCGGTGCGCAGGTCGGTGCGGTAGACGGCGCCATCGGCGCGCGAACCCATGTAGGCGTAGGGCCCGCGCCCGATGGTGATGCCCTCGGGCAGCCAGCCGTCGGGCAGCGGGAACTCCGTCGGCCACGTCGCCTCGCGGGCGGCGGCCTGGGCAGGGGCGGTCCCGGCGGCCGCCACCGTCAACGCGGCGACGGCGGCACCGCCGAGCACCGTGCGCCGGGACGGGCGGGGACGGTTGCGAGTCATGGTGCGACCTCCGTGGGAGAAGGGCGGGGACTCGATGAAACCCGACTGCCCCGCCGAACTCGACCGGGCGGCCGGGTTTGACAGGAAACCGACAGCCCGGCGCGGCCTACGCTGCCTTCACCGGGTGTCCTTCGAGGATGCCCCGTCCTTTAGGGCGGGGAGGAATCGAAGATCCCGCGTAGTGGGGCAGGAGGCGGGGTTTCGCCCCCCGGGGGCGAAAGACCGTGCTTGTACCTCAACTTGTCCTCCATGACCGGAAGCTAGTAGGTTGTTCTGTGTGAAGATTGTCGCGCAGGTGAAGTTGTTGCCTGCGTCCGCTCATGATGCGGACGCGTTGGCGGCGACCCTGCGTGCCTGCAACCGGGCGGCGAACGTAGCCTCCGAGGTGGCGTTCGCGAAGGACCTGAAGCGCCGAAACGTGTTGCAGGATGCGGTGTACCATCGGATCAAGGCCGACTTCGATCTCGGGGCGCAGGCTGCTGTGCGCACGGTGAAGAAGGTGTGCGACGCGTACGCGACGCTGAAGGCCAACCTGCGGGCGGGGAACTGCGGCCCGGAGGGCTCCAAGCGCCGGGCGCGGGCCGAGTCGAGGCCGATCGGGTTTCGGGAGGCGGCGGCTCAGCCGTACGACGACCGCATCCTGACGTGGAACCTCGATCAGCAGACGGTCAGCATCTGGACGGTGGCCGGGCGGCTGAAGGGCATCCCGTTCGTGTGCTCGTCCCAGGCGTTGAAGCTCCTTGCCTCCCGTAAGGGCGAATCCGATCTGGTGATGCGCGACGGCATGTTCTTCCTGATCGCGACCATCGACATCCCCGAACCGCCCGTGTCGGAGCCGGATGGCTTCCTCGGGGTGGATCTCGGGATCGTCAATATCGCCACCACCTCGGACGGGCAGATCATGTCCGGACGGCAGGTCTACCGCTACCGGAAGCGCAAGCGGGACCTGCGGTCCAAGCTCCAGAAGAAGCGGACCAAGTCCGCTGCCCGGGTCCTCAAGCGCCAGCGGCGCAAGGAGGCCCGCTACGCCACCCAGCGCAACCACATCATCGCCAAGAAGCTCGTCGCCACCGCTGAACGCACCTCCCGGGGTATCGGTCTGGAAGACCTGACCGGTATCCGGCAGAGGGTTACGGCCAAGAAAGACCAGCGGGCACGGCTTTCCTCGTGGGCGTTCGCCCAGCTCGGCTCCTTCGTTGAGTACAAGGCCAAGCGGGCTGGTGTGCCCGTGGTCCACGTGGACCCGCGCAACACCTCCCGCCAGTGCTCGAACTGCTGGCACACCCACCGGTCCAACCGGATCGACCAAGCGAGGTTCGTGTGCAAGTCCTGCGGGACGATCCTGCACGCGGACCACAACGGCTCCCGCAACATCGCCCACCGGGCCGATGCTGTGTGGCAGCGGGGCGCAGTCAACCGCCCCAGAACGGCCTAGCCGTTCCGGACGCAGGAACCCACAGTGGGGCATCGGCATCACGTCTCACTCTGCCTGCAAGCCCGGTCCTTCAGGGCCAGGTAGTTGACCTCGTACGTCTCCACCCGCACCGCCTCGTCGTCCAGGCACACCCCGGTCGCCAGGTCGAAGCGCTGCTTGAGCAGCGGGGAGGCGACGAACGGGCGGCCCCGGTGGGTGCCGGTCAGGCCGCGGGAGAGGACCGCCGCGCCGGTGAACGGGTCCCGGTTGTCGATGGCGTACAGCTCGCCGTTCCGGTCGCGGAACAGGGCCACCTGGCCGCCGTCCGGCAGCAGGGCCGCGACGCCCCGGCCCGGGAGCAGGGCGCCGAGGTCGCAGGCGGTGAACCAGTCGTCCGTCAGGCGCAGTCGTACCTTCAGGTCGGTCGTCTCGGGTGCCGTCGTCTCGGGTGCCAGGGTCATCGCCGGGTGCTTCCTTCCAGGAGGTCGTTCTCGAGGTCTTCCTCGGTGCGCCGCAGGCCGATGTTCAGCAGCGGCAGGTCGGGCTTCATCTGGTCGCGCTCGGGCACGAAGCCCACGACCGGGTCGGGGGTGTCGGGGGCGTTCACGAAGGACACGAACCGGGCCAGCTTCTCGGGGTCGTTGATGGTCTCGGCCCATTCGTCGCGGTAGTGCGAGACGTGGGCGGACATCAGGGACTCCAGCTCGTCGCAGATGCCGAGCGAGTCGTGCACGACGACGTCCCGTACGTGGTCCAGGCCGCCCGGGACGCGCTCCAGCCAGGTGGAGGTGCGTTCGAGTTTGTCGGCGGTGCGGATGTAGAACATCAGGAACCGGTCGATCAGGCGGACCAGTTCGGCGTCCGAGAGGTCCTGGGCGAGCAGGTCCGCGTGGCGCGGGGTGGCGCCGCCGTTGCCGCCGACGTAGAGGTTCCAGCCGTTGGACGTCGCGATCACGCCGAAGTCCTTCGACTGGGCCTCGGCACACTCGCGGGCGCACCCGGAGACCGCCGACTTGAGTTTGTGCGGGGACCTGAGCCCCCGGTAGCGCAGCTCCAGGTCGATCGCCATCCGGACCGAGTCCTGGACGCCGTAACGGCACCAGGTCTGGCCGACGCAGGACTTCACGGTGCGCAGCGACTTCCCGTACGCGTGCCCGGACTCGAAGCCGGCGTCCACCAGCCGGGCCCAGATCACCGGCAACTGCTCGACGCGGGCGCCGAACATGTCGATGCGCTGACCGCCGGTGATCTTCGTGTAGAGCCCGAAGTCCCGGGCGATCTCGCCGATGACGATCAGCTTCTCGGGGGCGATCTCGCCGCCGGGGATGCGCGGGACGACCGAATAGGAGCCGTTCTTCTGGAGGTTGGCCAGGAAGTGGTCGTTGGTGTCCTGGAGGGCGGCCTGCTCGCCTTCCAGGACATAGCCGCTCGCGCCGATCGCCGGGGCGAGGGAGGCGATGATCGAGCCGACCGCCGGCTTGCAGACCTCGCAGCCGTCACCGCCCCGGGCGCCGTCGCGGCCGTGCCGGTCGAGGAGGTCCCGGTAGGAGGTGATCCGCAGGGCGCGGACGATCTCGTACAGCTCCTCGCGGGTCTGCGCGAAGCAGCCGCACAGGCCCTTGTCGACCTCGACGCCGCTCGCCTCCAGCTCGGCGGTGACCAGCTGGCCGAGCACCTTGACGCAGGAGCCGCAGCCGGTGCCGGCCTTGGTGCACTTCTTCACCTCGGGCACGGTGGTGCAGGAGTGCTCCGTCACCGCGCCGCGGATCGTACCCTTGGTGACGTTGTGGCAGGAGCAGATCACCGCGTCGTCGGGGAGCGCGGACGGGCCCAGCTGGGCCGGGGCCCCGGCACCGGCGGGCAGCACGAGGGACTCGGGGGAGACCGGCGGAACGGAGCCGGTGAAGGCGCGCAGCGTGCCGTACGCCTCCGCGTCGCCGACCAGGATGCCGCCGAGCAGCGTGCCGTCGCGGCCGACGACCAGCTTCTTGTAGAGGCCCGCGCGGGAGTCGGAGTAGACGACGTCCAGGCAGTCCTCGGCTGTGCCGTGCGCGTCGCCGAAGGACGCCACGTCCACGCCGAGCAGCTTCAGCTTGGTGGACAGGTCGGCGCCGGTGAAGGACGCCTCGTCGGCGGCGATCGTCGCGGCCACCGTCTCGGCCTGCTCGTAACCGGGCGCCACCAGCCCGTACACCCGCCCGTCGGACGCCAGGGCGCACTCGCCGATCGCGAACACGTGCGCGTCGGTGACCGTACGGCACTGCTCGTCGACGCTGATGCCGCCGCGCTCGCCGACCGCCAGGCCGCAGTCCCGGGCCAGCTGGTCGCGGGGGCGGACACCGGCGCTGAACACCACGAGGTCGGTGGCGAGTTCGGAACCGTCGGACAGCTTCATGCCGGTGACGGCGCCGTCCTCGCCGGTAAGGATCTCCTGCGTGCCCACTCCCGTGTGGACGGACAGGCCCATGCCCTCGATGGTGCGCAGCAGCGCCGCGCCGCCGCCCTCGTCGACCTGGACCGGCATCAGGCGGGGCGCGAACTCCACGATGTGCGAGGTGAGTCCGAGGCCCTTGAGCGCCCCCGCCGCCTCCAGACCGAGTAGTCCACCGCCGACCACCGCGCCGGTCGTCGCGTTCTTCGCGTACTCCTCGATGGCGAGCAGGTCCTCGATCGTCCGGTAGACGAAGCAGCCCTCGGCGTCCTTGCCGGGGACCGGCGGGACGAAGGGGTAGGAGCCGGTGGCCAGCACCAGCACGTCGTACTCGACGACCAGCCCGGAACGGGCGGTCACCTTGCGGGCGTCCCGGTCGACGGTCACCGCCGGGTCGCCGACGCGCAGCTCGATGCCGTGCTCCTCGATGAAGGCCAGGTCGGTCATCGACAGGTCGTCGGGGGTCCTGCCCGAGAAGTACGAGGTGAGCTGGACGCGGTCGTAGGCGGGGCGCGGCTCCTCGCACAGCACGACCACGCGGTGCGTGCCGGTCAGGCCGCGCTCGGCGAGCGCTTCGAGGAAGCGCTGGCCGACCATGCCGTGGCCGACGAGCACGATGGTGGGGGCGGGCCCCGGGGTGGCGGTCATCAGGAGCCTCCGTCATTGGTGAGCAGGTGGAGCAGGGGGCCGCCGTCGGACGGGAGCGGCTCTGCTCCCTCCCAGGCGCGCGCGAGCGCGCCGACGGTGCCGAGTTCGCCGACCAGGACCCCGCCGACCAGCCGGTCGTCGCGGACGACGACC
The DNA here is from genome assembly GCF_042268605.1 of Streptomyces sp. NPDC056296. Taxonomy (NCBI): domain Bacteria; kingdom Bacillati; phylum Actinomycetota; class Actinomycetes; order Kitasatosporales; family Streptomycetaceae; genus Streptomyces; species Streptomyces sp. NPDC056296. The sequence continues at coordinate 36,977 of NZ_JBHJRX010000057.1, read as the reverse complement.
TTGCGGTAGGTGCCCCGGGTGGCGTCGGCGAGCTGCACGACGTCGTCGCCGGGACGGGGGTCGGTCTCGCCGAACGCGGCGAGGTCGAAGGGGCTGTCCGGCCCGAAGGGGCCGCCGGGCCCGGTGAGGGTGAGCCGGGTCAGGGACCGGGTGCCGGTGTAACGGGCGGCCGTGTCGTCCCCGGCGAGCAGCTCGGCCAGCGCGCCCGCCTGTTCGAGGGCCGGGGCGGCCAGTCCGTACACGCGTCCCGCGTGCTGGGCGCAGTCGCCGACGGCGTGGATGTGCGGGTCGGAGGTGCGCAGCTCGTCGTCGACGACCACGCCCTTCGCGACCTCAAGTCCCGCCGCCCGCGCGAGGCCGACGCGCGGCCGGACCCCGCACGCGAGGACGACCAGGTCGGCGCCGAGCGCGTACCCGTCGGCCATCTCCACCGACCGCACCGCGCCACCGACGCTGCGCACGTCCCGCACCCGGCACTCGGTGTGCACCTCGACGCCGAGGTCCTCCAGGTGCCGCCGCACGAGCGCGGACGCGGCCGGGTCGAGCTGGCGCTCCATCAGCCGCTCGGACTGCTGGGCGAGGACGACCTGCGCGCCGCGCACGGCCAGCGCACGGGCGGCGGACACCCCGAGCAGCCCGCCCCCGATGACGACCGCCCGCACCCCGTGCCGTACCGCCTTGGACAGCCCCAGGCAGTCGTCCATGGTGCGGAAGGCGTGTACGCCCTCGGGCAGTTCACGGTCCGGAGTGAACAGGCCGCGCAGGGGCGGCAGTACGGCGTTGGAGCCGGTGGCCAGGACCAGGTGGTCGTACGCGATCACAGCGCCGTCGGCGCAGCGGACCGTCCGCCCGGCCCGGTCGATGCCGGTGACCCGGCCGCGCAGCAGTCCGGCGGGCGCCGGCAGGGCGATCACCTCGGGGCTGTACCGGCCGGCCAGCACCTCGGCGAGCAGCACCCGGTTGTACGGGCGGTGCTCCTCGTCGCCGACCAGCAGCGCGGGCGTGCCGAGCTCACCGAGTCGCCGGGCGAGCGTCACGCCCGCGAGTCCGGCGCCGATCACCACCACACGCGTATTCGAGGTCATGGCACCGAGCGTGCGGTGCGGGTGTTACCCGGTGGCATCGCGTCTGTTTCCCGCGGGGAACGCTGCCCTCAGCGGGAGCGGGGGGCGGGTGTGAGGGACGCGGGCGGGCGACCGGCGACCGGCCGGCGACCGGTCGGCGACCGGTCGGCAAGCTCAGAAGTCCCTCATCTCGATGGACGGCACATCCACACCGTCCATAAGCTCGCGATCATGCCCGACATATCGCTGACCACGGTCGTTCTGCTCTGCCTCGCCGCACTCGCGGCCGGCTGGATCGACGCCGTGGTCGGCGGCGGCGGGCTCCTGCTGCTCCCGGCGCTGCTGCTCGGGCTGCCCGCCGGTACGCCGGCCGCGCACGCGCTGGGCACCAACAAGGCGGTCGCCATCGTCGGCACCACCGGCGCGGCGGTGACCTACGCCCGCAAGGCGCCCGTGGACGTCCGCACGGCCGTCCGCATCGGACTGGCGGCGCTGGCCGGATCGTCGGGCGGGGCCTTCTTCGCGGCCGGGATGAGCACCGAGGTGCTCAAGCCGGTCATCATGGTGGTGCTGCTCGCGGTCGCGGCCTTCGTGATCCTGCGCCCGGCCTTCGGCACAGCCCCCGCCACCGGCCCGGTCACCCGCCGCCGGATCTTCGCCGCGATCGGCCTCGCGGGCCTCGGCATCGGCTTCTACGACGGCCTCGTCGGCCCGGGCACGGGGACCTTCCTGGTCCTGGCCCTCACCGCCGTCCTCCACCTGGACCTGGTGACCGCCTCCGCCACCGCGAAGATCGTCAACTGCTGCACCAACGCGGGCGCCCTCGCCACGTTCGCCTGGCAGGGCGCCGTCCTGTGGCAGCTGGCCGCCCTGATGGCGCTCTTCAACCTCGCCGGCGGCATGTTCGGCGCGCACACGGCCCTGAAGAAGGGCAGCGGCTTCGTCCGGATCGTGCTGCTGACGGTCGTCTTCGCGCTGGTGGCGAACCTGGCTTATGAGCAGTGGGTGGCCTAGGCGGTTCGCCCGCGCAGGTCCAGCAGGTCGATCATGCCAGTTCCGTCCTCGCCCCGTGGCCGTCGGCGACACGGCGGGCCATCAGCTCCATGTACGGCGTCAGCAACTCCGCGCTCACGCCCTGGTCCTCGGCCGTGCGCAGCAGCGTGGCGTTCCCGGCGGCCTGCATCGCGAGGTTGGACACCACCCCCAGGGTGTAGTCGCCGCTCTCCAACTGCTCGGCCACGTGGTGCACGGCCGGCGTCATCGCGGTGAGCCAGGAGACGAGCAGCGGCGCGAATTCCTTCGGGGCGATGTCCTCCGGGCGGATCAGCGCAAAGGCGTGGGTGACGCCCGCGAACAGCCCGCTCATCGCGCTCAGCAGCGCCACGTCGTGCAGCGCCGCGAAGCCCGCGTCCTCGCCGACGTAGCGCGTACCGGCCGGGACGGCGAGGGTGTCCCGGTGCTCCTCGAACAGGGCGGGGGAGCCGCTGTAGAAGACGTACCCGCCGGAACCGGCCTCCCCGATCATCGGCGGTACGGCCATGATCCGCCGTCCAGGAAGCGGGCCCCGCGCTCCTTCGCCCACGCGGCGCGGGCGCGGCCCTGGGCGGGCGTGCCGGTGGTGAGGTTCACCAGGTCCCGCCCGGTCAGGTCGGCTCCGTCGAGGGCCTCGCCGACCGAGGCGTCGTCGAGCAGGCAGGCGATCACCAGGCGGCTCGCGGCCACCGCCTCGGCCGCGCTCGCGGCGACCGTCGCAGCGTCGGCGGCGAGGGCCTCGGCGCGGGCGGGGGTGCGGTTCCAGACGGTCACGGGGTGCCCGGCGGCGAGCCAGGCGCGGACCAGTGCGGTGCCCATGGCGCCGGTGCCGAGCACGGTGAGCGGGGTGCGCGGAATACGGGGAGCGGATGCCTTGTCAGTGATGGTGTCGGTCGTGGTGTCGGTCATGGTGATCAGGCTCCGCCGAGGGGGGCCGCCGCTCAAGTACGCACTTGGAAGTGGGTGGTTACCCCCGGGGAAGCATCCAGGCGGCGGACACAGGCAGCGGACACAGGCAGCGGACAGGGACAGGACGGGGAGACGGGTTATGGGGACTGGGACCGGGACGGCGCGGCGGCCGGGGGCGTACATCTGCGGGATCGACGCGGCGATGGACGTGATCGGCGGGAAATGGAAGGGGCTCATCCTCTGGGCGCTGCACGAGCGGCCGTACCGCTTCGGGGCCCTGCGCCGGGAGCTGCCCGGCGTGACGGAGAAGGTGCTCACCGCGCAGCTGCGGGAGCTGGAGGCCGCCGGCATCGTGCACCGCGAGGAGTACCCCGAGGTGCCGCCGCGCGTGGAGTACTCGCTGACCGCCCGGGGCGTCGCCCTCAACGAGGCGCTGGCGCCGCTCGGCGCGTGGGGGAAGGCGAACGTGCTGAACGCGTCACCGGCCGCCGGTGAGGTGCGCGAAGACGACCACGTTCCCCTGGTAGCCGGTACTGCGTGAGTAGTCGCCGCCGCAGGTGATGACGCGCAGCTCGGGCCGGTTCGCCGCGCCGTACACCTTCTCGTCGGGGAAGTCCTTCGCGGCGTACACCTCCACCGCGTCGACCGTGAACACCGCGACGCCGCCGTCGCGCCGGTCGACCTCGATCGTGGCGCCCTTCTCCAGGGCGCCGAGGCGGTAGAAGACGGCGGGGCCCTCGGCGTTGTCGACGTGCCCGGCGACGACCGCGGTGCCCGTCTCGCCCGGGGTGGTGCCGGCCTCGTACCAGCCGGCCAGGTTCTCCTCCTCGGCGGGCGGCACGTCGAGGCTGCCGGACGGCGTCAGGCCGAGGCCCGTCATCGGGGCGTCCACGCCGATCGCCGGGATGCGGACGCGGTCCGGCGGCGAGGGCGGCAGCGCGGGCGCCGCGGCGGCCTCGCCGGTCTGCCCGGTGCGGGCCTGCGCGGCCGACGGCTGCGGCGGGGCCTCGGCCTGGGCGCCGCCGACGAGCAGCCACGCCCCGGCGCACAGGGCGACCGCGGTGACGGCCGCTATCGCGGTGTTGCCGACCCTGCGCATGACGTCCCCTCTCCCTCGGGTTCCTCGGTAGCGGGTCCCTCTGTAGGCCCCTGCCCCCTCCGGGCCGCGAGGGGCGTCGGACCCGGAGGGGGTGGGGAAGTGCGGTACCGGCGGACGGGCAGCGGAGGGTGCCCGTCAGATCCCGTCGCCTCTCGCCCGGCGATGCAGGAGCCAGGTACCGCCCGCGGCGGCGACGGCCAGAGCCGCCACACCGGCCGCGGTCTGCACGGGGTCGGGGCCAAGAGCGCCGCCGACCCCCGTCTTCACGCTTCCTTTGGGATACACCTGCTCACGGGCCGAGGTCAGCGTGACCACCAGGTCGCCGGTCACCCGCAGGCCGTTCCCGCCACAGGTCGCGACGATCTCGTACGTCCCCGGCTGCGCGCTCGGCGGCACCTCGAAGCGGCCCACCGACTCGTCCTCGTCGGTGCCCGGCGCCAGCGGGAACGCACCGGCGCCCACCGCGCTGGCGTCGCCCGCCGCCGAACCGCCCTCACCGCACGCCGCCGTGGTCACCGTGGCCGGCTCGCCCGGCACGACCGAGGACGGGTACACCTCCAGACCACCGGTCGCTGCGGCCTCCCCGGCGTAGGCGGGCGCCGGGGCGGCGAGGCCGACGGCCGCGACGGCGAGCGCGGTACCGGTCAGCAGGCGGGCGGTACGTCGCATCGGTGCTCCTTTGAGCTCTTCGGTGGCCCCTGCCCTACCGAGGAAAGTCGCACCGGACGCGCCCCGCTCCCCGAGGATGCGCCGGGAATGGGATGAACGGGTGTCGGGCCCGGCCCCGACGGGCCCACCCGGGACGCCGTTTCAGCAGGTCACCGGCGTGCGGCGGGGTGCGCCGGAAAAGATCCCGAAGGGTGCGCGGCGCGGGTGTGAACGGGTGACCGGTGCCTTGAGGACGGACCCGCCGACACCACGACTTGACCTCAAGCAAAGTCGAGGTATCAGGCTGTCGCACATGAACACAACGACCGCTCCGCTCCATGTGACCCTGATCGTCGGCAGCAACCGCCACGGCCGCTTCGGCCCCGTCGTCGCCGACTGGCTCCTCGACCACCTCCGGGCCCACGACGACCTGGTCCCCGAGGTGGTGGACGTCGCCGCGACCGAGCTGCCCACGACTTCGCCCCGACCCCGGAGGCGACCGCCGCGCTGGCGGAGATCACCCCGAAACTGGCGGACGCCGACGCGTTCGTCGTGCTCACCCCCGAGTACAACCACTCGTTCCCGGCGGGCTTGAAGAACGTCATCGACTGGCACTTCAACGAGTGGCGGGCCAAGCCCGTCGGCCTCGTCTCCTACGGCGGTCTGGCCGGCGGCCTGCGCGCCTCGGAGCACCTGCGCCAGGTCTTCGCCGAGCTGCACGCCGTCACCGTCCGCGACACCGTCTCCTTCCACAACGCGGGCGCCTCGTTCGACGACGAGGGCGGGCTCAGGGACCCGTCGGGACCGGACGCGGCGGCGAAGACGATGCTGGACCAGCTGGTGTGGTGGGGGCGCGCCCTGCGGGAGGCGAAGGAGAAGCGCCCGTACGACGCCTGACCCGACGCCGGCCGGCACCCTCACGGCGAGGATGCCGGCCGGCGCCGGGGCGGACGGGGACGGGTGGTCAGCCCACGTTCACCGCGCTCCACGCCGCGCCCACCGCGGCGTACTCCGTGCTGTCAGCGCCGTACAGGTCCTCGGCCGCGCTCAGGGTGGCCGCGCGGGCGCCCGCGTAGTCCGTGGACGAGGTCATGTACACTGTCAGCGCCCGGTACCAGATGTCACCGAGCTTGTCCCGGCCGATCCCGGACACCGTCGAGCCGTCGCAGGTGGGCGAGTCGTAGGCCACGCCGCCCACGGTCCTCGCTCCGCTGCCCTCGGCGAGCAGATAGGCGAAGTGGTTGGCGACCCCGGAGGAGTAGTGCACGTCGAGGTCGCCGACGGACGTGCTCCAGCAGTCGGCCGAACTGCCGTCCCTGCTTGGCTTGTCCATGTAGCGCAGGGCGTCGCGGCCGAAGCCGGAGCGGACGACCTTCTCGCCGATCAGGTAGTCCCCGGCGTCGGTGGAGTTGCCCGCGTGCCACTCCACCAGCGTGCCGAAGATGTCGGAGGTCGCCTCGTTCAGGCCGCCGGACTCGCCCGAGTACGTCAGCGCCGCCGTCGCCGACGTCACCCCGTGCGACATCTCGTGCCCGGCGACGTCCAGCGACACCAGCGGGCCGAAGGTCGTCCCGTCACCGTCGCCGTACGTCATGCAGAAGCAACTGTCGTCCCAGAAGGCGTTGTTGTACCGGTTGCCGTAGTGCACGCGGTTGTACGAGCCCTTGCCGTCGCCGGCGATGCCGCTGCGCCCGTGGACGTCCTTGTAGTAGTCCCAGGTCATGTCCGTGCCGTACTGCGCGTCCACCGCGGCCGAGGCGCGGTCGGCCGACGTGCCCGAGCCCCAGTGGTTGTCGGCGTCGGTGAACGGCGTCGAGGGCGCCCGGACCAGGCAGACGCCGAGGAAGCACAGGTCGGTCTGGTTCTCCGCGTCGCCGGTGTAAGTGTTGCCGCGCGTCGGGTCCTTGAGCTGGTACGACGATCCCGACTGCGTCGTCTGGAGCGGCACCGTGCCGCCGTACAGCGACTTGCCGTCGCCGGACGCCGACTCGATGGTGTCCCAGGCGTCGATCCGGGCGCCCGTACGCGCGTCGGTGAGCACGGTGCGGGCGACCGGGTTGCCGAGGGAGTCCAGCGCCGCCGCGTTCGTGCGCCAGGCCAGCTTCGGGGTGCCGTGCAGGGCGTCGACGACCAGCTGCGGCTTGGCGGTGAGTTTCTTCAGGAGCTCGCCCGGGTTGGCGGCGCGCAGCGTGTTCGCGGCCAGGTCGGCGGCCTTGGGGGCCGACAGCTCCGGGGTGACGGTGGGGAGGGAGACCGGGGCGCTCGTCGCGCGGTTCGCGTCCCGGTAGTCGCCGTCGGGTTCGAGGTGGACGACGAAGTCGCCGCCCAGGACGGGGAGTTCGCGGTAGGCGCGGTCGTAGCGGATGTGCTGGGTGCCGTCCTCGTCGACGATGACGTCGCGGGCCTTCGTGTCCTGTGCCGAGGTCAGGCCGAGGGGCGTGGCGTGGTCCACGAGGGCCGCCGCCGCGTGGTCGAGGGCGGCGGCGGGAGTCGGCCGGTCGGCCGCGCCGGCGCCGGGGGCGAGTGCGGCGACCAGGAGGGTCGCGGTACCAGCGGCGATGCCGGCGGTGGCGAGACGGGAACCTCGGACGTGCCGTATTCGGCTCATCGGACTCCTTGGGGGGAGGAGCGCTTCGGGGCGCGTGGGGGGAGGCGCTGATGTCCCCACAGGTTTAAGCGCGCATGACATGTCATGTCCAGAACCCTCCCGTGAAGATCATGAGAGGCATGAGGGGAGACGTGAGGGGAGAGGATGACCCCTCGTGGACACCCCGCGACTTCCGTTCTTCGTCTACGGCACGCTGCGCCCCGGCGGCCGCTACCACCGCCCCTTCTTCGGCGGCCGCACCCGCGCCGAGGAACCGGCCCGCCTCACCGGCGCCGTGCTGTACGAGGGCCCGGGCTACCCCTACGCCGTCGAGGAGCCGGGCGGCGTGGTGCGCGGCGACCTCGTCACCGCGGTACCGGAGGCGTACGACGACCTGCTCGCCGCCCTGGACCTGCTGGAGGAGTACGTGCCGGGCGACCCGCGCAACCTGTACGAGCGGGTGGCCAAGAACGTCGTGCGGGACCGCGACGGCACGACCGTGCGCGCCTGGGCGTACGTCGCGGCCCCGACGGTCGCGGCCCGGCTACGGACACGCGGCACCCGGATCGAGGGCGGGGACTGGCCGGTGCGCTGACGACTACCGCGCCTCCGCTGCGGTCACCCCCGTGCGATATATCATCGGCGCTATGGACAGTGGGCGGTACTCGATCGAGATCGAGCCGGAGGTGCGGCTGTGGCTGGAGAACATTCCCGCCCATCACTACACGCAGGCCGAACGCGTCGCCGACCTGCTCGCCGAGCAGCCCACCACGCTCGACGAACCGCACTCCCGCCACCTGGGCGGCAAGCTCCGCGAGCTGCGCTTCTGCCTCGGCGATGCCCACCAGCGGATCACCTACGGGCTGGCGCCCGGCCGGCGCGTCGTGCTGCTCACCGTGTTCCGCAAGACCAAGATGCGCGAGCAGGCTGAAGTGGACCGCGCCCACGCCGCACAGCGATTGTGCGAGGCAGAGCACGAAGCCGCCGCCGAGCACGACCTCTACAGCCGCAACCTCAAGGAGAACCGATGAACCACAGCGAATGGAGGACCCGTCGACACCGCCGGCTGCTGGGCGAACACCTGGACGCCGACCCCGAGTACGACCGGGTCTACGAAGAGGCCGGCCTCGCCATGACGTTGGGCAAGGCCGTCTACGACCGGCGTAAGCAGCTGGGCCTGAGCGAGGCCGACCTCGCCGATCGCATGCACGTCGGCGTCGAGGACATCGAAAGCATCGAGACGGCCACCGAGCTGCCGCCCATCGCAATCATCATGCGCCTGGCCCGCGCATTGGACCTCACGGTGGACGTACACCTCGCCGGCGGAGACGAGCCCACCGTCACCATCGTCGCCCCAGCGGCCTGAGACGGGGAGGACCTATGCAGCACCCGCCTTCCTCGCTCGCCCGTGAGCTCGGGCAACTCGTCCACGACCGGCGCATCGAGTTCGGGCTGTCCCAGGCCGAGCTGGCCGAGCGGTGCGGGGTGAAGCAGCCGCAGATCTCCCGCTTCGAAAGCGGTGGGACCGTGCCCACGCTTCCCCTCCTGCGCCGCCTGGCTCAGGCTCTCGGCGCCGACCTGACCATCAGCTTCACCCCGCACGACGAAGCCGCTTGACGCGCAGTCCAGGCTTCGCCCATGCGAAAGCCCGCCAGAAACGCCTGGGTTCTAATGATCGTCGCAACACCCGACCCACGGGACTGCGATGGCGAATGGCCTTCTGAGGCAGTACTTCCCGAAGGGTGCAGACCTGTCGAAGTACACCAGGGAGGACCTGGCCCACGCAGCTACCGGACTGAACTCCAGGCCCCGAAAGGCGCTCGGCTTGGACAGCCCAGCTGAGGGCCTCTACGGCGCGGCGCCACGCCCCGAGCTGCGGGTCATCACCTGCGGCGGCGACTACTCACGCAGTACCGGGTACCAGGGGAGCGTCGGATCTCAGGCGCCGCCAGCGGGTACCGAGCTCCCGTCGGCGTTGGCGGATCTTGACGGACAGGAAGCGCAGGGCAGAGCTGGACACGTCGACGCCGGACGGGTAGACAAGCACACGAAGCCTCTGGTGGAGACGGATTTCTTGGTCGAAAACCCATCTACCAGGGGCTTTACCTGTCTGTCAGCCCAACCGCCCACCCCAGCCGCCAGGTTGGAAAACGCTCACTGACAATGCGGCAGGACTCGGATCAGCCATAGCAAAACCGACAAGCAGACGTTCGCCATCAGGCGCTGAGCCGTCCGCGCGGGCCGGTGTCCGGCCGGTGCTGCAGGGGACGGCTGCAGGCGCAGGGACCCGGACCGCTCCGCAGGGTCTGACGCCGTCAGACCTCGATATACGCGACGACGACCACGGTCCAGGGCTTGGCCAACAAGGCCGGCGCTAGCACCGCGCTCGTCCTGGGCGTGCTCGTCGTCGCCTACCTGCCGGGCGTGGACCCGGCCGATGCCGTACGCCGCATGCTCGGCATGTGACTGCCGTCGTGGGGGGGGGGGGGGGGAAGGAAGAGGGGGGGAGGGGGGAGAGGAAGACAAAAAAAACAAAAAAAAACAGCGAACAACAAATGAGGCACAACAAACGTGACCGTACTCCTCC